>JBJXEZ010000346.1:0-35623 GCA_046153695.1 Saprospiraceae bacterium
GACCCCGCTCATCGCGACTTGCTCCAGATCGCACTCACAAATGGACGAAAACTGCTCAACCTCGTCAGTGAAATCCTCGACCTGGGAAAACTGGATGCCAACCGCATGACTGTGAACCCCGGCCCGGTCGTCCTGCAGCCCTTACTTGCCCGGTTAGTGGCCCTTTTCGACTCGCACGCTCGGTATCTCGGTGTAAACCTGACCTTCCGGTGTGACCTGTTGCCCGGATGGGCCGTGTCGCTGGACGCCAAAAAATTCGAGACTGTGGTGAATAACCTGCTTTCCAATGCCCTCAAATTTACTCCGCCCGGTGGCAGCGTTGAGGTGGCTTTGGTGCAAAACGAACCCGGCATGCTCCTCCTCAGTGTTCAGGACAATGGGCGTGGCATCCATCCTGACGACACGCCACATGTGTTCGACCGTTATTTCCAAACCAAACGCCCCGATACTCCCGTTGAGGGCGGCACGGGCATCGGCCTTGCCTTGAGTGCCGAACTCGTGCGCTTGTGTTCGGGCAGGATTTGGGTGGAAAGCAGGGTAGGGGAGGGCAGCACGTTTTGGGTAGAATGGCCCTTCGACCCTGATACGGAACGTTCTGCCGATACAACAGGTGGTGATCTCAACCGATCCATTACACCGTTGCAAGAGGCGGACGTTAAGGGTGTTGCGGAGATTTCAAATTCCGTATCTCCCGCCATTGTGCCTTTCCCCACTGCCAGAGAGGAAGTAAAGATTGGGGCTGACGCTCCACTCAAAATCCTTGTCGCTGAAGACAATCCAGACTTGCAAGCCTACCTGCATCACTTGCTCGCGCCGGAGTACGATATCACGATGGTCGCCAACGGCGAGGAAGCGCTGGCAGCAATTGATCCGGCCATTAATCTCATCGTTTCCGACATTATGATGCCCCGTATGGACGGCATGACGTTGTTGGAGCGGCTGAAAAATGACGACCGCTACCGCCATATTCCGGTCGTGATGCTCACCGCTCGCGCCGATATTCGGGACAAACTTCGGGCACTGCGTTCGGGCGTAGACGATTACCTGACCAAGCCGTTTGACGAGGACGAGCTATTGGCTCGTGTGCGCAATTTGCTCCAACGGCAAAAAAATCGAACAGATGCCACCACAGATGGTATATCGAAATCGTCGCCAAAAACGAATGTTTCGCGGGCTGATGCCGAGTGGCTGGCTGAATTGGAGGCATGGACAAGATCCAACCTGAGTGACGAATTCCTTACCGTGAGTGCCATGGCACAGGTAGCCGCGCTCAGTGAGCGGCAGTTATTGCGCCGCATGCGTGGGATCACGGGCTTGTCACCCCAGCAGTTTATTGGTGAGTTGCGTATGCAAAAAGCCCGCGAATTGTTGGAAAACGGCGCGTTTCGGTCGGTAGCCGAAGCGGCTTATGCAGCCGGATTCGGCAATGCCAAGGCATTCACACGGGCATACCGGGAACGGTTTGGGCGTTTGCCGTCGACGTATTTTTGAAAAATGGTTTACCCGAAATCGATCTCGGTGTTGTCGCCAATGTTCAGGCTGAGGTTGCGGCCCTTGATGGTAGCATCAATGCCGACCACTGAACGGCGGAGCACCACTTCGTCAATGGACGCGAAGTTGCCGATGATGCTGTCCTTGATGACTGCCGAGTTTACGGTTACATTGTTGCCAATCGTGACGTGTGGGCCGATGATACTGTTGGCGATGTTGCAGTTTTCGCCGATGGCAACGGGGTGGATTATGATGGTGTTTTCGTACAGAGGCATGCTGAATGCATCGGAAGCATAGCCGCGTTGGCCGAGCAGCATGGCGTTGGTTTCGAGCAGAACGTCTTTGCGGCCGCAGTCGAACCAGTTGTTTACCGGTATGGCCTGGAATGCTGCGCCTTGCTGGAGGATATGCTCAAGCGCGTCTGTGAGCTGTATCTCGCCAACGGTGCGCTGATCGGTCTGCATCAGGTGCTCTACGGCCCGGATCAGGGCGGGCACTTCCGTGATTTTATACAGTCCAACAAGGGCCATGTTGGATTTTGGAATGCGCGGTTTTTCCACCATTCGGGTGACGGTGCCCTTCTCATCGAACTCGGCAACGCCAAACTCACGTGGGTCAGCCACTTTCTTCACGCCAATACAGGAAACCGGGCAGTCGAGCATTTGCCGCAAATCGGCATCAAAAATGGTGTCGCCAAAAGCGATAAAAACCTCGTCTTCATCTTCGATTGCTTCGCGGGCCGTCCAGACAGCGTGCCCGCTGCCTTCGCGGTGTTCTTGGTAAACAAACTCCGTTTTGAGGTGTGGGTAGCGTTGTTCAATGAACTCGCGCACTTTATCGCCCAGATATCCGATCACGAAAACAAAATCCGTCAGGCCAGCCTCCGCCAGTTTGTCCACGATGAAACAAATAATCGGTTTGCCCGCCACAGGCAGCAACGGTTTTGGCTGCGTGTAGGTGTGGGGGCGAAGGCGCGTGCCGGCTCCGGCGACGGGGATAACAACTTTCATTCTTTTGCAGACGGCTGGTTTGTCGGTCGGTTTGAAAAACGGTCAAAGGTATTGAAAAATGCTGATGGGTTTGTCCATGTTCCTTATCAGGAACCAGGTGCTTTTTGAGGAATGAAGCGGCCCGTTTGTATCTTTGCTCGAAGGGTTCACTTGTACCCTGAATCGACTATGCACAAAATTGATATGCACACCCATATCCTGCCCGAACGGCTGCCTAACTTCGCAGACAAATTCGGGTACGGCGACTTTATCCACCTGGAACACCACAAAAAAGGCTTTGCTCGCATGATGAAAGGGCAAACCTTTTTTCGCGAAATAGCCAGCAACTGTTGGGATCCGCAGGTGCGCATCGGCGAATACCTACACTACCGCACCCCCGTGCAGGTAGTATGTACTATTCCGGTCATGTTCTCCTACTGGGCCAACCCTGCCGACTGCCTCGACCTGTCCCGCTTTCTCAATGACCACCTTGGGGGGATCGTGGAGGATTTCCCTGAACACTACGTGGCACTCGGCACCATCCCCATGCAGGACACCGACCTTGCCCTGCAAGAACTCCATCGCCTGCACGAACTCGGCTTTCCGGGGGTGCAGATCGGCTCCAATGTGAACCAGTTGAACCTGAGTGATCCGCGGTTTTTCCCGATTTTCGAGGCTTGTCAGGAATTGAATATGGCTGTTTTTGTACACCCATGGGAAATGATGGGCCAGGGTGAAATGCAGAAATACTGGCTGCCCTGGCTCGTGGGCATGCCCGCAGAGACCAGCCGTGCGGTGTGTTCGCTGCTATTTGGCGGGGTGATGGAGCGCCTGCCCAACCTGCGCTTATGTTTCGCCCACGCGGGCGGGTCGTTTCTCACCACGGTTGGACGTGTGCAGCACGGGTTTGATTGCCGGCCCGACCTGGTAGCTGTGGACAACGACAAGCCGCCCCGGCACTACCTTGGCAGATTCTGGGTGGACTCAGCCACCCACGATCCGCAACTGTTGCGATACATCCTCGACGTAGCCGGCGAAGACAAGGTGTGCCTCGGTACCGACTATCCTTTCCCGCTTGGCGACCTCGAGATTGGCTCCTTTATCGAACAGATGAATTTGCCGGAGGCGACGCTGGAGAAGATTTTTTACAAGAATACGCTGGAGTGGTTGTACGGGACGTAGTGTTGTGAGTTGCTTTCAAATTGTATTCGCGACTTGCTCCTTCGGTATGGCTACTGGGAAAAGCAATGCGTTTACCGACAAGTCTTCATCCAGGGATTCCCAGTAGATGCCCGTTCCCTTACCGATCAGGCGCCATCGTTCACGTTGAGCGGAGGTGGCACCTGCCAAGCGCGGGAACCAATCGTACGGGATACCGATTTCTCGCCCGTCGTCCAGCACCACAAAAAATTTGAAAGCCTCGATGCGAACGGTAACAGCCTTGGGTGATTCAACTTTTGAAGTGGTCATGCCAGTTCTGGTAAAATTTTTCTTTATGTTCCGATACGATTTCTCGTACCTGTTTTTCTTTCCCTTTGGGAAAACCATCCATATAATCTTTCTCCAACGAGTCAAGCCAATACTTCCCCTGTGCATCCCCTTTTTCGACGTGAACGTGCGGTAATTCTTTCCCTTCGTTGCTGTAAAAAAAGAAACGAAAGCCGAGTAAACGGAGGATGGTAGGCATGGGATGATGTTTTTTGAGCCACAAAAATAATCTTTTTAAATCAACGCAGGCAGGCGTTTTGAGTTGCTCTCAAATTAGACCATGATGCGATACATCCCCCCTCATTTTCACACCGCTGCCCGCTGCCCACGGCCAAGGCCATATCCGCCCACTACTTTCCACGGTGCCGTTTGCGGTGCAACAGCGCTCTCTTGCTGCATCGCGCGACTACGGTATTGGTACCAGATGACTGCGTCGTTTCCGACGGATTGCTCGTGCAGGAAGCGCACGAGGATGCTCAGGGTGCTGACATTGGGGTTCACGCTGTCGGGGGACTGGCACAGTGCCGCGCTAACGAAGTTGCCGAGGGTTTTGTAGCTGAGTACTTGTCCGGTAGTTTCTTCGATGAAAAAACTCAAGGCCTGGGCTTTTCCATGTGGCAGCGTGCTAAGCGGCTCGCCAAAGGCTTTTTGGTGTACGTCGTGGAGAAGGCTCTGGAAAATGGAAAACTCGGAGGTTTGCATGGTTGACAGTGGTTTGTTTGAATAAATACCTCGGCGGGGGCAGCGGTTTGAAGAGTATTGTCGAAGAGCGAACAGATTACTCAACCGTTTCCCGGCCTTGCTGCAAGCCTCCGGTACATTTTTTTTCGGCCGTTTCTGCGGGCTTTATCCCAACCCCTTCAAAAACGCCAGTACGTCCACCCCGTCTGCGTAGTCAGTCAGTTCCGGTTCCTGGCTTTTTCCGAACGGCAGCGCCTCGAAATCGCGCAAGTGCACGGTGCCGATCACGCACTGTATTTCGTCTTTTTTGGAGGCCAACAACTGGTCGATGTCCTGCAAGTCGTCGTAGTATTCATAGTGGACCGACGCAATGCGGGCTTGCAGCGCGGTGTCTTCGCGTAACAACAGGCAGCCGTTGTTCCGATGCGGCTGGTTGTTGAGGATGTACAGCGTGAAATTGTAGTCGAAGTTGTTTTTGTACTTATCGTGCAGGATAATTTCGCGGTACTCGTGCAGGGACTCGAGCAGGGTGTCGAACTGGTAGCCGTGCGGGACGTAAATTTTGGACACATTGCGGCACCCCAGGCCGAAGTAGGTGAAAATATCACGTCCGAGCGCGTGCAGTTCGGCCAGAGATTCGCGGCCCGTGAGCACGGCAACGGCATTGCGGTTCCGGCGGATGATGTTCGGGTATTTGCCAAAATACTGTTCGAAGTAGCGGGCGGTATTGTTGCTGCCCGTGGCGATGACCGCGTCAAAATCGGTCAGCCGGTCGCCTTCGCTTAGAAACTCAGTGTACTCCCACGACTCAAAAGCGCGGTCGCCTAATTTTTTCACCAAAAACGGCAGCAGGCGTTTATCCTTTTCCGATAGTTTGACTTTGGCCCGTTGGCCTGCGGCGAACACACACAGCCAGTCGTGAAAACCCACCAGCGGAATATTGCCCGCCAGCACGAGTGCAACGGTTTTTTCGGGATGCAGTATATCGGGCAGGGCATAACTGGCGGTCCAATTGCGCAGTTTTTCCCGGTCCAAAAATGTGCGGCCAATGGCCATCAGCGCGCTGTGGACATTGCTCTCGGTAAACCACCGGTTTTCGTGGTATGTTGTGGTTATCACAGCCTGCAATTCGGCATCCGGTTCGGCCAGCAGGTATTCGCCCAGTTCGGCCAGCAAGTCGAGACGTTCGTTTTGTGTCACGTTCGTTTTTTTTCGGGCAAAAGTACACCTTTGGCGGCTGTACCTTTGTGCCCCTTCCCACAAAGCAGATCAACAACGCCATGCCCACGTTCGAAGTCACAATACCCGTCCTCAACGAAGAAGAAACACTGGTTCGACAAGTACGCACGCTGCACGCTTTTCTCTGCCAGCATTTCCCGCAAAGAGAGCAATGGAGCATCGTGGTTGCTGACAACGGCAGCACTGACAATACCGCCCACTTCGCCGCCGCTCTCGCTGATGAACTGCCTGAAGTGTACCTCGTGCGCGTACCCGAACGGGGTGTCGGGCTTGCCCTGAAAACCTCGTGGTCGCAAAGTAACGCCGACATCGTAGGCTACATGGATCTCGATCTGGCTACCGATCTGCAACATTTCATCCAGGCTTACAATGCACTGGCTACGGAAGGGTTCGATCTCGTGTACGGCACGCGGCTACACCGGAAATCGGTGGTGATCGGGCGTACACTCAAGCGGGAAATAACCTCGCGCGTATTCAATTTTATAGTAAAAATTTACCTCGGCACCCGCTTTTCCGACGGTATGTGCGGGTTTAAATGGCTGAAACGTCAGCATGTAAAACCCCTCCTGGGCGGTGGCGCTGAAAGTAACGGCTGGTTTTTTAGCACCGAACTGCTCGCAGTAGCCGAGTGGAATGGACTCAATGCCTGCGAATTGCCCGTGCGCTGGACCGACGATACCTCCAGTAGCAAAGTCAATATTCAGCGACTGGCCCGTCAGTACATGAGCGCTCTGACCGTATTGAAAAAAAGAAAACCGCGATGAAGCAAAAAAAACTGCAACTCGGCACCGCTCAATGGGGCTGGACTGTTCCCCGAGACGAGGCCTTCCGGCTGCTGGATACCTGGCTCGCGAGCGGGCACCGCTCGGTGGATGCTGCCACCAACTATCCGATCAACAAAATTCCGGACGACTTCCGCGCCGCCGAGCGAATCCTGCTCGAATACGTCGAAGCGCATGGGCTGCATGACCTCGATATCACGATGAAAATCGGTACCACCGATAATATGCGCTCGCCCGATACCAACCTCGCACCCTCGTTCGTGCTGCTGATGGCTGCCGAGTACGCGCGGTTGTTTAGAGATAACCTCCGTGTCCTGATGCTACACTGGGACAACCGAGACGACCCCTCGTCCATTCGCGGCACGCTGGAGGCATTCGCCAAGGCACACGCCGATATGGGGCTGCGACCTGGCATTTCCGGGGCAAATCACCCGGAAGCATACCGTAAAGCAGCCGAGGGACTCGATCTGGAGTTTGACATTCAATTGAAACACAACGTGCTGATTTCTCACCTGCCGCGTTACGCTGTTTTTTCCGAACCAGGGCACCGGCGTTTTGCTTACGGCATCAACGCGGGCGGACTTAAACTCGAAGGCACATACCCGACAGTCAGCACGTTTTTCGCCCGTGGCGGCGACCCCGACAATGCAGCAGCCGTGCTCGAAAAAATCCGAACCAACCTGCAACGCTGGAACACAGCGCATGTCCGCCCGCCGGTTCGGACGATGAACCATGTTGGCTTGATATACGCTGGACAAAATGAGCAACTCGACGGCCTTGTGCTTGGCTGTTCCAATGTCGCCCAGTTGAACGAGACACTTGATTTTTGGCGTAATATTGAGACATTTGACTACTCCGACGTGGTCGTTGATTTGCGCTCGACCAGTGGGGATTAAAGACAGGGTATCACGGAGGTTCGCGGAGTGTTTTTGGTACGCCGGGCAAATTTCCATGAGCCTAACGCTGCGGTACTCTATTCTACTTTGTCATTTTGAAGAAAGGACAAAGTAGAATTACAATGTGGCGCTTAGATCAATTTTATACGCGTACAGGTCGGTGCCATTGCCGACGATCAGGGTGAACACCTTCTCCCTGTCGGAATGGCGGTGCAAAACAAAGGGTGTTGTTCCGGCCAGCGGAAAGCCCGGCACCACGTTGCCCATGCTGTTAAACAATAAAAACTGCCGCCGCTCCCGGTCGAGCGTTCCAAACATGCCTGGTTGTCCGGTTGCGAACAGGTCGTCTGGCGGCGATGGAAGCAGGTGCTTGAATTTTTTTTCGAAGGAACCGCCCTCAATCCCGACCAGCGTCCGGTCGCTCAGCACAGCAATCCGGCCGCCCAAATACCCCGATTGCCCGTCCGAAGCCCAGTCGTTATTATTTTTTTTGTCGCCAATATTCCGGTGTTCTGCATGCCCATCGAGCCTACAGGCGTACATAGACCCGGCATCGTTGATGTTCACGATTTGTAATGCCTCCGTCCCAGCAGAAGTGTCGAACAGCGGCGGGGCGTTGGAAAAAATACCTTCGAAATTGTGGGCGGCCATCAGTGGCACACCAATGCGGTTGAAGACCGACAACTGCCCAGCGCGATTTTGCACGGCAAAAAAATCGTTGGTTTCACTTTTGATATGAACCAACGGGTGCCGAACGCCGCCTATCCCTGGCATGGGATTCCAGCCAGCCAGCGGCCGACCATGCACATCAAACCCGTACAAGTTGCCGTTTGCGCAGGCGACGAACATACCGTAATCGTATTTGCCATCAAAACACACCGGGGTAACGCCGTTGGTTGCCGGTGACTGGAGTCGAAGTGGGTACCCGGCCACCTCACGGCCCTCCTCGTCCAGCAGCCAAAGCGCCTCGGCGGTGTTGAGTAAGTAACAAATACTGCCGTTGCCGAGCCGGTCTATACCGTGAACGGCAGACAAGATCGGCATGCCTAATTTCTTTTTCCAGAGCAAATTGCCGCCGGGAGCAAAACAATGCAAGGTGAACTGATCATCCTGAACCAAGATCAAAGCCTCCCCGCCGGGTGCCGGGGATAGGACAATGTGCGGCTGGGAAATGGCCTTTCCTCCAAGCGGCATTTTCCACAAAATTTGGGCAACCGACGGGGTGGTCGGGCCGTTTTGGCAGGCCAAAACACCGGACCACAGGCTAGATTCAGATTGGTTCAGGTCAAGGCCCAACAGTCCTGTTTTTTGTGCTAGCGCAATATCCGATGCCGTTTTTTCCAAAAATACGGGGCCGAACAGGTGTTTGATCAGAACGGACAGGTATGCAGTATTGGCGAATAAAAAGCGGTTGCTGACATCGGGCATTTTTTGGCGCAACAACAAAAACTCCGCATTATCAGCGAGTGTCTGGCTCACTACATACCGGTCAATCCAGAGTTCCAAAGCGGATGCATTGGCGGCAAATACAGCATAACCATCCAACAGGACACACACCGGGTTTTCAAAATCCTGACCGCCGGAGCGGAGCAACGGTTCCAGTATGGAACGGCTCAGAAATTGCCGAACCTCGAACGTTTGGTATTGATAGCGACGAAGCAGCCCCGTACGCCGACCGTACTCGTCGAGCCGTTTTTGGGCGAGTGGCTCGTCCCGAACGGCACATACCCAAAACCGGTCGTTGCGCATCCCCGCCGAATACGGCTCGACGAGCACCCAGGCCGCTTCTTTGCCGACCCACGGCAGCAAGAATTGCTGAAAATCAGCATCGTTCGTATTCGGGTCTGCAAATTCGGCCAGGGCACCCGACTGTTCGGTGGCTGCCCAGGCCGCCAAAACCGTGTTGTCGGGAAGAACGGCGGCCATGTGCCGGACGGGCATGTCACCGGGTCGGTGTTGTGGCTTCTCCGCCCGGGTATGCACCGTAACCCGCCATTTTTTTCCGTCAAACCCGATGGCGACAGCGTCCGTTTGTGCGGCGAACAAGGCGGGCAGGTGCTCCCAGTCAGGTGCCATTTGTGTTTGCAACCGCTCGGCCAGTATGCCCGAACGGAGTACTACGCAAAAAATACCCGCTGCACGCTCAGTCTGGCACGCCCACCAGTCATCTCGGAGGCGGGCGTTTTGCAGCGCATCCTCCACGAGATACCCGTGTCTCGACCAAATAAGCAGGTTGTGCAAACAAGCCACGGCAAACCGGTCCCCGCCGGGTATTTGCACCGAGTAAATCGTATGGCCCTTAAAATTGATCGTAGTGGGGTGCAGGTGTGCCTGTTGGAGCAGGTCGGCTGCGTTGGTGCTGCGGCCAATGTCTACGACAAAAAGCCCGTGCAGGCTGTCGTTCGGTGCCAGGCTGAAAGCCGTCACGAGCGGTCGGCTATGGATTTTGTCAGCAAGTCCGGGTTGTGACCGGAATGGCTGCAAATCGGCCATCAGATTTTGCGCCAGACTCAGGTTCGCCCCATTGCCCAGGTGCCTGAAAATAGACGCTGGCGACCCGCTTCCGACGGAAAAGGACGCTACGAGCGCCGAGTGGGCTGGCAAAGCGTGGTATGCCGAGTATGCCCGCCAGAAAAAAAACCAATAGCACAGGCCCAAAAACAAAAAGACGAACAGGGCCAGTACGCGCCAACGGAATCGCAAAAAGAAATCGAACACGAAGAAAGATTTAGCGCCGCAATGTAAGAGGTTGTTTACGAGCGTGTTTAAAATTTAGTCGCCGGGCTGCAAACAGCAAATAAACTTAAACAACCTCTATGGAGCGGCATTTCCTTGTGCATTTTTGCGGGACAAAATCTACACTTGCCATGAACAGCATATTTCTTCGTTTAGCGGCCATATCGGGCGCGTTAGCCGTAACCATCGGCGCTTTCGGAGCGCACGGCCTCAAGCCGCACCTCGATCCGTATCAAGTTGATATTTTTGAAAAAGGGGTGCAGTACCATTTTATTCATACCCTGGCCTTGCTCGGCGTGGCCCTTTTGTGGCGGCAGCGTGGTACCAGCAGGCTCCTTCGCTGGAGCGGGTGGCTGTTTTTGGCCGGCATCGTTTGTTTTTCCGGGTCGCTGTACCTGCTCGCGTGCCGGGATTTGCTCCCGTTTGCGGTAGGCTGGGCCGGGCCAATCACGCCCATAGGTGGGCTGTGTTTTATAGGCGGCTGGGTCTTTTTAGCAAGTGAGCGTAGGAGTGGTGAAAACCAGACAAACTAAGCCAATATTTTCAACGCTTTTCCAGCATCTTGCGCACCAATTCACTTTTGCTGTTGATGTTCAGCGCAGGGTAGATGTGCCTGATATGGCTGCGCACAGTGTCGAGAGAAATGCCATAGCGATCGGCAATAAGTTTGTAACTCAGTCCGTCCATGATGGCTTGCACGATATCAATCATTGTCAGGAAGGAATTTGAGTTTTATCTTGACCTAAAACCACCATTACTCATGCCGCACGTCGCAATTTTATCATCCAGCATCCGAACCGGGCGGCAAAGCCATCGGGTCGCCCTGTATTTCAAAAACTATCTGGAAAACAACCACCTTGCCACGGCAGAAGTGCTCGATTTGGCGGCGTACAACTTTCCTCTTTTTGAGGAACGGTTGAAATTTCAGAAAAACCCGTCGACGGCGACTCTTGATTTTGCCGAAAAAATCAAAGCCGCCGACGGGGTTTTGATAGTCACCCCGGAATACAACGGCGGCTATCCTGCCAGTTTGAAAAACGCGGTGGACTTGCTTTACGAGGAGTGGCGGCGCAAGCCCATCGCTATTTCCACCGTGTCGGCGGGCGGTTTCGGCGGCGCACAGGTCATTACCAGTTTGCAATTTTTGCTTTGGAAAATGCAGGCGTGGATGGTGCCCGCCATGTTTCCCGTGCCGAAGGTGCAGGACGTTTTTGACGAGAATGGTGTCCCGACAGATTCAACTTCGACGGACAAAAGGGCGGCGGCTTTTATCGGCGAACTTTTGTGGTGCGCCGAAGCGGTGAGAAAAATGACAATCTAAAGATCATCAGATGAACAGAAATGCATTTTTAAAAGCCTTGGCAATTCTGCCAATAACCGCAGCAGCGATGAAACTCAACGAATTGAACAAAATGACCGAACCCTTCGGCAGCACAGAGCGGATGCCCGTCCTGTTTTTGGGGCACGGCAGCCCGATGAACGCCATCGAGGAAAACGAATTCGTGGCGGGGTTTCGGAAGGTGGGCCAAGAAATCGCCACGCCCAACGCCATCCTCTGCATCTCGGCCCATTGGGAAACCAAAGGCACATTCGTCACTGCCATGGAGAAGCCACGAACCATCCACGATTTCGGCGGTTTTCCGCAGGCATTGTTCGAGGTGCAATACCCATCGCCCGGCAGCCCGGAGTTGGCGAAGGAAACACGAGGGCTTGTCAGCAAAACGTCCGTTGGTTTGGACGAAAAGTGGGGGCTTGACCACGGCGCATGGTCTGTCATCAAACACCTTTACCCCGATGCCAATGTGCCTGTCGTGCAGATGAGCCTCGACTATACCCAACCCGCTCAATACCATTATGAACTGGCGAAAGAGATTGCGTCGCTCCGCAAAAAAGGCGTGCTGATAATCGGCAGCGGCAACATGGTTCACAACCTCGGCTTGGTGGCTTGGAACAAATTGAACGAAACCGGATTTGGATACGATTGGGCAATTGAAGCCAACGAAAAGATGAAAAGTAGCATCCTTTCGGGCGACCACCAGCCATTGGTCAATTTCCGCTCGCAGGGCAAATCGTTCGAGTTGGCTATCCCGACCCCGGAGCATTATTTGCCCTTGCTTTACACATTGGCATTGCAGGAAAAAGGTGAAAACGTCACGCTTTTCAATGACAAAGCGGTGGCTGGTGCGCTTACGATGACTTCGGTGAAAATTGGGTAAGAAGCGCGGACGAAATAATTGCTAAAATGAAGCGAATGGATTTTGAGGCAAGGCGCAGCGCTTTGCGGTGCGATTAGATGCGCTCAGCAGCGTGCCAATCATATCCGTTTTCGCATGAGCCAGTCCGGTTGCGGGTCGTCGCCGACCCAAAAAGTCTCCACACCAAAAATTTCGTACCCGTTTTTTTCGTAAAACCGGATTGTTCGGGGGGCTTTTTGCCATGCACTCAGCCAGACCCATGTGCCTCCATTAACTCGGGCACGGGCTTCGGTAAAGTCCAGCAGTCGCTCACCGATGCGTTGGCCTTGTGTGTCCTGTCGGACATAAATGCGCTCCAGTTGAAGGGGGATTCCCGTCCAGTCGTTTGGTGCATCGGGGTGTGGCTGCCGGTTGAAGTTTAATTTCAGGTAGGCCACGGGCTGCCCGTTCAGCACGGCGAAGTAGAACTCGGAATCAGGTGCAATGAGTTCGGCAGCCAGTTTTTCCAACGTAAAATGCTCCTGGCAGTACGCCTCGAACGGCTCCGGCTCGTTCATGTGCTGCCAGGCATCGCGAAATGTTCGCTCGGCGAGGTCACGCAAAGCGGGCAAGTCGGTTGAAGTAATTCGCTTGATATTCACGGAAGACAAATCTCAGGAAAAAACTACACCTGTATCACGCCCACATTAAATTTCTCCACCGGCGCATTGTTTGCCGCTTCGATCCCCATGCTGATCCAGCGCCGTGTGTCGCGGGGGTCAATGATCGCGTCTACCCATAAGCGGGCGGCAGCATAGTAGGGGCTGGTTTGGCTGTCGTAACGGGCCTTTATTTTTTCAAACAGTTCGCGCTCACCGTCCGGGTCGGGCGCCTGACCCTTGTCTTTGAGCGACTGCACCTGTATTTGTGTCAGCACTTTTGCTGCCTGCTCGCCGCCCATGACAGCGATCTTGGCGGTGGGCCAGGCGGCAATGAGCCGCGGGTCGTAAGCCTTGCCGCACATGGCGTAATTGCCTGCACCGTACGAGTTGCCGATGATGATCGTAAACTTGGGCACGGTGGAGTTGGACACGGCGTTCACCATTTTCGCCCCGTCCTTGATGATGCCGCCGTGCTCGGAGCGGGTGCCTACCATGAACCCGGTCACGTCGTGGAGAAATACGAGCGGGATTTTTTTCTGGTTGCAGTTCAGGATAAAGCGCGTGGCCTTGTCCGCCGAGTCAGAGTAGATAACCCCTCCGAATTGAATTTCGCCCTTGGCGTTTTTCACCACTTGCCGGTTGTTTACAACAATACCCACCGCCCATCCGTCCACACGCGCATAGGCGGTGATGATGGTTTTTCCGTAATGTTCCTTGTACTGAGTGATCTTGCCATCGTCCACGAGGCGGCGCAGCAGTTCGAGGGTGTCGTAGGGTTTGGCACCGCTTTGCGGGTAGATTTCAAAAATATCCTCTGGTTTGCCGGCTGCGGGCAACGGTGCAATGCGGTCGAAACCAGCATTGTCAAACCGGCCAAATTTGTCAACAAGGTCTTTGATCGTGTCGAGGCAGGTTTTATCATTGGGCATTTTATAGTCGGTCACACCGGAAATTTCCGAGTGCGTGGCTGCTCCGCCGAGTACCTCCTTGTCAGCATTTTCGCCAATGGCGGCCTTCACGAGGTACGGTCCGGCGAGGAAAACCGAGCCGGTACCCTCCACGATAAGCGCCTCGTCGGACATGATAGGCAAGTACGCACCACCAGCTACGCAAGCACCCATGATAGCCGCGATTTGGGGGATGCCTGCCGATGAGAGTTTGGCATTGTTGCGAAAAATGCGCCCGAAATGTTCCTTGTCGGGAAAAATCTCGTCCTGCATAGGCAGGTACACCCCTGCAGAGTCTACTAAGTAAATGATAGGCAGGCGGTTTTCCATGGCAATTTCCTGGGCACGCAGGTTTTTTTTGCCGGTGATGGGAAACCATGCTCCGGCTTTCACCGTGGCATCGTTGGCTACCACAATCACCTGGCGCCTGCGCACATAACCGATTACTACTACTACGCCCCCGGCGGGGCAGCCGCCGTGCTCCTGGTACATTTCAAATCCTGCAAACGCACCGACCTCGATGCGGGGCGTACCCGCATCGAGGAGGTAATCAATACGCTCACGGGCTGTCATTTTGCCCTCGCCGTGTAGTTTTTCAATGCGTTTTTTTCCGCCACCCTCATGGATCTGGTCGAGCAGACGGATCGTCTTCCCGACGGCCAGTTGCATGGCATCGGTGTTTTGGGCGGTTTCGAGGTTGAGGGCGGCTTGTTGCATTTTTTTAAATCGCTGTTTACAGGTTGTCGAACTCGTAGATCTCGTGCTGCAGCCTGGAGTGGGCGGGAATCTCAACCAATGGCTTGATGATGCCGTTGTGCAGATCGTACACCCACCCGTGCAGGTGTGGGGCATTTCGTTTTTTCCACGCGCCCTGGACGATGGCTGTTTCGGCCACGTTATGCACCTGTTCGATCACATTAAGCTCAATGAGGCGGTTCAGCCGATCTTCTTCCGACTCGATGACTTTCAACTCGTCCACGTGTATGCGGTAGGTATCCTTAATGTGGCACAACCACTTGTTGATCAGGCCCAAAGAATTGCGGCCCATGGCAGCACGCACGCCACCGCAGCCGTAGTGCCCGCAAACGATTACATGTTTTACCTCCAAAACTTCCACGGCGTACTGAAGCACGCTGAGCATGTTCATGTCGGTGTGAATGACGAGGTTGGCTACGTTACGGTGAATAAAAATATCGCCGGGTCGGGTGCCGGTGATTTCGTTGGGCGGTACGCGACTGTCGGCGCAACCGATCCACAAAAACGCAGGCGTCTGGATATCCACTAATCGGTTGAAAAACTCAGGGTCTAATTGGACCATCCGCTCTGCCCAGGCTTTGTTGGCCAGAAGCAATTGTTCGTACTGTTGCATGTGCGAGGTTGATTGTGAATGAATTGTTGAAGGTTCAAATAATCAACAGCACAGAAGGAAATCGAAGGAGGCGCAAAAGTAGGCGTAAGTCTCAACAGGTACAACGTCCGGAGCCAAACAATTTCTAAAAAAAGTAGCTGCCAATCGTAGGCCGGGTGTATTCGTTCCGTGGCGGAGCGTGTACTTTTGCCGCTGTTATGGAAAAAATAAAATGCCTCATCATCGGCTCCGGCCCCGCCGGGTACACAGCCGCCATCTATGCTGCTCGCGCTGGCCTCAAACCCGTACTGTATACCGGCAAAGAACCGGGTGGACAGCTCATGATCACCAACGATGTCGAAAATTATCCCGGTTACCCCGACGGGCGTATGGGACCTGAAATGATGGACGATTTTCGCCGGCAGGCGGAGCGCTTCGAGACGGACATCCGCAACGAGATGATCGTTAAGGTGGATTTTACCGGTCCGATCCACAAAGTTTGGGCGGAAAGTGGCCACGAGATACACAGCCCGACAGTCATCATTGCCACCGGTGCCAGCGCAAAATGGCTCGGCATACCGGGCGAAGACCGGCTGCAAAATGCGGGTGTGTCGGCTTGCGCCGTTTGCGACGGGTTTTTCTACCGCAAACAGGAGGTGGCCATCGTAGGCGGTGGCGACACTGCTGCCGAGGAAAGCACTTACCTGGCCAAAATCTGCTCCAAAGTACACCTGCTTGTGCGTCGCGACGAGATGCGTGCCTCCAAAATCATGCAAGAACGCGTGCTGAACACCCCTAACCTCGTCGTCCACTGGAACACCAGTCCCGAAGAAGTACTGGGCGAAAATGTAGTGGAGGGTGTGCGCATCGCAAACAACAAGACCGGCGAAAAAATGGTACTGCCAGTTACCGGGTTCTTCGTGGCTATCGGCCACCAGCCTAACACCGGTATTTTTCAGGGTTGGCTTACACTAGACGAAAGTGGGTACATTGTGGCCAAGCCCGGCCGCTCCCTCACCAATATTCCCGGTGTGTTTGCCAGCGGCGACGCACAAGACAAGATTTACCGCCAGGCCGTGACGGCTGCAGGTACTGGGTGTATGGCTGCGTTGGACGCGGAACGGTACCTGGTGGAGACAGGGCTTTGAACATGAAAAGCACAAACACTAAGATTGAGTTGAACGACTTGTCACGTACATTCGAACCTTTATACTTTTGCCGTAACCTTGCCCCGTAATTTCCAGGATTTCGTCAACTTCACCAATTATAGCACATCCAAAAAGTAGTTCATATGGCCAGATTTCGCTCAGGAGTTTTGCACGGTGCCGAAGTAACCGAACTTTTCAACCATGCCATCGAAAATCATTACGCCCTGCCGGCCGTCAATGTAATCGGCACTGATTCCGTAAACGCCGTCATGGAAACGGCCGCTGCGGTGAAAAGCCCGGTCATCATCCAGTTTTCCAACGGCGGCGCGGCGTTTTTTGCCGGCAAGGGCCTGAGCAACGACGGCCAACGGGCTGCTATTCTCGGTGGCATCTCAGGTGCCCAGCACATTCACACCCTGGCCGAAGCCTATGGCGTGCCCGTTGTGTTGCACACGGACCACTGCGCTCTCAACATCATTGACTGGGTGAAAGGCCTGCTGGACGAGGGCGAACGTTTTTTTGAAAAAAACGGCTACCCGCTGTACAGCAGCCACATGCTTGATCTGTCGGAAGAACCGCTGCACGAAAACATCGAAATCTGCCGCGAATACCTCTCCCGCATGACCCCGCTCGGCATGACGCTCGAGATTGAACTCGGTGTGACCGGTGGCGAAGAAGACGGCGTGGACAACTCCGATGTGGATTCTGCCCGCCTGTACACCCAGCCCGCAGAGGTCGCGTACGCCTACGAAACCCTGCGCCAGGTAAGCCCGCGCTTCACTGTGGCCGCAGCCTTCGGCAACGTACACGGCGTGTACAAACCCGGCAACGTGAAACTACAGCCCGTCATTCTGAAAAACTCCCAGGACTACATCCGGGACAAGTACGGCCTGACTGAAGCCAGGCCGGTCCACTTCGTTTTCCACGGTGGCTCCGGCTCCAGTCAGGAAGAAATCCGCGAGGCTATCTCGTACGGTGCCATCAAGATGAATATTGACACCGATATGCAATGGGCGTTCTGGGACGGAATCCGCGCCTACTACGAAAATAAAAAAGGCTACCTGCAAAGCCAGATCGGCAACCCGGACGGCGACGACAAGCCCAACAAAAAATACTACGACCCCCGCGTGTGGTTGCGCGAAGGCGAAAAAACGTTCGTCGCACGACTAAAGCAGGCATTCGATGACTTGAACTGCATCGGGCGAAACGCATAAGGCCGCACTCTCGGAATGTTTGATACCACGAAAAAAATCGGAATCCTTGGCGGCGGGCAGTTGGGGAAAATGCTTTGCCTCGCCGCCTCGCCCTGGGACCTCAAAATCAGCGTACTCGACACCACACCCGATTGCCCGGCCGGTGCGGTGTGCGCTGATTTTTTCGCAGGCAATTTCAATGACTACGCCGATGTGCTCGCTTTCGGTCAGGACAAAGACTTGCTGACCATCGAAATCGAGCATGTGAACACCCGGGCTCTCTTCGAACTGGAAGCCATGGGCAAGACCGTCCACCCGGCACCACGAGCGCTCGAAATCATCCAGGACAAAGGCCGGCAGAAGCAATTTTACATCGATAACGGCATCCCAACCGCCAGTTTCCGGCTGTTTGACGACGGGCAAGCCCTCAAGCGCGCGGTGGTTTCCGGCGATCTGGTGTTGCCTGTTGTTCAAAAAACACGCTCGGCAGGCTACGATGGTCGTGGGGTAGCCATTCTGCGCACTTCAGAAGATTTGGAAACAAAACTGCTCTCCGGCCCTTGCCTAGCCGAAGATTTGGTGCCCGTGCAAACGGAAATTGCCGTGATTGCCGCCCGTAATGCCAACGACGAGGTGGCCGTTTTCCCGCCTGTGGAAATGGATTTTCATCCGGAAGCGAATTTGGTGGAAATGCTCGTTTGCCCCGCCGGTATTTCTCCGCTAATTGCCGCAGAGGCGGAGGCACTGGCCGAGCGCGTCGTCCGGGCATTCGATGTGTGCGGCCTGCTGGCTGTGGAAATGTTCCTGACGCACGAGGGCAAACTGCTCGTGAACGAAGTGGCGCCACGCCCGCACAACAGCGGCCACCACACCATCGACAGCGCCGAAACATGCCAATACCAGCAGCACTTGCGGGCTATCTGCAACCTGCCGCTTGGCTGCACCGAACAGCGCACGCCAGCCGTGATGGTCAACCTGCTCGGCGAGCCGGGGCACAACGGACCTGTGCATTATATAGGGGTGGAGGAGTGCCTGGCTGTAGGCGGTATACACATCCACTTGTACGGCAAATCAAGAACTGCACCGCACCGAAAAATGGGACACGCCACCATCACCGCTCCGACAGTGGAGGCGGCTATTTTCAAGGCTAAATGGGTCCGGGAACGATTGAGAGTTGTTAGTTCGGCACAAAATCCAGTGACACCGAGTTGATGCAGTACCGAAGCCCGGTGGGCTTTGGGCCGTCATCGAAAACATGACCGAGGTGGCCTTCGCAGCGGGCACAGGTGACTTCCGTGCGCACCATACCGTGGGATGCATCCTTGTGTTCGGCCACAAGCCCCGGCCCTACCGGTTTCCAAAACGACGGCCATCCGGTACCTGATTCGAACTTGGCATCCGAACCAAACAGCGGCAAGTGGCACCCCCGACAAACGAATAAGCCTTTTTTCTTTTCACTAAGCAGGTCGCCAGTGAAGGCCCGTTCGGTGCCTTTTTCGCGCAGGACATAAAATTCCAGTTCGCCCAGTTCGTTTTGCCACGCTGCGTCGGACTTGTTCAACCGGACGAGACGACTTTGCGCGTCAAAAACCGGAGGTGCAATCGTATCGACTGCAACCGGAGCAAGGCTTTCCGTAGACCCAGCAGAAGCTGCGGAGCGTTCGTGTTTTTGAGAAAAATTGCACGCCAAAAAGGCGACGAAGACGAGTATGGATTTCATAAACAAGGCGAAAATGGTTGTAATTGGAATTCAAAACACCAGACACGGAATTAGGTTGAACGGTCTGTTGCCTGGTAACGGATCAGGTCCCCTCAGTTGGGCATATCGCGTAGTTTATCCAGTTTATTGACAAAAATATTACCGTCGCGGATGTCAATCAGGCCTTCTGTTTTGAAGTCGGTGAGTGTACGAATGACGGTCTCTTTGGCTGTGCCAGCGATGGCTGCGAGGTCTTCGCGGAGCAGGGTGATTTCGCGGTGCCCCTGGTCGTACAAGTGCGTGATTGCCGTGGCTACGCGCTTGCGTACGGAATTGTAGGCCAGGTCAATGAGTTGTTGTTCTTGTTCCACGACATGGCCAGCGAGCAGTTTGATGAACCGGGCGTTCACGTCACGGTCTCCATACACGAGGGCGAAAAAATCTTCTTTTGGGATCATCCGAATGGTCGCGTCTTCTAAAACCGAAGCGCCTTCGGGGTATCGGTCGTCCCGCAACAGGGCGAGGTAGCCAAGGAATTCGCCTTGCCCGGCAATGCGAAGAATCAGCTCCCTGCCATCGTCGTTGGATTTGAAGAGTTTAACTTGTCCTTTTTCGATGTAGAACAGCCACCGCGGGATATCGCCTTCCTGGAAAATAATGTCTTTTTTCCGGTATTGGCGCACCTCCCGGTTATCGGACAGTCGCTGAATGGCTTCCATAGCCTTTGCCTCATTGATGAAATGTTCCAGGCCGCCGTTGTTCTGCTTGGTCGATGCAGCGCGTAGGCGTTCATTTTTTTTCAACCGAGCCTCGATGGTTTGGAGTAGCATTGCATCGTCGAACGGCTTGACGATGTAATCATCGGCACCGAGCGTCATGCCCTTCCGAAAATCGTCTTTTTCAGCCAGAGCGGTCAGAAAAATGAATGGTACGTCGGCAGTGAGCGCATGTTTGCTGAGGATGTGCAGCACACCAAAACCGTCCAGTTCTGGCATCATCACGTCGCACAAAATCAGGTCGGGCCGGTCTGCGAGGGCTTTTTCAACGCCGATCTTACCGTTTTCGGCATCGACAGTTTGATAGCCGCTGAGGGACAAAATTTCGGACAAATTTTCGCGGACCTCTGTGTTGTCCTCGATGATCAGTACTTTTTTCATGGAAATAGTTGTTTGAGCCTCTTTTGTATTCAGTTAGGCAACTGAAATAATGACCATGCTCATTTGCCCCAAAAGTACAGCACCCAACGACTTTGAGCCGAGGAACTGACACAAATCATTTTCCCAGGTGTGGACGGTCATGCGATTCAGTTCGGGCAAGCGGGCACTTTTGCGGCGTCCAGACGTATTTTGTGACATTTATTAACTACCCTTTTTCAACTCAACATCGCTCATTATGAACGCTTACGCACCGATTTCAACGATCATGGTCACCGATCTGGTCACGATCAATCCGGAGGAAAACCTGCTTGCCGTGAAAAAAATCTTCGATACGCACAAATTCCACCACTTGCCGGTGGTGCGTTTTCGGAAAATCGTCGGTATCATTTCCAAAACCGATTTCAATCATTTCACCGGCGGCCTGCACCACTCCGGTGAGGCGAATACCGCCCTGCTGGAGCGTACGAAAGTGGAAGATATTATGACCAAGGGTATCGGAAAATTGGAACCGGACGACCGTATCAATGTGGCCCTTGAAATTTTTAGCAAAAACTGGTTTCATGCCCTGCCAGTAGTGGAGCATGACGAGTTGGTGGGCATAGTGACCACCCAGGACGTGATCAAGGCCCTTCTGAATGAAAAGCCTAAGGAGCCACACATGGTGTACGAAAACCTGGATTGAGGGTGGCTTGGCTCATGGAAACGCGAACCTTTTACCGTTCACGGCGTTTCCAAGGCCACAACTGTCAATCATGGCGACCTATTGCCAAAGCAACAACGCCCCTCGACCCGTTCCTCTGGTCGAGGGGCGTGATTACTACCTGGAGAACGGCTATATTGTTTTTACAGAGTATTATTTGCGCTCGCGACAAAAATGTTGCGGAAGCGGGTGCAGGCACTGTCCGTATCGAAAAAAGGAGTCGGCGAGGACTGGTACTGAGCCGATTAACCCCGTGCAGATTTAGACTTTTTTTGAGGTAAAGGGCGGTAAATGGACTGTCTTTCCATTCCAAACTGGTGCGATTGCGAGACGGTAACCCTTCAGGATTACATTTTCCATCTTGTAGTTTAATATCCAAAGCGGCAAAGATTTGGGTATCCCTTCCGAATCTAATTCCCCACCCCTACATTTTTTGCGCTATTTTTGTGGCCGAAAAAAACAGGACTTCGTATGCTACCCACGCTCACTCGGATCACCTTCAATCCCGCCGTCATGGGCGGCAAGCCTTGTGTTCGTGGTATGCGCGTCACGGTAGGCATGCTGGTAGGTTTGGTAGCCGCCGGGCGCTCGACGGCTGAAATATTGCAGGCGTACCCATATTTGGAAGCCGAGGACATCAAACAGGCGCTTCAATACGCTGCCTGGCGCTCCGAAGAGATAGAAGTTCGATTGGAGCCGGCATGAAGATTCTTATTGACATGAATCTTAGCCCCGATTGGGCAATAGCACTTCAAAATGTGGGAATTGAAGCCGCACATTGGTCTACACTTGGCGACCCTTCTGCTCCTGACACGGTAATTTTTGGTTATGCCGCCCGGCATGATTTCGTCATTTTTACACATGATCTTGATTTTGGTGCTATTCTCGCTGTCACTCGTGCCGCAAAGCCCAGTGTCATACAGGTTCGTACTCAAGATGCTTTGCCTACGGCCATTGGCGATCTGGTTATTCTGGCGATAAGGCAGTTTGAAGGTTTATTGGAAAGCGGTGCCCTGCTGACAATTGACCCTTCCCGGCACCGTGTTCGAGTTCTTCCGCTCTAAAACCGCATCCGCTGCATCTGCTCCAGTAAGTGCTCTTTCAATTCGTCTGGCTCTACCACCTCAACACTCAGGTGATAAAAACCGAGGATAAAATTGCTCAATCCGAGAAAACCTCGATTCACCTTGCATTGAAAGTCGAATACACCCGGTTCTTCGAATTCTTCGACGTGCCCTTTGGCAAGCGGAAAACGTTTCAGCAGTTTATTGTACGCACCAACACCATGTCGAAGGTGAACGTTCGCCTGGGGGTCTACGGCGAAAAAAACTGCCTTGTCTTCGCCTTTTAGGAGCTATTTCGGCCCGACAGGTATTTTTGAGATGGCTTATAGTGCTTACAATGCGAAATGGGTCGCTAGGAAGAATGTTGTTATGCCCATCAAACTGCCAGGGTGCGTCGGTGAGATGCATCTTCCAAAAACAACATCCCAGTTTTTCCAAAAAAACGTGTTGACCGAGGAATTGTGCCACAGCAGGACGAACTCCCCTCCGTACTTGTCAACTGTTTGGCGCAGCCGCAACAACCGGTCAATAGCCTGTTCGGGCGTATAGCCCCGGTACATAGCCAGGGTCGTATCCATCGCGATCAGCGGTTTTTCGCGCAGTAACAACTGTTTCTGGGTCAGGAAATTGAACAACGGGTAGTCCCGGCACATCCCGCAACGAAAGCCCTCGGCTTCCGGGTATCCGAGTGTACTGTCCCACTGCATGCCTGCGTCGGCCCAGCGCTGCCATGTTTCGGGAGCCGAAAAACAGAGGTAATGCTGCCGCCCCGTGTTAACCGGCATGGGGCAAACCTCCCGCAGCGAGGCTAGTTCACGGTCAAAAACCACCGAGTCTGCATGCGCCTCCCGCGATGGGTGGAACCCCACCACATGCCCGCGCTCGGTGATGCGGCGGATCAGCGCCAGTACAAACGGGTGGCGGAGCGGGTAGGGGCAATCGGCAGTGTTGGGCCGGTTGCCGAGAAAGTTGAAATGAAAAACCGCCCCTCTTTCATCCGCCACATCCATCCACGTTTCGAAAATGTCGTAGGGATCGCGGCGATTAAAAATATGATTTTGGAGCCACCAGGCGGTTTCATGCAAGTTTTTTCGCCTAAAAATACTGCCCCCGAGCGTGCGCAACCGGTCGGCAGCCGACCACCACAGGCGCGGGTGGTCCACGTCGCACGAGAGGTGGAGTTTGCCATTTCCCGCCCTCGACGGCACTACCGCGTATCCGAGCCGGGTGAGCATTTGCGCCAGCAGGTCGGCATACTCGTGTACCACGGGGCGCTCGAGAAATCCCGCTCGAACGGCCAACGCAGCCGCTGCCGGAAACCGCCCGAAAGCGTCCCGTTCCGGGCGCACATATTCTTCCCAGCGGGTGAGCATGAAAAAAGCAGAGGCGAAGAGGTCAATTCCACAGACCACCTGGCGGTCGTTTTGCTCAAAAAAAGGTCGCCCATATACGCCGATCACGTCGGCCTCCGGCTCGAACGGGTGCGCCATCCGAAAGGCAGATTCGGGCACGTTAGCGGCAGTGAGGTACGTACCTTGTGGTTGTTTCTCCAAAAAATGGTCCTCCACGGTAAGTGTGGCTCCATTCGGCAGGTGTATGCGGTAGTGCTGTTCGTCGGGATCAAATTGAATTTCCCACGGCACGCCCAGCAATTCTCCAAAAAGCACGGAGCAGGCGTACGTTTTTTCTGCCTGAAACGCTGGTGATGTGGTGAGCCGAATCATGGTCAGAGGTCGTCGAATCGTTTGATACGGCGGGCGTAGTGCGCGAAAACGATGCTGGCGAAGTAAATACCGTTTCGGTTAACGGGCGCGATACGCTGGGTTTCCAGGATTTTTTGAATGCCGCGGCGTTTGCGCAGGGTGTTTCCTAAATTCTGGTAAAACGACACATGCGCCCGAACGATGGCCCAAATGGCCCGAAATTGGCCTTTCAGGAAAAAACGCAGGCCTGCAAGCCCGTCCAGCAGAAACCGCGCTGGAAGCAGCCAAAGCAGCTTGGCGGCAGGCTCGTTTTTGACTAAAGAGTACAGGCTGTTTCGGAAATTAAGGAACACCTTTCGCGGGTTTTCGTACTCCAGGGTTCCGCCGCCCAGGTGGTACACGACTGATTTTGGGAAGCACCAAACCGAATATCCTGCTCGTTTGAACCGCCAACACAGATCAATCTCTTCGTTGTGTGCGAAGTAGTCACCGTCGAAGCCGCCAAAAGCGTGGTACAGCTCGGCACGGACAAAAAAAGCGGCTCCAGAGGCCCAAAAGCACTCTTGGGCTGAGTCATACTGGCCATCGTCGGTTTCGTTTTGGCTAAAAATGCGGCCCCGGCAGAACGGGTAGCCGAGGTAGTCAATCCAGCCGCCACTGCCCCCGGCGTACTCAAAACGCCGCTTGTCACTCCACGTCAGGATTTTAGGCTGGGCTACGGCGATGGTCGGGTCTGCCCGCATGGCTGCCAACACCGGTTCCATCCAGCCGGGTGTCACCTCCACATCGGAATTGAGAATCACATAGATATCGCTTTCTACTTGTGCAAGTGCCTCGTTGTAGCCTTGTGCAAACCCGTGGTTTTTTCCCAAATCCAACACCTCTACATCGGGGTAGTTTTTCCGCAGGAAAGCCACCGAGTCGTCGGGCGAGCCGTTGTCGGCCACGATGATGCGGGCACCCTGGCTGTAGGCTACGACGGAAGGCAGGTACGTTTCCAGGTGCTGACGGGTGTTGTAGTTCAGAACGACCACGGTCACCCGTGTTTCGAGGCGGCGCTCAATTTCGGCTCGATCCGCCTCGATTTGTGTTCGCAGGGCATCCAAGCCGTCTAGTTTTTTGTCAGGACGAACAAAGTCTACTACTTCGACGCAAAGTATTTTTCCGTACAGGTCGCCCTCGAAATCGAGCAAATTGACCTCCACGACAGTGTCTTCGGCCCCGCTGATGGTGGGCCGGCGGCCAATGTAAAGCATGGCGTCAATCCCGCTCGCACCCTCGGGGGCGGTTTCCGGGTCAACCCAAGCGCGTGCGGCGTATATTCCGTTGGGCAGCACGAGTTTGTGCGGGTCTTCGATGCGCAGATTGGCGGTCGGGAAGCCGATAGTTCTGCCGATGCGGTCTCCCTCCACGACGGTGCCCGTGAGGAAAAAAAGGTGGCCGAGCAGTCGATTTGCCCTGGAAATTTCCATTGCCTCCAGTGCCTGACGGATTTTGGTAGAGCTCACAGCGATCTCGTCCACCTCCTGCGCCGGTATCTCTACGATGGAGAAAAAGCCCTGCGCCTCGTATTGGCGGAGCAAACTGATATCGCCAGAGCGATTGGCTCCAAACCGGTGGTCGTACCCGATTACGAGACACTGCGGGCGAAAAAGCCGGATCAAAAACTGCTCGACGTACTCTTGGGCGGTTTGGCTGGAAAATGCCTTGGTGAAAGGCACCAGCACGACATTGTCCACCCCGCACTGCTCGAGCAGCCTGATTTTTTCGGAAGACGTGGTGATCAGTTTGAACGCCGTATCGCCGGGGTGCAGGGCCACACGCGGGTGTGGCTCAAACGTGACGACTACACTCTCCCCCCCGTGCTGTCGGGCAAGCGCTTGCACCCGCTCTAAAATTCGGCGGTGGCCGCTGTGGACGCCATCGAAGGAACCTATGGTCAGTACCGCATTCGTGAATGGCGGCAATTGTTGCAAATCTGTGAATACCCGCATTTCGGGGCAAATATAGAGCAGTGTTTGAGAGGCTGTGCGGTAAGGGAACTACGATCGTATGCCTGGCGACAAATTGACCCGGCTTTACCGTTCCGGAAACACAAAAAAACAAAAGGCGCACTTGACAGCGCGCCTTTTGTAACAAACAAACCAACTAAAAAAAACCTACTTTCTGCTTTTGCTTTTTTGAATTTGGCGACCAACTGTGAAGTTTTGACCAACGACAAATGCAAAACGGGCAGACCGGTTCGAACGCTGCTTGTTTTGAAAATATATTTTTTCATCGGTACTAAAAGACTGCCTGCTATCCCGAACTATCAGCCGGTTGGGCAGATGAGTCGAAAAATTTCAGGTGATCAATAGGGGTACTTGCTCATGCGGCCATTTTCGTCCTGGATGATGTAGGCGTCTTCGAAGCCCTTAGCCCGGAGTTTGTTGGTGGCTACAATGGCCTGATTTACGCTGGAAAACCCCGAAAGCATGATCGCCGTTTTTTTGGTGTCGCCGATGGGCCAGCGCTCGATGGTGCCACCTGTGCCGTCCAACCTTTTCGTATCAAAACCGTAGGGGTCATCCAAGGCGCATACACGGATGAAGAATTTGGCCGCCGTGTTGGTGGTCACAGGCGTTGGCACGGCAGACGTGCTGGACGAATACTGGGCAGGAGCTGCAGGAGAAGGTGACGCCGGCAAAGGGGCAAACACTTTTTTCTGCGTGGGAGTGGGCGAAGCAGCAGGTGTCGAATAGGTTGTCGGCACGGGTGCGTTTTCGGCTTTTTCGGCAACAACAATCGCATCCGGGTAGCCTATTCGGGCAGCCTCGTTGCGGACGGCCTCGGCTTTATCGTGGGACTCCCAAGCCCCTACGCGCACGCGGGAACGGTCGTTCTCTTGTTGTAGATAGGTGGTTCCGAGCGTGTTCAGGTTGGCATAGTCAACCAAGGGGATGGGTTTGCCCATTGGGAACGAGGCAACTTGCACCGCAAACCGGATGGGCGACGTACCGGGCGTGGAGTACATTGCCGGTGAAGCATTCAACCCTTTGGAGGCGGTTTCGTCGACCAACATTTCCTTTGTCGCCTGGTTTTCGCGCACTACAAAAGCATCTTTAGGTGCGGGTGTCAGTTTGACGAGCATCGCGTTGGCCTGTTCCTTGGTGGGGTACACACCGAGGCGGAGTTTGTGCATCTGGCCTTCTTTAACTGTGTACAAGTTGCCTCGCTCGGCGTACGCATCATATTTGCGCAATTCGGCATCCGAATATGGATCCTTGTCGGCGGAAAGTTGAATAGCGTATGCTTCGATTTTGGCCGGTGCGGCGGTTTTGGCTGTGTTGTTGTTGTCCAAATCCGCCAAAGAAATCATGTTGCCCGGCGATGGCGAGGTATTGTAAGCAGCAGGGGCGGCTTTAACGGGCTGGATACCTACGGGGGCCAGTTCCAGTTCCGCCAAAGAATGGGTGCCTGTCTGGATTGGGTTGACGTAATTCAGGTAGCCGTCCTTGGCATAGCTGATGTCGTAAGTCTGGTACGGGCGCAGCCAGAGGGTGTAATTGCCCGCTGTGTTGGAAGAAGCCAACGCCTCGTGGCTGCTTTGGCGGCTTTTGGCCGCGATGATTACAGCGTGCGTGGTTTGGCGGGTATTGGCATCATACACGATACCGGAAAATTTGGTTCGCTTGTCTGCGCTCATGGCCACGGAAATATCGCGCGATCGCTGGGTGTGAATCGGTACCACGGCATCTTCCAATCCATCTTTTTGCACGATCATGTTGCAATTAGAGCCCTGCGGAAAATAGAATGATGCTTTGCCGGTGGCATCGGTGTAGATGGTGCCAAGGCCGCAAGCACTCAGGTTGAGCGCCGCTGCCAAGAGCGCACGTCCCTGGTCGTCGCTGACGTACACCGAGTATTTTTCGATATTCCCGGTCTGCACGGGATAAGTACTTGTGTTAGACGGGGTACTGTACGTTTGCGGTGCAGCAGGCTGGGGCTGCGATACCGTTGGCTGTGGGGCAGGTGTGCCGTATTCCGGCATCAGCACGGCGCTCAGGTTTTTTTCACCGGCGGATTGCACTGGCAGCACGGTAGAGCGGTAACCCTCTTTGCGAACAGTTGCCCGACAGTCCACTTTTCCCGCCGAAGTGGCGAAAGAATAGCGCCCGTTGGCATCCGTTTGTTTGATCCCGCCATTACAGGCCGAGAAGTCGATATCCGCCCCGACGATAGGATTTTTTTGCGGGTCGGTTACCGTTATGATAAACTCGTCCACTTTTTTGCGGATTTGCCAGATATCTTCGTTGCCGCGGCCTTCCGGGCGGTTGCTGGTCAGGTAGCCGGTATTGGTTTTAGGTTCAAAAATGAAGCCGTAGTCGTCACGCGGGGAGTTGATACCTGTACCGAGGTGGACGATATCGCGGGCGGAATATTCTGTCAATTCGGCGCGAAACACATCCATGCCACCGAGGCCGTTGTGCCAGTCGGAGGAAAAATAGAGGTTTGTTCCGTCAAAAAACGGGGTCACTTCGTTGCCCGGGGTGTTGAGAGGGGCACCGAGGTTGCGCGGCACGCTCCAGGTTCCGGCGTTCCAGGTGGAGGCATAAATGTCCCAACCGCCAAAGCCTCCTTCCTGTGTGGATGCGAAGTAAAGCGTGTTACCATCGGGTGAGAAGGAAGGGTAGGCTGTAGAAAAATCCGACCCGTTGTACGGGAAAGAGCGTTCGTTGAGCCACTTGCCATCTACCACATCAGCCATGTATAAGCTCAGGCTTATGCCTTTTTCGGCCATTTGCCGGGTACCGTCAATGAAATTGTTTTTGCAATAGGCTACGCGGCGGCCGTCAGTGGAAAAGCTGGCGGGGCTTTCATTAAAGTTGCTTTGCAGGTCGTCGTGCAAAAACGAAGGGTTTTGAAGATAACCTTCACCTGAGGGGCGCGGAGCGGCAAACAATTGGTTGTAAGCGCTGCCAGTCCAGTCTTTGCTCGTTTTAGCAGTTGTTTTGCGTTGCATATCCGTTCGGGCGGAGCTGTACACAATTTTTTCGCCGAAAAACGCGGGCGAGTAATCGGACGCCGCCGTACTCAGCGGTTCATTGAGCGCCTGAAAAAGGGCTTCTTTACGGGCAGCCTGCAGAGCGAAATCGCACATTTGGGCATAGTGGCGGCCTACATTCTGGTTGGTTTCGGCGTACTGCAAAAACCATTTTTTAGCGCCATAATAGTCGCCGGTGTACATAAGCGCTTTGCCGTACCGAAGTAAAATATCGGGTGCAGCATTGCCCAGCACAACTGCCCGGTCGTACCAGGTAAGCGCGTCCTGTGGGCGGTTTAGTTGGAAGTGGCAATCGCCTATACGGGCCAGAGCATGGGCATTGTTGGGCTGTTCCTTGAGGATTTGATCGTACGAACTCAAGGCGAGGTTGTAGGCGTACAGGTCGAACTGTTTGTCAGCCCGGGCCAAATTTTCTTGCAAATTAGTTTGCGCAAAAACGCTTGCAACGGCAAAAAGCCACACGGCCGCCGTGCGGCCTGCAGAAGAAAAGTACATGTACATAGTAATGTTCAATTTCGGTTAAATCAGTTTCGTGCGTATGTTCCACAAGAAGATGTACAGCGGAACGGCCTAAGTGTCAGGCAACTGTGGGGGATAAACATCCAAGTTGCCAATCTTAGTGTATAGTGGAGAGACTATCTTTTGAAACCAACGGTGCAAATGTAAGGGATTTTTTGGGTAGAAGGGATTCCGGTTAGCGGGTTTCTGGCTTGAAGGTGGCAAACAAAGACGGGCTTGGCGGGTTATAGTGACCGATGAAACGCCGTGCACTGATATGGTTTAGGCAAGACTTGCGCTTGCATGATAACGAGGCTCTCGCGACAGCCCTCCGAATCGCTGACGAGATCGTTCCTGTTTTTGTATTTGATGAACGGGCCTTTATGGGGCAGACTCGCTTTGGTTTTCAAAAGACTGGAAAGTTTCGTGCCAAATTTATTTTGGAAAGCGTTGAAAACCTGCGCAATAACCTGGCTGCAATCGGCTCGGGCCTCGTGGTACGGGTGGGCAAACCCGAGTATATTCTGCCCGACATCGCCCGCCAAGTCAAGGCCTCGTGGGTTTTGTGCAACCGGGAACGCACCCATGAGGAAGCTCTGGTGCAAGATGCACTGGAACAAAAGTTATGGGGTATCGGCGCGGAACTGTTGTACCACCGCGGTAAAATGCTGTACCATACACAAGACTTACCTGTACCAGTACAGCATACACCCGATTCTTTCGCACAGTTTCGTAAAGACAACGAACTCATTACTCCAGTACGAGAGCCCCTGCCTTCGCCGGTATCACTGCCCGGACTTCCAGACGAAGTAGAACCGGGTGAAATGCCTACGCTTGCTACTTTTGCCCATACCGATTTCGAGGCTGACACGCGAAGCGCATTAGTGTTTCCTGGGGGCGAAACATCGGGACTGAACAGGCTTCGCCATTACCTGTGGGATACCGATGCTGTAGCTACGTACAAAGAAACCCGGAATGGCCTGATCGGAAGCGACTACTCATCCAAGTTTTCGCCCTGGCTTTCCGCCGGCTGCCTGTCGCCCAAACTTGTTTACCAAGAAATAAAGCGCTACGAGCGCGAACGGGTTGGTAATGAAAGTACCTACTGGTTATTTTTTGAATTGCTTTGGCGTGATTTTTTTCGCCTTATGGGCAAAAAACACGGCAATCGCATTTTTTTCAAAAATGGCCCGCAGGGCAAAAGCCAGCGCCACCTCAAAGGCGACCGGGATACTTTTTTAGCCTGGGCCGCAGGGCGTACCGGCGTGCCGTTCATTGATGCCAACATGCGCGAACTGAATGCCACAGGCTGGATGAGTAACCGAGGACGCCAGAACACGGCTTCTTTTTTAGTGAAAGACCTGAAAGTGAACTGGCAGATGGGGGCTGAGTATTTCGAATCGCTTCTGCTGGACTACGACCCCTGCTCCAACTGGGGTAATTGGAACTATGTTGCCGGAGTGGCCAGTGACCCGCGCGAGGAGCGCTATTTCAACATCCTGACCCAGGCATTAACCTACGACCCGCAGGGGAACTACGTGCGTATCTGGTGCCCTGAACTCCAAAACGTTCCGGCAGAAAATATACACCGCCCCGACCTGCTTTGCGCTGCTCAGCGCCACTGCCATGGCGTTACAGGCTATCCCAAGCCAATTGTGCGCTTTGAAAAGTGGGAACGCTAAGCTCGACTTTAGCCATTTGAAACGCTCAAAAAAGTGTCTTTTTGAGCCCAGGAAATGAGTTTTTGACTCTCAACTACCCTAGTACCCACCTTGGCAACAATGGGGTAGATCGAGCTCCGCCAGTACAACCCCACCCCCATCCCCCTCCTCCGAGGGTGAGGGGGGCACATCGCGGGTTCCAACACCGTCTCATCAAGTTGAAAAGCCAAAGTACCTGTGGCTAATTTTTGCCCCTTTTGAGGGCAAGCCCCCCTCCCATTCGGGGGTGGGGATGGGGGTGGGGTTGCAACGGCAGCGCGCGATGTACCCTAAAATACCACATTGGGAATCAGGCTAAACAGTTAATTTGAATTTATGAATGTCCCCATTTTACAGCGATGTTCAAAATTATTTAAGCCTCTTACACTAATTTTTTTCCGTAAAACCGTCCACAAGCCGAGTGGCCTGTGTTGCCCATTGCCCCGGGTAGTGCTTCGAACTGCAAGAGTTGATACAAGTGGATAGCCTCGCGCATAGACTCGATGGTTTCGAGGTAGAAATACAGGAATCCACGCTGGCGGGCTGCTTCTTCCAGCGTTTTCACCAGGTGGCGACCCATTCCGTGCCCTCGTGCTTCGGGAAGAAAATACATTTTTTTGAGCTCGCAAGTGTCCGCATTCCCGCCGTGCAGCGGGGCTATGCCGCCGCAGCCAACCACTCGACCTTCAGCATTTTCTAAAACCAAAAAGTGGGCACGCGGGTGGTTGTATGCCTCGAACATGGCATCCACTTCCGGGTCGTTGATGGAATATCCCGTACCTACGGCTCCGTACTCGGTCATCACAGTGCGGATGATATTGGCCACGGCGGGGTTGTCAGCGGGTTGTATTGGGCGAAATGAAAGCGCTGTAGACATAGCAGAGCGGGTGTTGTGCATTATTTTCCAGTTTCCAAAACGGGCATTGCCACTGCAGGTGCGCCAGGTAGAAAAACTTCCAGCGGGCGTATGGCTTTTCCACCGGACCATTGGCCCAGGAAGCGCTGTTGGGGCGTGTTCCCAAAAGCCACATCGCCGTACGCGCCGGTACGGGCGTAAGCGATGAGTGCATCGCCGAGTTTCCAGTAGCAGTTGAAATCCACTTCATTCAGGCGGGAGGTTTGGAACACGCGCCGGGTTGTGTAGTTGCGTACGCCGGTATCGAAGTCGAGGTCGTAGCAGTAGGGTTCGGAGTGCGATGCCAGTACCCAGCGGCGACCATCCGTGTCGCGACGTTGGAGCACGAGGTTGCGTTTGGGTGTATTGACAGCGGTCTCGAAGACCAACTGGCCAAACTCATGCCCAACCACATAATCGTCTTCGCCGACAATGACGATCAGGTTCATGTCGGGTGGCAGTCCGGCGTAGTTGCCCAAGCGGGCTCCCTTGAGTGGTCCGGAACCGGGTTCGCACAGGAGCATGGCTGCCGGGTGTGGGATACGGTGTTTTTCCCAGTTTACGCCGAGATTGGCGGCGATGACTCCGCCGTATGAATGGCCGATGTAGGCCACTTTTTCGGTACGCGGGCGCACATGATGGCCGGTTTGCAGTTGCGTTAGTGCATCTCGGATGCCCTTGGCGGCATTTGCCGGAAAAACGTCCGGGCGTGGCATGAGCAGGTTTTTTTGATAGCGCGGGTAGATCACGATATTGCCTTTGGCCACTAAATGCTTGATCCATTTGCCATAGGCGACGGGGTTGTATGCCCCGTATCCATGGAGAAAAACCACTACCTCGGCGGAATCGGGACGCGGGTCGGCTGGTTCGAACAGCCAGTAGCCGTCGGCGCGGGCGGCGGAGTCAAAAAAAGCGACGGAACGGTGTGCGTACTCTGCGCCTCCGGGGCCAGTGGCTGGTTGGCCGGGGTACGGTGTGCCTTGGGCTGCAGAAAACAGGCCTTTGAATGTCAGTATTGCCATGAAAAAATAAGTGCGCATCTTGTCTGGTCGTGTGCGTTGGAGGGGTTAAACAACGAACTGGTGTTTTCGTTTTGCGCGTATGTAAAGTCCGGTCGGCAGTGAGGCTCAATTCGACACGAAGTACATATCAATTTCGCCCTTGTTTTTGGCGGCGATTTTGCCCCGGTATTGGCAGTCGAAGAAATCCTTGATCACGTTGTGTACCTCTCCGGAGATATTGATTTTACCGCCCTCACCAGCGGCCTCGATGCGGGCGGCGATGTTGACAGTGTCTCCCCAGATATCGAAGGCGAATTTTTTTGAACCCACCACCCCAGCCACTACGGGTCCGCTGTGGATGCCGATACGGGCTTCGAACAGCGGTTGTTTGTTGCGGGCACGGTCGATGTTCCAGGTTGCCAGCCAGATTTGCATATCACGGGCGGCTTCCACCATATCGCGCAGTTGGCTGCCGCCGCCGTTTGGCAAGCCGCCAGCGGCCATGTAGGCATCTCCGATGGTTTTGATTTTTTCGAGGTCGTACTTGGCTATGATCTCGTCGAAGGCCCGAAAACAGGTGTCCAACTCGGAAACCAATTGCTGCGGGGTAAGTTTTTCGGCAATTTTGCTGAAGCCGACAAAATCGGCAAACAAAACGCTCACATCCTCGAAATAGCGGGCATTGGTACTGCCCTGTTTCTTCAGTTCGTCGGCTACCAGAGCGGGCAGGATGTTGAGCAGCAAGTTTTCGGAGCGTTCCTGTTCGGAGCGGATCATCTTGTTTTTTTCTTCCAAAACCTTGGCGTTTTGGCGTGCCCGAATAAAACTGTATGTGGTGCCTCCGGCCAGTAACAAGACAATTAGCAGGCCGGCGATGTAAAAATTGCGCTCACTTTTCGATTCGCGTATGGCCAGTTCGGCGTTGGCGATGTTCAAGCTGTCGACCTTGTTCTGGTACTCCATCGAATCCAGTTTGGTCCGCTGTTGCATGAGCAGCAGGGATGCCTTCAACTGGTCGTCCGTCATCCGGTCAATCAGAGCACGGCTGGCCGACAGTTCTTCCATTAGTTTTTGCCGCTCGCGCTCGCTGGTTGATATGCTGGAGGCACTTGTTTGGGTACCCTGTTGAGATTTGGACAATTCCAAAATCTGGTTGTTCATGGCCGTCATTTTATCGGCGATTTCCTGCTGTTTTTCGAGTACGAGCAGTTCCAGTGCGGGAGGAGTATCGCCAGCGCTCTTGGCTCGGGCGATTTGGGCTTCGATTTCGGCTAGTTCACTCTTTCGGTTATTGCGAATGGCGAGGTCGCGTAGCAGCTCCAGGTTTTCGAGCATCAGACTACGGTTTGGGTTGCCTGCTTTTTCGAGGGCTTTGTTGCTGTCGCGAAAACGAGAGGCCGGGTCTTTGGCGAAGAGGCCTTTCTTGCCACGCATAGCCAGTATTTTACCTTCTCGGTGGAGACTGATGGCGCGCAGGTCATTGCGTTTGATGCGGTCGGCGAGGCTCGTAGCATCTTCGGCGTAGCCCAATGCCTTATCGTAGTCGCCACTTTGGATGTGCGCGTTGGCCAGATCAAGCAACACTTCCACCCGCCGAGGGCCAGCGGCGGAGCGAAGCGTGGTCTCGAGCTCCTGAACGGTGGTTTCTTGGGCAAAGGTTTGGCCCGAAAAAAACAGGCACGCAGAGGTAGCAATTGCAACTATGAGTGTTCGCATTGTCGTGAAATAGATTATCTTATCTCAAAAGGCGGACAAATATAGAGCCAATGTTTCGATGTTTGCACCATGCTTACCGCTGCCGACCGCAAGTTTGTCCAAGAACACCTAAACGCCGACCTGCACCGTTTGCTCTTGTCGGCCCGTCGGTACCAAGGCGTGGATGTGCCAGCGTGTGTCGCCCAAATAGAGGCCTTGCAAAAAATACGCACCAAGTTGCCAACCTGGTATCGTTTTGACTTGGAATTGCCGCCCCTGTTGTCCGTAGAACAGGCCTCATCCGAATCGACAGCCCGCTTCAAGTCGGGGCTTTTTTTTGGAAAAAACATGGCGGACCTGACCGGGGGTATGGGCGCTGATACCTGTTTTTTTTCCCGACAGTTCGAGCAAGTCTTCTATGTGGAGCGCAACCCTGGATTGGCGGCCCTTGCCCGCCACAATTTCGCCACGATGGGTATGGCCAACATCCAGGTGGCTGAAACTACTGCCGAAGCCTTTTTGGAAAACACCGCTGCGCATTTTGATCTGCTTTACCTCGACCCAGCCCGCCGGGCAGACCGCCACCGTCGCGTGATCCAACTGGCTGACTGCGAACCGAACGTATTGGCCCTTCGGGAAATGCTGCTTGACCGCACCGACCGTGTACTGCTCAAAACAGCACCCCTGCTGGAT
>JBJXEZ010000353.1:0-14218 GCA_046153695.1 Saprospiraceae bacterium
CAAGCACAAGGCTGTAGTAGACCTGCCCGGCTTCCGTTTTCAGGGTCTTCTGGCATGGCTTGCCTGGCTGGGTTTGCACCTGTTGCTGCTAATGGGCATGAAAAACCGTTTTTTCGTTTTTATCAACTGGGTCGTCGCGTACTTTAGCAACAACTCGGCTCTGCGGCTGATCTTCAATCGTCGGCGCTAATACAGGCTTATCAGGTTTTTGAAGCCCGGAAAGTCTCAGACTTCGCTACCTTCGGGGCGAAAATTTTGATGTTTATGAAACAACTTGCGTTTGTCCTTTGGACACTTCTCCTTGCTAGCACGGCTTTTTCCCAAAATACAAATGTAGCCTTCCGCTCCAAAATGACTTTCTCTGGCCAGACGGTGGCCAATGTGTGGGGTTACGCCGCAAACGGACGTGAGTACGCACTCATTGGCGCTTCCAAAGGATTGGTCATTGCCGACATCACCAATCCCGATGAACCCGTCCAGATCGTACAGATTCCCGGTCCGAACAGCCTTTGGAAAGAAATTCGAACCTACCGGCACTACGCTTACGTGGTCACCGAGGGCGGTGGCGGCGTTCAAATTGTAAACCTGAGTAAATTGCCTTCAGCCAACCTCGATTACCATTCTTACGTTGGCGACGGCGCCATTCAGGGGCAGTTGGGGAAAATACACGCGCTGCATATAGATGAAACCAAGGGGTTTCTTTACGCCTTTGGCGGCAATTTATTCAATGGCGGAGCCAAGGTGCTAGACTTGAATGTAGACCCGTATAACCCGACGTATGCGGGCAAATTTGACCAACTTGCTTATATCCACGACGGCTACGTGGACAACGATACCATGTATTCCGGGCACATTTACCAAGGCAAGTTTGCTATCGTGGACATGACCGACAAATCCGCCCCCAACCTGATAGCCTCCCAAAATACGCCGAACAACTTCACGCACAACACCTGGCTAACCGACGACCGCAAGACTCTGCTCACTACCGACGAAACGGCGAATTCCTTCCTCACGGCATTCGATGTTTCCGATCCGGGAAACATCACGTTACTTGACAAGGTGCAGAGCAATCCCGGTTCCGGCTCGGCCGTCCACAACACCATCGTTCTGGGCAACCACGCCATTACGGCATGGTACAAAGACGGTTTTACTATCGTTGACATCTCCCGCCCTGACAACCTGGTGCAGGTGGGCAATTACGACACCTATCCGAATGGGTCTGGAAGTGGGTTTGAAGGCTGCTGGGGCGCGTACCCGTACTTCCCGTCGGGAACTATCATCGCATCCACGATGGCTGCTCCTGGAAATATCGGCGAACTTTGGGTGCTCACACCAACCTATGTCCGCGCCTGCTACCTCGAGGGCAATATCACCAATGGCCTGACCGGCAATCCGTTGAGTGGTGTTACGATTTCCGTACAGGGCAGTGAGCAAACCACTACCCTGCCCAACGGCACGTTCAAAATGGGTCAGGAACGCCAGGGTTATTTCACTGTGTTGATCAACAAGGCGGGCTTTCAAAGCCAGGAGTACATCGTGCATTTTCAGCGCGGCGACGTGCGCGTACTAAATATTTCGCTATACCCGACGGGTGGCATTATCGTTGACGGGCAGGTTCTTTCGGGCACCAATGGAGCGCCTGTACCAAACGCGACGGTGGTGTTTTTGTCTTCCCCGGATGCCTTTGAAACCACAACGGCCAGCGACGGTACGTTTCAGTTTGAAAACCTGCTGCCGGGCCTGTACGATATTGCCGCCGAGGCTTCGGGATACGGCCAAACCATCCAGTACAAACAAAAAATTACGGCAGACAAAACCGTTATGCTGGCCTTGCCCGCCGAGATCAAGGCTGTTCGAGGACCGCTTCGGGCTGTAGCAGAGCGCTCAGGGCCTGACGGCAAAACGATGACCGTGCAGGCTTGGCCCAATCCATTTGCTGGAGAGTTTAGTGTTACTTTTCCGGAGCATTCCGCGTCTTGCCGGATTGAAGTGGCCGACCAAACAGGACGGCTGATTGAACAACTTGACGTTTCCGAAGGAGAAAATAGTTTTAGAATGGGCAGCAAGTGGGATGCCGGGATTTACCTGATTCGGGTTTGGTTTACCGACGGTAAGTTTGAGCAAATGGAGGTTGTAAAAGCGCGGTAAGGTCATGCAAATCGGCCTTTTCGGTTACGGAAAAATGGGGCGTGCCATCGAAACTATCGCCCTGGAACGAGGCCACGGCATCGCGTGGCGCATCACTCGTGAGAACCGTCCCGCAATCACACCTGAATTTCTGCAACAAGCCGATTTGGTCATCGAGTTTTCCCGACCCGACGCAGCATACGAAAACGTAATGGAATGCCTACGTGCCGGCCTCCCGGTGGTATGCGGCACCACCGGTTGGTTGGAACAACTGACCGAGGCTGAGTCCTGGTGTGTACAGAATAATGGGACGCTGCTTTGGGCTTCCAATTTCAGCGTTGGGGTCAACCTGTTCTTTGCCCTCAACCGCCGCCTCGCCCAACTCATGGGCGGCCGACCGGAGTACCGGCCCGGCATTATCGAAACCCACCATGTACACAAACTTGACGCGCCCAGCGGCACCGCTCGTACATTGGCTCAGGACATTCTGGCACAAGCAAAAAACCTGCACAACTGGTGCCTCTCCCCCACCCCGCCCGGCCCTTCCGATCTGCCGATCACAGCCATCCGCGAAGGCGAGGTGCCTGGTACGCATACCGTCCGCTGGAGTAGCCCGGTGGACGAAATCGTCATAGAGCACCGGGCACACTCCCGCACGGGGTTTGCATCAGGCGCGGTAATGACCGCCGAGTGGCTGTCCGGGAAAACGGGGGTGTACCGGATGGAGGATGTGCTGGGGATTTAGGGCTATATGGCTGTTGGTGACCTGGCTGTACCTAAATCTATAAATTTTGCCTTATCTGAACCCAAATTTGCCGCTTGCAGCCCGGCGAATAAATTTTAAACACGCTCTAAAATTTATGCGCGATCGCACCAACAAAAAAGCGACACCCCAACGAGGGTGTCGCTTTTTTGTAATAGGTCCGTTATAGATGGCAGAATGCCTTAGGCATCTTCCTTTTTATCCTCTTCGGCGGCGGGTGCTTCCGGTGCTGTTTCATCTTCAACAGCAGGAACATCGGCGACCAAATCCTGCACTTCGTCGGTTGATTCTTCAGTGGCAACCTCATCAACAGCGGTCGGTTCGGCGGCAACAGCCACAGGATCGGCGGCTTTTTTGGCCGAGCCACCACTACCCCGGCGCGTTTTCTTGGTCTTTTTGACCTTGCCCGCGTTCGGGTTGTAGGATTCATTGAAGTCCACCAGTTCGATCAGCGCTGTTTCGGCGCCGTCGCCGCGGCGGAAGCCGAGTTTGATAACACGAACGTAGCCGCCCGGGCGGTCAGCAATTTTCTCCGAAATAGTGCTGAAGAGTTCCTTGATCGCCTCTTTGTTCTGCAGGTAGCTAAAGACAACGCGGCGGGAGTGCGTAGTGTCGTCCTTGGCTTTTGTGAGAAGTGGCTCCACATAGCGGCGAAGGGCTTTTGCCTTGGCCAGTGTGGTGGTGATGCGTTTGTGCTCAATGAGCGAAATGGCCATATTGGCCAGCATGGCGCGGCGGTGTGAAGCCGTCCGTCCAAGGTTGTTTACTTTGTCTCCGTGACGCATGATATGATGTACCTAAATGCTGGTGGCAGCACCGGGGCGAGAGTTTGAATGATGAATGATGAATGATGAATGATGAATGATGAATACTAAACGGATTCATCTCAGCAATTCCAACTCGAACATCAGTCGTTACCTTCAACTCTGCTCAACGGTTACTACACTTTGTTAAAAGAACACTAGTTTTATTTCAAGATGAAAGGAAAAGGAAGTAAGGATGAGGACGCATTGGATTTCCCAAGATGCATCATTCATAATTCATCATTTAACATTCATCATTCTACAATTCACTCTTCGTCTAGTTTGTATTTGGACAGGTCCATGCCAAAGGTCAGGCCCTTGTCTTGCAACAGTTCTTCAATTTCCACGAGCGACTTTTTGCCGAAATTGCGAAACTTGAGGAGCTCGTGTGTGTCGTACTTGACCAATTCGGACAAGGTATTGATCTTGGCTGCTTTGAGGCAGTTGTAAGCCCGCACGCTGAGGTCAAGGTCTTCGAGAGAAGTTTTGAGCAGTTTGCGCATGTGCAGGATATGCTCATCCACTACGTTTTCTTCGCGGCTTGCCGGAGTGTCGAACGTGATGTTGTCGTCGGTGATCAGCATCAGGTGCTGGATCAGGATACGGCTGGCTTCGCGGATGGCCTCTTCCGGGTGGATGGTGCCATCGGTCTTGACATCTATCGTCAGTTTCTCGTAGTCAGTACGTTGGCCTACGCGGGTATTTTCCACTTTGTAGGACACGTTTTTGATCGGGGTGTAAATCGCGTCAATTGGAATAACACCGATGATCGATTCTTTCGGGGCGCCATCATCGGCTGGCTGGTAGCCACGGCCTTTAGTGATGGTAAATTCCAATTCGAGCGTAACGGACGGTTCCATGCGGCAGATGAGCAAGTCGGAGTTCATCACCTTAAATACGTTGGTGAACTCTTCGATGTCGCCAGCGCGGAATTCTTCGCGGCCGCTGAAGGTCAGGTATATTTTTTCGGGCAGCCCTTTTTCGTCTTGAACGACTGGTTTGATGCGTACTTGCTTGAGGTTGAGGACGATGTCAACCACATCTTCCACGACACCCCGAATGGTGGCGAACTCGTGGTCTACGCCGCCGATACGGACAGCGCTAATGGCATGACCTTCCAGGGACGAGAGCAGTACGCGACGCAACGAGTTGCCAATGGTTTGGCCAAAGCCCGGTTCGAGTGGTTTGAACTCGAAGGTGCCCTCGAAATCGGTGGCTTTTTGGAGCAGGATTTTGTCGGGTTTCTGGAAATTGAGTATACTCATATAGGTGGTTGCTAGTACTATTTCGAGTAAAGTTCGACGATCAGCTGTTCGTTGATCTTTTCTGGGATTTGATCGCGTTGTGGGTACGCTAAGAAGGTTCCCTGCATCTTGTCGGGATTCCACTCTAACCAGCCGAACTGGCGCACGTTATTCGTCTTGGAACCGGCGTGCATTGTTACGATTTCCATGTTTTTGGACTTCGTGCGAACGGCAATTACATCGCCTGGCTTGAGGGAGTAGGAAGGAATATTGACCACTTTGCCGTTCACCGTGACGTGGCGGTGGCCAACCAATTGGCGGGCACCGCGACGGGTTGGGGAAATGCCGAGGCGGAACACCGTATTGTCCAACCGGGCTTCGAGCAACTGGAGCAGGATTTCGCCCGTAACGCCATGCCGACGAGTCGCGTTGTGGAATGTGCGGCGGAATTGGCGCTCCAGCACACCGTACGTGTACTTGGCCTTCTGCTTTTCGGTCAGCTGGATCGAGTAGTCGGATTTGGTTTTCCGCTTTTTCGATTGTCCGTGCTGGCCGGGCGGGTATTTGCGCCGTTCAAAGTACTTATCGTACCCGAAAATTGATTCGCCGAAGGTGCGCGATTTTTTAGTGGTTGGTCCAGTATAACGAGCCATTGTATGTGAATATGGTCAATGCGAAATTTGAAATTCAACGCGTTGTGCACTTAGGTGCACTATACGCGACGGCGTTTTGGGGGGCGGCAACCGTTGTGCGGAAGCGGTGTGACATCGTTGATGACCATGACCCGAATGCCGGATTGGTCAATAGCGCGAATGGCAGCCTCACGACCGGATCCTGGGCCTTTTACGAACACCTCAACAGAGCGAATGCCCGCTTCGAAGGCCGTTTTGGCAGCATCATTGGCTGATACCTGTGCGGCGTATGGGGTGTTTTTCTTCGAGCCGCGAAAGCCGGATTTGCCTGCGGAAGACCAAGAGACCACCTCTCCCTGCTTGTTCGTGATGGAAATGATAATGTTGTTGAAGCTCGATTGGATGTAAACGATCCCTTCGGGTGTAATTTTGACTTTTCGCTTAACAACTTTTTTTGCTGCGCCTTTTGCCATTTTAATCTAAGGTAAAAGTATGGTTTGTTGACCGATGAAACTGTTGACGGGGTAAGGTTTCCCTTTGTCCTGTCGAAGCTCCGCCCAACCGGGCCGGTATTATTTCGTTGCTTTTTTCTTGTTAGCCACCGTTTTGCGACGGCCTTTGCGGGTACGGGCATTGGTACGTGTACGCTGACCACGCAAAGGCAAACCTTTACGGTGGCGCAAGCCCCGGTAACAGCCAATATCCATCAAGCGTTTGATGTTGAGTTGCACTTCAGAGCGCAGCTGACCTTCTGTCTTGAATTCGTCGGCGATGATCCGGGAGATCGCTTTTATGTTTTCGTCGGTCCATTGATCCACCTTGGTGCTGTGGTCAATGTCCGCTTTAGTCAAGATCTCCTCGGCGCTTGAGCGACCGATTCCGAAGATGTAGGTCAAACCGATGACCCCTCTTTTATTACGTGGCAAGTCAACACCTGCAATACGTGCCATAATTAAGTTTTGTGTTTTTGATTTCAAGTTTCGATTTCCGGGTTCGAGCACTAACTCAAAACCAAAAACTCAAAACTCAAAACGGTATGTTATCCTTGACGCTGTTTGAACTTGGGGTTTTTCTTGTTGATCACATAGAGTTTGCCCTTGCGACGAACGAACTTGCAGTCCACAGATCGTTTCTTGATTGATGCCTTAACTTTCATGACGGCTATGATTTCTATATTTATTTCAAAAACAGTTCTACTGGCTTGGTTTTCAACGTTTACGCAGGTTATTTGTACCGGTAAATTATCCGCCCTCGAGAGAGGTCATAGGGCGACATTTCCACCGAAACCTTGTCTCCTGGTAGGATACGAATGTAGTGCATCCGCATCTTTCCGGATATGGTAGCCAAAATAATGTGGTCGTTCTCCAGCCGCACTTTGAAGTTGGCATTAGAGAGCGCTTCCGTTACTTCGCCGTCTTGTTTGATCAAATCTTCTTTCGCCATATAACGCGCCCGTTTTTGGGGCTGCAAAGTTCTAATTTTTCGGCAAAACTTCTTTCAGTTCTGGATTATTTTTTATCTCTTCCAACAGGTACTCATGATTGGACAGGATATCTGCTCTATCTTTTCGCACGGCCACTGAGTGTTCGAAGTGGGCGCTGGCTTTACGATCACGGGTGTGAATGGTCCAGCCGTCTTCATTTTGAAAAACTTCCTTGTGCCCGAGGTTGATCATCGGTTCCACTGCTATCACCAATCCGGCTTGCAACAAAGGGCCTTTACCGCGTTTGCCGTAGTTGGGCACCTCCGGGTCTTCGTGCAAAGAACGACCGACACCGTGTCCAACCAGTTCGCGCACCACCGAGTATGGATGCTCGCGTTCGCAGTAGTGCTGGATGGCAAAAGAAACATCGCCGACGCGTTTGCCTGCTACTGCATGTTGAAGACCCTTGTACAGCGAAGCATATGTGACACGGAGCAATTCCATAACCGGTTCAGACACGCCCTGAAATGCGAACGTAAAGGCGGCATCACCGTGAAAGGTATCGAGTTCCACCCCGCAGTCAACTGAAACAATGTCGTCTTCTTTAAACTCGCGTTTGCTCGGTATGCCGTGAACAACGATATCGTTGTACGAGATGCAGAGCGAACCCGGAAAGCCGTGATAACCCTTAAAGGAAGGACTGCCACCGTTGTCGCGGATAAACTCTTCGGCTTTTTTATCTATCACTTCCCCGGTTATGCCGGGTTTGAGGATACTAGCTACATGCGCCAACGTCTTCGAAACAATCAAATTAGACTGACGCATCATTTCAATTTCATCGTCGGTCTTAAAAAAGACCTTCTTCCCGTCCGAACCCGCGCTGAAAAAACCCATATGTCGTTACTGCGGTTGTCCGATCTGGAGGCCCTGAGTGGAACGGCCCTGTATACGGCCCGACTTGATGAGACCGTCATACTTCTTTGTTAGAAGATAACTTTCGATCACCTGGAGTGTATCCAAAGCAACACCGACCATGATAATCAGGGTTGTGCCGCCGAAAAACAGGGCGAACTGTTGGTTAACGCCAAGAGTTGCGGCAATCGAAGGCAGGATACCAATCAGGCCCAGGAAAATCGAGCCGGGGAGCGTGATGAGCGTCATTACGTTTTCGATATACGATGCCGTTGCTTCACCAGGCTTTACACCCGGAATAAATGCATTGCTGCGCTTGAGGTATTCCGCGTAGTTTGTCGGGTTAATCATCAGGGCCGTGTAAACATATGTGAACACGACTATTAGGAGGAAAAACACAACATTGTATCCAAACGAGTATATGTCGTTGAACATCTGAACATTCCCGCCAGCGCCACCTTCTTCGCCTCCAATGTATTGAAGTGCTGTAGCAGGGAGGAACATAAGTGCCTGAGCAAAAATAATAGGCATTACTCCGGCGGAATTTACTTTCAACGGCAGGTAATCACGAGCGCTGGATTGTGGTAACGAACCGCCTGTTCGCCCGACCATTCGTTTGGCGAATTGTATCGGTATTCGGCGAACCCCCTGGATGACCAGCACCGTGGACAATACGACCACGAAGAGGAATGCCATTTCTACCACAAAGAGCAGCAGTTGGCTGTCGCCAAACAGTTTTTGGAACTCGAAAACGAACGATTGAGGTAAGCGGGCAATGATACCGATCATAATGATCATGGAAATACCGTTGCCAATACCTTTGTCAGTGATCCGTTCACCGAGCCACATACAGAATATCGTGCCTGCAGTAAGGATAATGATATTGGAGAACCAGAACAGGCCTTCGGGTATGCCTGGCGATACGGCGTTCATACCGGAAAGCAGTTGCAGGTAGCCACCGCCTTGCACCATACTAATTGCCACTGTGAGCAGGCGGGTGATCTGGTTGAGGCGTTTGCGGCCACTTTCACCTTCGCGGGTTTGGAGTCGCTGAAAATAGGGGACGGCAAAACCCAACAGCTGCACGATTATAGAAGCTGTGATGTAGGGCATCACACTGAGTGCCAACACGGCTGCATTATCAAAAGCGCCACCGGTGAATACGTTGATGAGGCCCAAAAGGTCGTTGGCTCCGCGGTCGGCGCTGGCTTTTTCCAACGCGGCGGGGACGACACCAGGCAGCACAATGAACGTACCGACCCGATAAACGAGCAGTAGTGTCAGGGTGTAAAGAATGCGGTCTCGCAGTTCCTTGATGCTCCAAATATTTTTGAAAACCGAAATCAGTTTCATTACGTCGGCGAAAGTTTAGACGATTTGAACGCTGCCGCCCAGCGCTTCGATGGCTGTTTTTGCGGTAGCCGAGATAGCGTGTACACATACGTCCACCTTTGCGGTGAGCGTGCCGTAGCCCAAAACCTTGATTTTGTCCGTGCGGCGAGCTATGCCTGCATGCACGAGGGCTTGCACATCGAACGAGGTTTGGCCGGTAGTAGCCACCAAAAGATCGAGGCGGCCCAAGTTAAGGGGCACATAATCCACACGGTTGATATTTTTGAAGCCGCGCTTGGGCAAACGGCGCTGCATGGGCGTTTGACCGCCCTCAAAGCCGCGTTTCAGGCGCGAACCGCTGCGGGACTTGTCGCCTTTATGACCGCGCGTGGACGTGCCGCCGTGGCCCGAGCCTTGCCCGCGACCGATGCGCTTGCGCGATTTGACAGCGCCCTTTGCCGGGCGAAGATTACCGAGTTCCATTGTATCGTCGTGTTTGCGATGAGTTTTGCTAAATTAGTCGTTGTTGACCTGCACGAGGTGCTGCACAACCCGGATCATACCTTGGATTTGCGGGTTGTTTTCGTGCTCAACGGTCTGGTGCATTTTGCGGAAGCCCAATGCTTGCAGGGTCGCCTTTTGGCGTTTCGGCTTGTCAATGGGGCTTTTCACGAGGGTGATCTTGACCTTGCTCATGGTATGTTATCCGTTAAACAGTTTTTCCATGGAAATACCGCGCTGGCGAGCCACTTCGGCCGGGCTGCGCAGGCTGCGAAGTGCCTCCAGCGTGGCCTTGACCACGTTGTGGGGATTGGAAGAACCTTGCGTTTTGGCGAGTACATCTTGTACGCCAGCCATTTCAAGTACTGCGCGCATTGCGCCACCGGCGATTACACCTGTACCGTGTGCAGCGGGTTTGATAAGCACTTTGCCTGCACCGTATTTACCATGCGCTTCATGCGGGATCGTTCCGCGAAGGAGGGGTACTTTTATCAGGTTTTTCTCGGCGTCTTTGACAGCCTTGCCGATAGCTTCGGATACCTCGCGGGCCTTGCCAAGGCCGTGCCCGATGGTACCGTGGCCATCGCCGATGACCACAACTGCGGCGAAACTAAACGTGCGTCCGCCTTTGGTCACTTTGGCCACGCGGTTGAGCGACACGAGTTTTTCCTTCATTTCGGTCGTCTCGGCGGCCTTTATCTTGTCAACTTCTTGCTTTGCCATTTTTGATATTCGTTGAATGCCGGGCATCTGTAGCCCTGCTGGTATTGCTTTTAGAAATTGAGGCCGCCCTCCCGAGCGCCTTCAGCCAAGGCTTTCACTCGTCCATGGTAGAGGTAGCCGCCGCGGTCGAATACAACTGTCTCAATGCCAGCAGCCTTCGCTTTTTCGGCAATAGACTTGCCAACTTCTTTGGCCATGTCCGTCTTGTTGCCCGTAAGGCCCTTGTTCTCCATGGAACTGGAGGCAACAATGGTGTGCCCTTTCAGGTCGTCCACTATTTGGCAGTAGATAGCCTTATTTGAGCGGAATACGCTCAAACGGGGCCGTTCGGGAGTGCCGTTTATCTTTTTACGAACGCGCATGTGGATGCGCTTTCTGTTTAAATCTCTGGTGCGTTTCATTGTCTTGTTATTCAATTTGGACTTCGATTACCGACCGAAGCCATTTTAATTGCGAACGTTATTTGCCACCAGCAGTTTTGCCAGCTTTGCGGCGCAGTATCTCGCCTTTGAAAATAATGCCTTTTCCTTTGTAGGGTTCAGGCTTGCGGAAACCGCGAATCTTGGCGCAGACTTGGCCGAGAAGTTCGTTGTCGTGGCATTCCAGTTTGATAAATGGCGGCATACCTTTTTCAGTACCCGTAGTCACTTTGACTTCGGCAGGGACAGAAAAGATTACAGGGTGGGAATAGCCCAGCATGAACGTGACGAGATTGCCCTGGTTTTCCACACGAAAACCGACACCGACTACCTGCATTTCGCGTTCAAAGCCCTGGCTTACGCCAGTGACCATGTTGCTGATGAGGGCGCGGTACAAGCCGTGCATGGCACGGTGACGCTTTTGGTCAGTCGGTCGGGTTACCAGAACCTCGCCGTTTTCGAGCGACACCTTGATGTCGGGGTCAACTTTACGGGACAGCGAGCCCTTGGGGCCTTTGACCGTCACCGTGTTGTCGGAAGCTACCGCGATTTCAACTTTTGCGGGCAGCGTAATCGGCATTTTACCAATCCGAGACATATCTCTCCGTGTTTAGATTTTAAAGTTCAAAGTCAATATCAACAGACATAACAAAGCAGCTCACCGCCCACGTTGTGTTCGCGGGCCTGCTTATCGGTCATCACGCCTTTGGACGTAGAGACGATCATAATGCCTAAGCCGTTGATGACGCGGGGGATGCTGCCCGATCCGGCAAACTTGCGCAGGCCGGGGCGACTGACGCGCACCAACTCCCGGATGACGGGTTGCTTGGAAACGGGGTCGTATTTCAAGGCGATTTTGATGACACCTTGTATGTATGTCGCACTGTCGTCCTCAAAGGCATATTTCAGGATATACCCTTGATCGTACAGGATTTCGGTCATGCGCTTTTTCAGCTTGGAGGCCGGAATTTCAACGATGCGATGGCCCGCCATCTGCGCATTGCGGATGCGGGTCAAATAATCTGCTATCGGATCGGTGACGTGCATTCTATTGAGCGATTGAGTGATTGAGTGATGAGTGTGGCTGCCGTATTGGGCTTACCACGATGCTTTTGTGATGCCGGGGATTTTGCCTTCCACGGCCATTTGGCGAAACTTGACGCGGCAGATACCGAATTTGCGCATATAGCCCTTGGGGCGCCCAGTGAGCAAACACCGGTTGTGTTGGCGCACGGGACTTGCATTGCGAGGGAGTTTGTCCAGCGCATCGTAGTCTCCGGCCTCTTTGAGCTTCTTGCGGAGCTCGGCGTATTTGGCAACCATGCGGGCGCGCTTGTTTTCGCGGGCGATGACGGATTTTTTAGCCATTTGTCAACTATTCGTTTTATGCTTGGCAGCAGCCGTGTGGCTGATACTTAGCTTTGTTTTTTGAACGGCAGGCCCAGTTCCTTCAGGAGGGCGTAAGCTTCCGCGTCTGTGTTTGCAGTAGTAATGAATGAGATATCCATACCGGCGATTTTGCTGACTTTGTCAATGTCAATCTCCGGAAAAACGATCTGTTCAGTGATACCCATATTGAAGTTTCCGCGTCCGTCAAAGGCCTTGTCGTTGATCCCGCGAAAGTCGCGGACACGGGGCATAGTGACATTGATGAACCGATCTAGAAACTCGTACATACGCTCGCCACGCAGGGTGACGCGCACACCAATTGGCATGCCTTCGCGCAGTTTGAAGTTGGATACCGAGGTGCGTGCGCGTGTCGGTACGGCTTTCTGGCCAGAGATGATGGTCATCTCCGCAGCAGCGTTGTCTACCAATTTTTTATCACCGGTAGCTGCACCGACGCCCTGATTGAGGCAGATTTTTTCCAGCCTGGGCACTTGCATGACGCTGGAGTAGTTGAACTGCTCCATTAGCGCAGGCACTACTTCTTTGTTGTATTTTTCCTTGAGTCGAATTACGTATCCCATCACTTGATGATATTTCCAGATTTTTTTGAAAACCGTACCCACTCGCCATCTTCCATACGGCGTCCGACGCGGGTAGGCTCGCCTGATTTTGGATCGAGCAGAGACAGGTTGGACACGTGAACCGGAGCTGGCATTTCCATAATTCCGCCTTCGGAATCCTGAGTTGCCTTGGTGTGCTTTTTCACGATGTTGACTCCGTCCACTACGGCACGCATTTTGGCAGGAATCACCTGAATGACCGCGCCGGTCTTGCCTTTATCGTCGCCAGCCATAACCATGACGGTATCGCCTTTGCGGATGTGCAATTTGGGCTTGGAGCGCTTAGTTTGTTGCTTGGTAGCCATGTTGTTGTAAAGATTTCGAATTAAAGCACTTCCGGTGCAAGCGACACGATACGCATATAGTCTTTATCGCGCAGCTCACGAGCAACGGGGCCGAAGATACGGGTGCCGCGCGGCTCGTCCGATGCAGTGAGCAACACTACAGCGTTGTCGTCGAAGCGGATATACGACCCGTCCTTGCGGCGGATTTCCTTGCGGGTACGGACGATGACTGCTTTGGACACCGTGCCTTTTTTGACGCCACCAGGGGAGGCATCTTTCACGGTCACCACGATCTTGTCGCCGATGCCCGCGTAGCGTTGGCGCGTGCTTCCGAGTACCCGGATGCAGAGCACCTCTTTGGCACCGGAATTATCGGCCACGTTTAAACGAGATTCTTGCTGAATCATGACTTGTATACTGTTGACGGTTAACGGTTAACGGAGGTGGTGCATAGCAACAAAGCAGCACTTGACCACCGGCTTCCATTTTGCCGGTTGATGATTATTTTGCTCGTTCAAGGACTTCTACCAAGCGCCAGCGTTTCATTTTGCTGAGCGGTCGGGTTTCCATTATGCGCACTTTGTCACCGTTTTTACAGGTGTTTTCTTCGTCGTGCGCAAAGAATTTCTTGGAGCGCTTCACGAACTTGCCATAAAGCGGGTGCATGAGGCGACGTTCTACTTGAACCGCTATGGTTTTGTCCATTTTGTCGGACACGACCACGCCTGTTTTTTGCTTCCGAAGATTTCTGACTAATTCCATTATTCTATTGATGTGACAATGAATTATTTACGACGTATACGGCGGCGGCGTGCGACCAATTTGGAGCGCATAGCCTTCTCTTCGGGCGACGCGACTGCCAGTTCACGAGCACGGATTTCCGTGTGAAAGCGGGCAATTTTGCGGCGTATGTGACGGAGTTCAAGCGGATTGGCCAAGCCGCGAACGGCATGGTCGAATTTCATTTGCTGGTATTCGTTCTCCATACTGGTTATTTCGGCCAGCAGATCGGGTACCTCCATCGTGTCCAGTTGCAAATTTTCCTT
>JBJXEZ010000329.1:0-3994 GCA_046153695.1 Saprospiraceae bacterium
TATTCCACTCCAAAACCGTCATACCCCAATACCCAAGTATTGTCATGTTTTTGGGCACTTAATGGAGCACAAAGTACCAGCAGGCTGCATAACAGTAAAGTTAAACGCATGGCTAAAAAAATTAAGCCCGGTTGCAAGATTTTTGCTTGCAACCGGGCTGGAGAATTTATCGGATGATGGAAAGTTTTACGGGAGCAAACGAAAAACCGGGCGTAGAGACGTGGCAGACGTACAGGCCGTTCTTCAAGGAAGAAACGTTCAAGTCGAGTACCGTTCCGTCGGACGAAGTTTCTGTGTCCAGCACGAAACGCCCTGTCAAATCGGAGATTTGAACCCTGTATGTCCCAGCCGTTGCCGATTGGAAGATCAGGCTTATCTGATTGGAAGCCGGGTTGGGCCTGACCGACAAGTGGCTCGACAGGCCTTGTTGCAGCGTTGTCCCGTGACGCAGCCCCGAGGGAAGACAAAGTGCATCGTCGTCAAAATGTTTGGCGATCTTCGTGCGGTACAGGCTGCGTGCGGCAAGTACTGCCCGCCCGCCCGTGTGTGGGCATTGGTGCGCGATGTCGGATATTTCATCGAATTGGGCCTCGTCAAGTTGAGAAACACCATCGGCGCACATCTCTAAATAAATCCGCCACACCGCCTTCAGGTTGCTTTGCAATACGTCGGCTTCGGGCAAGGCATTTATCGCGGGCAACGCCGCCTGTGCCCTTGCCTGCCGAAGTGAATCAAGCGAAGCGCGTACCTGGCTCAGGGCATTTTGTGGCGTGACCACCCTGCTATGCACCGCTTCGGCCTCCCAATAAAGTGCCAGCGAGTCTGCACGATTGGTTGCGGCCGGCAGGGCCGCCAGTATGGCCGCACGCTCCGCCTGGATAGCCGCGATGGTGTCCCGCAAAAATTGCACCGCCAACAGAATGGCCTCCGGGGCCTCGTCCACGTCCTCGGCCAAACGCTCGGCATCGTAAAAAGTCTTGATCGGGCTTCCTGCTTCGGCGATGTTGAAAAAAGAATCCACTGCGACAGACTGCCCCGACATTTCAGGATAGGCCTTCAATCGAGCGTACAGGTCGCGGGCCAGTTCCCAGCGCAGCATGGCGGCATCCGGCAAGGTGTCAAACAAACGAGAAGTCAGAGCCAAATCCGTTGCCTCTATTTCCGATCTTTCCCCATCGGGATATTCGAGTGGCGGGCAGGCAGGGTCTGTCGCACAAGCACTCGCAGGTGCTCCGTTTAACATAAACCAGCCCACAGATGGGGCATTTGGTATCGAAACCAAATCCGGGTAGTGCGGTGCGCTCTGGTTAGTGACATAAAATATGGATTGATCAATAATCCCCGGTATCCCCTCATGTCGCGCCGTACCGGAGCCTGCATGAAAGCGATTGCTGTTCGTTTTTGTATCATCTTGCGGTTGGGGGCTAATCACAGTTTGACTGCCAAGCAAGGTTAAACTGTACTGATTGTCGTAGAAATCTGTCTGTCGTAGTTGCGTGCCCGGGCAGGTGCCGCTAAAGGAAACGCCGGTGTCGGTGCCTTGCGCAGTATTGCAACAGTACCGGTTGCCTGTACTCATCGTACATCCGAAGCCGAGAGTGCCTATGGCCGCCTGCACCACGCTGCAAAAGGCCGTATTGCCGTACAGGTAGTTGTCGTCGGAATGGCTCAGCGTAAGGCTGTAGTTGCCTAGCCCGCCCAAGGGCGGGTTTTGCGGCATGTTGATGGTGAAATTGTTGTCTGCGATTTGCCACCCGCCGATCCGGTCAATCAGTATGCCGTACACATAATCGTCCAGGGTGACCTCGTTCCGAGTGATCTGCGGCAAGAGTGCGGCGAGCGAGGTTTTCACGCTACCATTGGTAAGTTGTATGGCGTTCCCATAGTCGCTGGAGGTTTCCAACTGGTTGTCCTGCGTTTGAAAGACATTGTTGTCGAAAACGTATTTCCCCAACCAAGTGGCGCTCTGCGGGTTCCAGCCTCGCACACCATACCGCAAAAATCCGACCTGGTCATTATCCGCCATATCCACAGAAAAGGGCCGACGCACCTCCAGCCCGATCCGCACCTTCTCGGTCTGGGAATTTTTGAACGACACCAAACCATCATGGTGGTTAACAGCATGGCCGGCCCCGTCAAAGGTACATTCTGTTACCTCTACGATCCCGCCCGTGGCAGCCACTCCTACGCCGGTGGAGGAGGCAAACCCCGGCTGTTGGGTGTCCATGAACCCGATCATGTTCTTAAAATCGCTGCGCCGCACATCGAGGAATACATTCTCGGCGATGACCCCGTTGCGCAGGTTGACGAACCGGTTGCGAATTCCGGTGGCGGCTCCCACGTCGAAGTTGGCCCCGAGGATGGCCACGCCCGCGTAGCCGTTTTTGGAGTCGTAGTTGGGCAGCCCCAAGTCGCAGGGCGGCAGCAGGTCGCCGAGGGTGTTGTTCTTGCCCCGGCACTCAAACGTGTTGCCGATGAAGGGCGTGTGCCACACGTTGCCGCCGAAGATGCCGCCGCCCGTGCCGGGTATGTACAGGCCGATGTGGTCGCGCTCGAAGCGGTTGTGCTGGATGTCCACCTGTGTGGGGTTTAGCCCGGTAAACGGCCCGGTCGGGGTGGCCAAAAGGGCATATTGAGCATCGGCAACGATGTTGTTTCGGAACGTCAGCCTTCCCGACGATGCCACTGTGATGCCCCGCCACATTGTCTCGCAGCCGTAGATGTTGTTGTACTCCATCGTCAGGTGCCGGAAAGCGTTCACCGCGATTTCGGAGCAGGGCTGCATGCGGATGTTCGGGCAGCCTTGGATGCTCAGGTTTTGGTCCAGCACGAGCCTTCCGGATATGGCGATGCAGCCGTTGTGCTCGGTGGCATCAAGGATGCCGTCGTCGTTTTGGTCGTAGTTGTTGGTTGATTCTAACTCTGAGTACAATGAACCGCTTTCGCTGGCTATGATGTTGATCGTATTCTCTTCTGTACAAGGACAAGGATCACAATGAATCACCTCAATTTCTGCCTCGCACGACCATTCAACCTCTGTGCATAGGCCTGAAGCTGTGCCACTCAGGATGATGTTCTCCGAAGTGCCAATCGGAACTCCTGGCGGTAGCTGCACCTGTAAGTTAACATCCATACACTGACCCATTGCTAGATCAAACGGCGCTGGGTTTCCTCCGGCAAGAAGTGCCCAACCGGGAGGCAAAGAGACCGTAGAGGTTATCGTAGTAAACTCAATACACTCCGGCACTTCCGGCGCGCAAATTTGAAAAGCAATATTGGCAATTGTTTCTCCTTCACATAATTCTACAGGAGAAACACTATTGCATTCAATTTCAGGTTCACATAGAATTTTAGCATCAATATTGTCAAGAAAAATTACTGAAGCCGTTCCTGGAGTGTATGGGTTAACAAAGGTTAAAAAGCATACATCCTTGTTGGTTGTATTTTTCCATGGTGGAAGTTGACCTGTGTTTGAAAAATTTGGATCGCCCAAAGCTGCATCATTTATTGGGATAATACTATAAATGCATATCGGGTCAAACACACTCCCTGGCCCACATAAAGTTGGTGTATTACAGGTTAAAGCAAGCGGTACTGGATTTACTACTGTTGATAGGCAAGGCCTGGTTTCACTTCCCCAAACCTGAAGCGGTGGAGTTGCGCCACTTATTGTACCCTTAGATAAATCCAAACTTAACAGTAATTCGCAACCAGGTTCTATGCACTTCTGCAATTCTATGTTTATTGATTCTTGTTGATATGTTGGATTCGATGCGAATCCGCCATAGTTTGAAAGTCCCAAATAATGATCCCCGGTGACTGTATTATACATATCCGGCGTAGAAATTACTTGGAAGCCCTGAAACAACATCGGCCATTCGCCAAATGCTTGTGGAGGTTGATCAGGAAACCCATTATTGTCTATAGCATCTTCAAAATCGCCATCCCGAAGCAAATTGTCGCAAGGGTCGGGCGTAAAGTCCGAAATCGGGCA
>JBJXEZ010000360.1:0-18416 GCA_046153695.1 Saprospiraceae bacterium
GGAGCCACGCCGGTGCCCGTGCAGATCAGGACCACATCTTTTTCTATTTTTTCGGGCAAACAAAACGTGCCTTCGGGACCTTTCCAGCGCAGGGTACTGCCCACCTGCACGTCGTCGAACAGGTAGCTTGTGGCCAGCCCGTTGGGTGCCCGAACAATGCAAAGTTCAAGCAGGGAAGAGTCGTCGTCGGGGGCGCTGGCTATGGAGTAACTGCGCCAGCGTTGGAGGCGTTTTTCGCCAACAGGCAAGTCGAAGGTGATGAACTGCCCGGCGCGAAAATCCGGCCGCGGTGTGCCGGGCGTTTCCAGCCAAAAACGGCGCACTGTTGGGCTGGCCTGCTCGATGCGGGCGATGGTGCTGGTGTACCAGGTGGTCATGGTGGAGCGGTCACAATATTTGAATATCTACTTCGATAATTCGCGCCTCCTCACCTGCCTCAAAATGGCCTGTTGGATGACGCTGGCATACCGGGTAAGTAGACGTGGCAGATTCTCGTCAAGCAAGACGTTCATCATAAGACGAGAAGGCATCATTTTGTTCTAAAAATGCCTAAAACCGTATGACTTGGCCCAGTCTATCCGAAAGGAAAGCTAGCACTTCAATTTTTTAATGGCTGTTTTTTTTATGGAGGGCGTTCAAAAATTTAGTCCCAAAGGTACGCCCAAAGCCCTCTGCCCGCCAACACAGAAGTTGCCCTCACCCTCCCATTTCCGGCTCTCCTACCCCCAAATCCCGCAGATGCGCCCGGGCTTTTTCCAGCCCGAAATGGTATGCCCACGGCGGCCCGCCGCACCAGGCATGGCGGTAGGCGTGTGTGGCGGCCTCGGCGGCGGCGGTGGCGTTGCTGGCATCGCGCTCGATCTGGCAAAGCACGTTTTGCGCATCAGCCAGAACCAACGGGTAGGGGCCGTTTTCGCCGGATTCCCAAAGATCACCCAAAAACTCGCGGGCCTTGGTCGGGTCGCCTTGCACGCGGGCCAGTTCGGCCAATGCGGTCAGGGCTGGCAGTTCTTCTTCCACAAAATTGATGGCACGAGCGCGTGTCAGCGCGTGGTACAGGCGCTCCTCGGCGGTGGCAGGGTCGCCGAGCGCGAGCGCCGTTTGGCCCTGGAGCCTGGCTGCGCGGATGAAGTCGCGCTCGTGCTGGTGCTTGGCGGCCAATTGCCACGAGTGCTCGGCATGCTGTTTGGCAGCGGTAAAGTCTTGCGCCCAGAAGGCACATTCGGCCAGGTTGGCCAGCACAAAACATTCGCTCTGTTGGTCATGGTTATCTGATGCCAGGGACAGGCACTGGATCAGGCACTTGTTGGCGGCTTCAAAATTTCCCACTACGGCCAGCGCCAGCCCCTGCCATCCAAGGGCCACTTTTTGTAAAAACCACAGCCGACTCACATGATTGAAATGCTCAAACACTTGCAATGAACGGGTTGCTGCCTGCTCCGATTCCTGTAGTTTACCGAGAAACCTCAGCGCGTTCGACAGGTTGTACAAGCCGATACCATGGTATTTTTTGTCTTTTTGGCTTTCGGCCAATTCAATGAATTTTTGAAAATACGGAATGCTCTCCTGCACCCGACCTACCAATTTCAATGCCAACGCCAAGTCGTTGAAAAACAAAAACTCGGCTTCTATCTGGCTGGAGGTTGCCAGTTCCTGCAGCAGCTCGAGCCGTAGTTGCCCCAGCCCGAAACGGTGCATCATGGCCTTGTTGATGTTTTTCCGAAAAACCCGATACGCATCCCGGTAGCGCTGCAAGCCCACGAGGGTGTAATACAGTTCGATGTCAGGAGTCAGGTCATTCAGGTCGTACACATCGGACCATGCTTTTACTTTGGGTACTGCTTCAAAATAGCTCCGCAAGGTTGAGTAGATGGCCAGGCGTTCTTCCTCGGGCACTTCCGACCAGACAAGGCCACGCAGCACCGGGTGTAGGTCGTAGCGGTTGGCACGCCGATCCCAGCCCACGAGGCCGCGGTCTTCGAGGTGGTTGAGCAGCGTGTCGAGGTCTTCGTCGCCCGCGCAAGGCTTTTCGGATCCGATGAGCAGGGCGCAAAGCGCGTCGTATTGGGCGGGCATACGAAAGGCCGCGATGGTGCGCAGGGCTGCGCGTTCGGACGAGTTCAGCCCCTCCATAGCGTGTAGCAGGATATAGTTTTTCAACTGCCCCAACGGCAGGGAAAACGGGTCGAAATCCGGTTTAGCCGCCCGCCATCGGTCAAAATCGCCGGGAGCCGGCCGCCATCGGGCCACCTCGCCTGCCAGCGCTTGCAGCAAAAGCGGATGGCTCTGGAACGTGTGGAAGAGCGGCAACAACTCCTCCGGTTTGCCGCTGATACCGAAATGTTGCCAGAGCGCGAGCGCATCATCATCGCTCAGGCCTTGCAGGCGCATACTTCCACAGCCGGGAAGCGGGTCGCCGTTCACCTGCTGCAAGTCGAAGGGAAACAATCGGCTGCTCACCAAAATCCGGCTGGCACCCAATTGGGTCAGTTGTTTCAAAAAACGTCCGGCACGCGGATCAGCTGTTTTGCGAAGTCGGTTTTCGTCGGGAAATGCACCTGGTATGCCCATCGTCGGAGCAATAGTCCCAGCGGCTTGTTTATCGAAGTCGTCGTCGGTCAGGTGTGCTGCATCCATTCGGGCATAAGCCACGAGGATACGCTCCAGCCCGTCGAGCACGAACAGAAACGGCTCGCGGTCAAGGATTTTCAGTAGTGCATTCTCCCGGTCTGGCGGCGGCATTTTATGTACCTCCTCCTGCGCAGTGCGGCTTGTATAGGCCAGAGCACGAATCACGAAATTTTCAAAGTGGGCATCGCTTTCATAAAAACTCCACCAAAAACGGCCTGCCAGATTGGGGCAGGCTATGGGCGCTGTGCGCGAAAACCAATCCCAGGTGAGGGCGCTTTTTCCCATGCCGCCGATGGCCACTACATTGAACACCCGCACGGCGGCCAAGTCGTTGTTGCCCGCAACCCAGTCGGTCAGCCGATCCAGTTCCGACTTCCGCCCAACAAATCCCGCCGCCTGGGACAGCGTGTACGGGTGAGCCACATACGGCTCTGGCGGCAAGGTTATTGGATTGGTTTGGTGGAATAGAGCAGCAGTCGGGGCCGGTTGTAGTTCAGCCCACTTGGCCTTGATCTGCGACAGTGCTTGCACGGCGTGCGCACGCAGGTCTTCGGGCGATGTAAAAAACGCGGCCACCCGCTCATTGCCGATGCGCCGTTTCAACGCGTCCAGTTTTTCCGCACCAGGGCCTGTTTCCACGTCCGATCTTTTTACCGGGTGGTCATCGTGCATAAAAAACACGAGGCGCGGGATACCGCGCTCGGCAGCCCGGTTGTACTCCATTTCGGTGATGGAAATCCCTGACGGGTTGTCGTAATCGGGCACAAAACCGTACCGGAACGCGAAGATGCCGATGTACACGTCCGCCTCGTCCACCAAGCGGAGCGACACTTCCACGGCGGTCGCATCCTCGGCGCTGAGGTTTTCCATCATCTGTTCAGCGAAAACGCCCATGCGGTGGCAAGCCTCCTCCACCTGCTTGCGGTGGTCGGGCAGGTCGCGGGCGGTACTGCTGATCATGGCTTTTTTTACCTCGGCGGACATGGCGGGATTCGTTTGTGCAGCGGATTATCAGTTGCCCTCTGGATTGCGGTCCGAAGGATCAATACCTTCCTCCTCGGGCAATTCATCGGGCAGTACGGCTGGCGGGGGCGCCGGTTGTACGGCTGGCGATGGTGCCGTTTCAGCGGCGGGCGGCTGCGTGGTGGTCGGCGGTGTGGTCGGTGGTATGGTCGGCGGCGGCGGAGTAGTTGGCGGCGGCGGCGGTTGGTTGCTGGCAGGGGATACGGCTCCTCCCGTCAACACGTATTTTTTCAGGTATTCCTGCACGGCACTTTGGATGTCTTCCGATTGGGTTGCCTTGTCATTTTGGCGGGTCACTTCGGCCCATTTATTGTTTTCGTTGGCCATGATGCCTTCGGTTTGCGCCATCAACTGGGCGTATGCGTTTTCAGCAGAAAGGCCGGCATATGCACCGCCACGGGCCATGAAAAAGGAAAACTCCTGACGCAGTTTTTCGGAGGTCATGCGGTAGTCAATATAGTGTTCCTGGCTTTTGTGCAGGGAGTTGAAGCCCTCCAGGATTGCGATGGCCACACCGGCTGTGCCCACAACGATTTTGATAAACAAGTCGAAGGTAGGGTCGGATTGGCCGTCGCGGAAGGTCAAGCCAATGAGGCCGACCAAAAACGGTATGGAGGCCGACAAGATGATGACCCAACGGCGCGTGCCTTCCCATTTTCGTTTGAAATAACCGCTTTTTTTATCGTACCAAGTGATCTGGTCACCGAGCCGGTTGATCAAAAAATTGCCGAAATGCGGTGGCGCATCTTTTGTATCGGTCAAATAGTCGCGCAACATTTTGATGGGGTCGTATCCCCCGGAGCTGCTGGCTGGGGTTTGTGCGTTGGATGTAACGGTCGAGTTGGCCATGGTTTTGTAGATGAAATGGTGAACGAACGTATGGTTTCAGGCCGAAAAGGTAGCAATTTTATTTTCCTGAAATGCCCAAATAATACAATGTGAAGCCTTTTCGCGGGTCGCTGGGCAGTTCAGGCTCGTACAGGATCTGGATAGAATTGCTGCCCGGCCGCAGCCATTCCCGCTGGATAGTCAGTACGGTTTCTTCCGCGTCAAGGCCCTGGTTTACGGGCAATCGCACGGCATTTTGGCCGTTGAGCAACACGAGGCCCTCAACGTTGGTGTCTACCCCACGGGCACGCACCGTCAGTTCGATCTGGCTACTGGCAAACAGCGCCTCAGGCAGGGTAAGGTGGTACTCCTTGGACTCGATCTTGTTGTCCACGCAGCCCAGTTCCACCACCAGGTTTTGGCGTTCGGGCTTGGCTTTGGAATGATCCCAACCAAAAACCATCATGCTGCCTTTGGGCGTAGCCTCGGCATAGTAGTGCATATTTTGGTACACCCACAGTAGGGCGCGTTCGTCGGTGAACACGTTTTCCAGGTAATAATCCGCCAGCAACCAGCCACGGGGCGACTGCTGCACGGTACGCACGAGGTCTTCAAAAGCCGCCGCGCTGGGGCCGCCCGCCGGGTTGGGTACATTCAGTTTGTAACGTTTTTCAGCGTTGTCGTAATACGCCTGCCGGAACCACAACACCGAGTCTTGGTTCAGGTAGTACGACGCAGCGGTGGGCACGGTTGCCATGACCACGTCGCCAGGCTGGCGGTTTTTGGTCACATAATCGCAGGCCTCTTTCCAGTCCGTGAACGACCAATTGACTACGCGATCGTCCACCACATTACCCTCCAGTTTGCGCGCCAGCGCCAGGTCAGCCACCGACGACCAGCGGGTATTCACCAGCAGCAGTACAAACGGCAGGGCCAGCGCAGCAACCGGTATGTCGGGCCAGGCCTTGCTGCGCAAATACTGCCAGGCGGCGTAAAAAAACACGCCCGCCGAGATCAGCAGGTAGGGGTAGGCGAAGATCAGGTAGCGCCGCAGAAACGGCTCCCGAAACACAAAACAAAGCAGCAAAAACGGCACAACAAAACTGCAAGCCAGCCACAGTCCCGCCTTCGGACGCACCCGAAACGCCACTACCAAACCCAGCAGCGCGGGCACATACAGCAACCGCAAATCGTACAGAAGCAGGCTATTGTAAAGATTGAACGCCTCCAGCGGTTTGGCTGCTGTGAGTGCAGACAGCCGCCCCCAGTCTGGTATGGCCCATTCGGCGATGTTGGACAACAACAACGGCTCCAGCGCTTTTTTCAGGGCTTCGCCCAACGGGGGCACAAACACCGCCAGCAGTAAAGGCAGGGTGAGTCCCGAGAGCCACGCGAATTTGACGCGTTCGGCCCGGTCGCCGCCTTCCCTGTAGGTCCCCGCGAGCCGCACAAGCGCGTACACGCCAACCGTAAAGGCGAAGAAAAATGTCAACTGGTGTGAGAGAAACGCCAGCAGGCCCATCACCGGCAGTAGCAGCAGGTGTTTCCTGGAAATACCCGCTCGCGCCAGTCGGTCGGTGGCGTTCGAATCGGGCTTGGCTTCCAGCGCTAACAAAAAGACCAGTCCGAGTAGCAGGTAAAAAACAGCCAACGGTGCGTAGTTACGGCACATTCGAGACCAAAAGATCAGGTATAGCGACAGCGCCGCACCACTCGCCGCAAACAGCCCAACGTACCGATTGAACAGCCGCGTGCCGACACGGTAAATAACATAGATAAGTGCTACACCCAACAATACGCTGGGAAACCGAGCCCAAAATACGCTGGAACCGAATAGTGCAAAACCCGGCAGCATGGCCAGCGTGAGCAGGATACCGTTGTTGTCGTCGGTAAACAAGGGACTGCCGGACTCGATGAAATTTTTGGCTCGCAGTACATGAACATATTCGTCCACCCACAGACTGAGGGCCGACAGGTTCAGGACGCGCACCAAAAAACCGCCGACGAGCAGCGCCAGCAGTACACGCGGCACCCAGCGTGCGGCGAGAGCGGTGTAGTCTGTGGGCGTGGTTTCGGGCTTTATCCTGGCGGGTTTGGCTGCCACAGGTTTGGTGTGGACGGGTTTAGGTTCCGGACGGCGGTGCTTGTTTTTGTGTGCCATGTTTTTTGAAAAGCAGATGCGTGCGCAAGTATCGGAAAAACGGCGGCTTCTTCGGCTCTCGTCAGTGAAATCCGTATGTTTTTCAAGCAGATTAGGTAATTACAGGATCACAACCGAAAAAAAGCCGGATATTTTTGGGATCATAATCGACAAAATGCCAGTTTTGCAAAAAAAATTACACCCATGTTTATCAACCGAAGTATGTTAGCCACTGTCGAAGAGCGCCTCGCTCCCGGCAAGGCTGTCATTTTGCTCGGCCCACGCCAGGTTGGCAAATCCACGATTTTAGATCAAGTGGCCCGCCGAAGTACGTTGCGAGTCAAACGTTTAGATTGCGACGACGCGGGCGTTCGGATGCGCTTAGAGTTGCAACAATTACCGAACTTGCTGAACGTGGTCGGCGATGCCGAACTACTCCTCATTGACGAGGCGCAGCGGGTTAAAAACATCGGGCTGACCCTGAAAATAATACTCGATCAGATCAGTACCGTCCGGTTGTTGGTCAGCGGGTCGTCGGCCTTCGAATTATCCAACCAGATCAACGAGCCGCTCACGGGCAGAAAGTGGGAATACCGCCTCCTGCCGTTTTCCATTCACGAAATGGTTGGGCACCACGGAGCATTTGAAGAAGAGCGCCGGCTCAAGCAGCGCCTCCTTTTCGGCCTGTACCCGGAAGTGGTGAAAAACCCGGGTATAGAACGCGACGTGCTGAACCAGCTGGCGACCAGTTACCTGTACAAAGATGTTTTCACGTTTCAGGAAATGCGCAAACCGGAACTACTCGACGCTCTGCTCAAGGCGCTTGCCTTGCAAATTGGCTCCGAAACGTCGTACAACAAACTGGCGGAAGTGGTTGGCAGCGATATCGCCACCGTTCAGCGCTATATTGACTTGCTGGAAAAATCCTATATCGTTTTCCGGTTGCCAGCCTTTAGCCGCAACCTGCACACCGAACTGAAAAAATCGCGAAAAATCTATTTTTATGACAACGGCATTCGCAACGCCATCGTTGGCGATTTCCGCCCTTTGGAACTGCGAAACGACATTGGCGGGCTGTGGGAGAACTTTCTCGTAGGCGAACGACTCAAGCGAAACGCTTACCACAGTTTTTATGGCAACGCCTACTTCTGGCGGACGGTGAAGCAGCAAGAAGTGGATTACATCGAAGACTACGATGGCCAATTGCACGCTTACGAGTTCAAGTGGAACGCAGTGAAAAATGCCCGGCTACCAGCGCCGTTCTTGCAAGCCTACCCCGGCTCACCGTTTCAAGTCATAAACCCGGAAAACTATCAGGCGTTTTTGGCACCATAAAAACGGAAAAAAAACCCGACCACCGTCCCGCCACACGAGCCTACCTTTGCCGCGTGAGCAACATCGGACACCTCCTCGAACGCTACCGCGAACACCCTGCCACGGCACAACTGGTTCAAACTCTTCGCGAACCCCGCGCCCGCGTCCAACTCGCGGGTCTCACCGGTGCGCAGTTGGCTTTTGCTCTGGCTGCCACCATTTCCCGCCCCGCCCTGTTCATCGCAGAAAGCAAGGAAGAAGCGGCTTACCTGCTGAACGACCTGCAGGGTATCCTCGGCGAGCAGGCCGTCCATTTTTTCCCGGACAGTTTCAAGCGCCCGGCGTTTTTTGACGACCTGAATCCCACCCAGATTTTGCAGCGCTCTGAAACGATCAACAAAGTAACCGCCCCCGGCGCTGTAGCGTATGTAGTGGTCACCTATCCGGAGGCGCTCTTCGAGAAAGTCGTGTCGCCCGATGTGCTGGCCCAAAGCCGCATTGAGGTAACTACCGGCGAAAAACTCGATATGGATTTCGCTATTCAGATACTGGTGGAATACGGTTTTGAACGCACGGATTTTGTTTACGAACCCGGCCAGTTCAGCATCCGGGGCGGTATCGTGGACTTGTTTTCGTATGGCAACGAATTCCCGTACCGGATCGAGCTGTTCGACGACGAGGTGGAGAGTATCCGCACCTTCGACCCGCTCACTCAACTGTCCAAACAGGCCATCGGCAGCGTGCGCATCGTCCCCAACCTGAATACTCGTTTCCGAAACGACCAAAAAGTGGCCCTGTTTCGTGTATTGCCCGAGGGAACAGTCATTTGGGTCCGCGACTTCCAGTTCCTGCTCGACCGGCTCCAATACTGTTTTGAAAAGGCCGAACTGTTTGCGTCCAAGATCAGTGCCCTGGATACCGCCGAACTGCGCGAGATCTTCCGTGACCGCGCTTTCGTGTACCCCGCCGATGTAGTGGACGATGCGCGCGAACACCCGCTGGTTTTTCTGGACAAACCGGGCGAAGGGGTGCTGGCGATGGTAGAAAACAGGTAGGGCAACAAAACTAAGAGCGTGTTTAAAATGATCGCCAATTGCATGGTTCTTGATTTTTGAAGTATGCCATGTGTAGCAGTTGCCAATTTTTTTAACAAAACCTAAACAAGATGCAAACAATACGCTGCGGTGAAGCGCAGTTTTTAGGGCCTTACTGACGCAAACCGTTCAACCTTTTTTCAAACACACACTTGCTTATGCGGATTTGATGGACACTTTTTAAACCACTTTCTGTTCATCGCAAAATATTCCGGTCATGCGCACCCGCATCAGCATTCCGTCAATCGCCGCCTTCTTAGTCGTCTTCGCGTTTGTATCCTGCCAAAAAGAAGAATTTATCCCCGAATCAATTTATTCCGAACAGGAACTGGCCGAACTGATCAGTCAAACCTGCCTCACCCAGGACCCCGCCGATCTCGATTACGTTGAAACGGGCCTTGGTGCCGAGGACAGGGCTACTGGCTTGAAAAATAAATTTTGGGCGCCCGGCCAAACACTTCGCGTGCGTTTCCTCAACGGCAGCACCACCCTTCAGGCCAAGGTCTTGGGTTATGCCAAACAATGGGAAAGTTTTGCCAACATCAAGTTCGTACAGGTAGCCAGTGGCACCTCAGAGATTCGCATCGGCTTCGACAACGCTGGCCACTGGTCGTATGTGGGCAAGGACAACCTGAGCATTTCGCAGAGCCAAAAAACGATGAACCTGCAATTCGGTGCCAATACCACCGAAAACGAAATTCGGGCTACCACCCTGCACGAGTTTGGCCACGCACTCGGCTTGGGCCATGAACACCAAAACCCCTTAGCCAATATCCAGTGGAAAACGGCCGCCGTGTATCCCTACTACGCACAAATGGGCTGGTCACAACAGCAGGTAAACCAGCAGGTGCTGACTAAATACCAAGGCATACAGGTACACCACACCACACACGACCCCAAATCCATTATGCAATACCCGGTTCCGGCATCGCTCACCCTGAACAACGTGGGCATACCCTGGAACACCCAGCTGTCGGCCATTGACAAAGACTTCATCGGCAAAATGTACTCCTCGGTACGTATCCGGGTGCGCCACGCAGCCACCACCAACAACCCGATCACGTTTGCACTGAACGGCGTGCAGTATACTTTGGCAAAAGGCGAAACTGTCATGGCTGCTGCCAAAACTACCGGCAACCAGTTCGGTATCTGGGAGTGCGTGGGCACCAATTGCGTATGGGACAACGCTTACGCCCCCCTGCCAACCAAAAATTACCGTATCGCCAACGTGGGCACCACTGGAAACATGACCTTGTCGATCGAGTAAACAGGTAAATAGCCACAGCCACCAGCAAAAAAGAGGTCCACAACGGTTTTTCAAACCGCTGTGGACCTCTTTTTTTGGCAAAACTGTGTGATCGATTAATCGCTCTTTCGCTCTGAGTCTTCCTCAGTGGTGGTTTCAGTATCAGCCGCCTCATCCGCTGTTTCTGCTGTAACCTCGTCGGCTGTTTCTGCTGTAACCTCGTCGGCAGTTTCTGCTGTAACCTCGTCGGCAGTTTCTGCTACCGCCTCTGCTACGGGTTCCGCAACTGGTTCGGCAACAAATTCAGCAACTGGTTCGGCAACGATTGCTGCAACGACGGGTTCCGGCTGCTGTACGGCGCGGATGGCGGCGTCTCCCGTGATTTCCGTCACCACGTCAAACTTGACCGTGGCGATTACTTCCGGGTGAAATTTAACTTGAGCCTCGTATTTGCCGAGTTCTTTTACTTCTTCGGGCATTTCAACGATGCGTTTTTCGAGGCTAAGCCCAACTTGCTCGCGGATGGTGTCCACCAGGTTTTGGGCGGTCACGGAGCCGAAAAGGCGGCCACTGTCGCCAGCCTTAGCCACGATCTGGAGCGTTTTAGCGGCCAGTTTGGCGGCGTATTCGCGGTATGTGCCCACCATGGCGGACTCTTTTTTGTCGGTCTGTTTTTTCAGGCCATCCAACCGGGCTTTGTTGACTTTGTTGGCCACTATAGCCAGTCCGCGCGGGATAAGGAAATTGCGTCCGTAACCGTCTTTTACCTTGACGATGTCGTGCTTGGAGCCAACTTTTTCGATATGTTCGAGGAGAATGATGTCCATCTCGTATTGAAAATTTAATGTTGAAAAAAATGAAAGACACGGCTGGGGCTTGCGGCCTGCCGTGCGAAAATTACTTGAGCAGGTCGGCCACGAACGGAAGCATACCCAAGTGGCGGGCGCGTTTGACGGCGGTAGCCACGCGGCGCTGAAACTTGAGGCTGTTGCCCGTGATACGTCGGGGCAGTAGTTTGCCTTGCTCATTGATGAACTGGATCAGAAAGTCCGGGTCTTTGTAATCAATGTGCTTGATTCCGAACTTGCGGAAGCGGCAGTATTTTTTCTGGTTCAGCCCGATTTTCGGATTGCTGAGAAATTTTACGTCTTCTCTCGAAGCAGCCATATTGTTGTAAAAATTGAATGTGAACGAATGGTGGTTTAATACGGGGCGGTGTTTACGCCCCTGCCGGTACGGCTTGTGCCTCAACTACGTCAAGGTCAACCACGGCAGGCGGTGCGACGGGTGCTTCAGCAGCAGGCGCAGCATCTGTGGCTTTTTTCCGCTTACCGATCAAGCCATTGCGCTTGTCGTCGTTGTACTTAATGCCATACTTGTCTAGCCGGACGGTGAGGAAGCGCAGCAGTTTTTCGTTGCGCTTGAGGCCCAGCTCGAACTTGACTAACCAATCGGCTTCGATACAGCCGAACTCCACACAGTAGTAAACACCGCTGGAGCGCCGGTTGATCGGATAGGCCAATTGCTTAAGGCCCATTTCATCCACCGCCACGATGGTGGCACCAAAGTTTTTGAGATCGTTCAGGATGTGGTCTGCTGTCGATTTGACTTCATCGCCCGACAGCACTGGATCTACGATGAAGGTGACTTCGTAATGTCTCATTTTCAAATACTTGAGTGTAAATTAATGAACGTTTGCTAAAAGCGGGTGCGAAGGTAGGCCATTGCCCCGGAAATGCCAAGCATGCCTGAATATTTTCACTGGCGAGAAGTGATCGTTTTTCACCGTTGAGGAACGTGGACGAAATAAGGTACCAACTTTGGGGAGCAGGTTTGATCCCTGTTGAGACGCGAGAAGGGCGCTTAGTGGGGCTAAGTAACCGCCGAGCAACGAAAACAGGGGCCAAACAAGGCCGCCAAAGTTGGTACCTTATTTCGCCCGCGTTCCTGAGGAACGCGACGCGGAGTTTGTTTCAAAAAATGCTCAGCGCTTCGGCGTCTATGCAGAGAAAAATGACGACTGGTTATTTGGTGAATAGAATCCCCGTCATGTTTTGCAAACGTAGTTCAATAGGGTCGAACTGAACCTCCTTCAAGAACAGTCGTGCGGTCAGTTTTTTACCGCGCAGTTCCAGCACGTCGGCACCCTCTGGCAGCACAAGGCTGTTTTCACCCTTGGCAGCATCGAGCCATTTTCTCATGGTCGGCTCCATATCGAACGAATCGACCACCGTTTCGCCGTAGTTGTCGTACACGAGCAACGTCTTGCGGTCGTCGGATAGCCAGGTAAAATACCCGTCTAAACGGTTTTTGATGTAATGGGCATCAAAAAACTGAACCTCGTAATAGTTCCGAAAACCACCGATGTTGCCAGTGTGGCGCCCTTGGCCGGGGGAAGAAACATGCACCGATTCGCGTTGGCTGAGAATCACGTTCTCCGGCTTTGCATTCAACCACTGGGCAATTTCGGTGGCCCGGTTGTACTGCCCGTACTTGGTGGTATCCTTGGCTATAGTTTGCAGCGGCACGGGAAACCACCCCTCGATCCGGTCCAACGCATTTTGCTGGCCTAAAAAAAGCAGGCTTGAGTGGATGCGATCCGCTTCAGCAACGGGCACGGCCGCACCGCCGCCTTTCAGAACGCCGTTTTCGAAGCGTTTGTTTTTTTCGAGCAGGCCCTGCAATATGGCCGTTTGGCTGCGCTGCGAGACACTGAACGCGCTGAACGGCCCCAACACCGCCACCAGCACAAATAGCCCCAGCGAGATGGGAACAAACTTGATATTGTCGGTTTTTGACCACAAAAAATACGCGCACATAACCAACAGCCACACGCCCGCGTGGGCCACCACATAGCGCTCCGGCGTGATGCCGTAGTCTACAATCCGCCGTCCGATGGCCACAAACAACAGCCCCACCATCGGCAAGAGCACCCACCAGAACCATTTGCGATAGGCGTGTACAACTTTGGAATCGGTATGCTCCGGCAGCAGGTAGTTGATCAGGTAGGTGAAAATTCCCGCCACGGAAAAGCCCAATACTAGCGACGATACCCAGCCATGCGGCAGGCTCCATGTGACCATAATCTTTATGGAGTAGGCGTACAGGATGAAGAAATAAAGCCCCACGATGGGGATGAGTATGTACTGGCAAAGGTTTTTAAAAACGATGTTGTAGCTGCGCTCGCCCTCGTCGAAACCGAATCGTTGGGGAAAATGGTGGAAGAAAAACGTGGTCTGGAACACCCCGGCGAGCAACAAAAACAAGTGCACATACATTTTTCCGCTGATGTGCAGGTCGAACAACTGGTTCACCGCCTGTAGCGCCAACGCCAGTCCGCCGTACAGAATGAGCGTATACGCCCCTCCGATGACAAAGTTTGCGAACAACTGTTTGTTGTACTCCCAAAAATCGGCCACGGAACGACTGTTCAGGTACGGAGCCACTGCCACCAGCAGGTGCGCTACGGCCATGAGGCCGAGGTGGCGGGGCAAGAAAACCCACTGCATTTCGGGTGCATTTATGTCCAGCACAAAATAGTAAGCCGCCAGGTAGGCCAACCCGGCGAGCTGAATGCCCCAGTTTTTCCAACGGCTCCAGCCGTTGGCCTCGGCCAGGGCGGTCAGCCCTGTGCACAGGGCCAGCCCGAGCATGGCCGTGACCCAGAGCTCCGCGTAGTGGTCGTTGTTCGTTTCAAATTGCACGGCGGCCATAGCGCTCAGCGCCCCGACTATGGCACAAAGCATGGCGGCGGGGAAACGCACGCAAGCCCCCGCGAAGGCCTGGACAAGAATAGAAAGGGAAGGAAGTTTCATAGTTAAGCAGGATGTTAGCCAAATGGATATTGGTACTTTTGCGGGCTAAAGATCAATCGTTATGCAGAAATTATTGGCCTTGTGCGGGTTTATTCTCCTTGCCCTGCCCGGAATGTCCGGGCAAAAAGCTGATACGCTCGCTTTCCCGGCTTCCTGGGCAGGTACCTGGCAAGGCACGCTCAATATTTACAACGGTGCTGGCATAAAACAGTCCGTTCCCATGTGGGTCGAAATCCAGCCGATAGACACTTCCACCACCGGGCGTTATACCTTTGGATTGGTGTACGGCTCCAAGCAGAAGGACTGGCGCCCGTACGAGCTGGTACCGGTACAGCCGGGATCCGGCCTGTGGAAGGTGGACGAAAAAAACGGCATTGCCATGGAGGCCTACCTGTTTGGGCCTAAATTGTTGTGCTGGTTCACGGTACAGGTCAACCGCGTGTTGTGTACCTACGAAAAACGCGGCGACGAGATGATCTTTGAGGTCTGCTCTGGCATGGAGGCGCCCGTCAGCACCACAGGTAATACCACCCACAACGGCGAAACCATTCCCGAAGTAAGAACCTTCCCGTTTAGCGTGTTCCAGCGCGCAGTTTTGAAAAAACAAGGGCCATGACGAAAAAACGCACCAAACAAACGCCGCCCCATAAACCCGCCCCACCCCACTCCACAACAGCCCCGCCAGTCAAAACCTCCATGCCGCTTGTCGGCTGGGTCGGACTAGGTTTGGCAGCGTTGGCTTTTTTACTGTACGCCAACACGTTGGGGCACGAATATGTACTTGACGACCCTTTGGCCATCGGCAAAAACGAGCTGGTGAAACAGGGCATATCGGGCATCCCCGAACTGTTGGGGCACCACTACCGCGCGGGCACTGAAGGCGCAGGCGCATCGGCGTTGCTGTACCGGCCCTTGTCGCTGATCACGTTTGCCGTGGAGTGGAGCCTCGCGCCAGACAATCCGCTGATCGGGCACCTGATGAACGCCCTGTGGTACGCCCTCACCGTGACACTGTTGTTTGCCGCGCTGCGGCACCTGTTGCCCGGGCGGCACTGGCTGCTGGCAGCGGGCGCGTGTCTGCTGTTCTCCACACACCCGCTGCACACCGAGGTGGTGGCCAACATCAAAAGCCGCGATGAGATCCTGAACCTGTTTTTCGGCACAGCAGCACTCTACGGCTGGGCGCGCTGGCTAGCGCGGCCTTCGGCCAAATGGATGGCCACGGCCCTTGGTTGTTATTTTCTGGCGCTTCTGTCCAAAGAAAGCGCTGTCGCCTTGCTCCCGGTTTTTCCACTTGCGGGCTGGTTTTTTTTCCAAAAAACGGCGCGGCAGAGCGCCGGGAACGCGCTACTTTTCGCTGTGCCAGCAGTGCTTTTCCTGCTGCTTCGGGCAGCTGTGCTCGGCCAAACGGCCGATAAGTTCGAGGTCAGTGAAATGGACAACCCTATCGTGGCTGCCGCCGGGCTTGGCCAACACACGGCCACAGGGTTCATGGTGTTGTGGAAATATTTTCAACTGTTGTTGGTACCGCACCCACTGCTGAGCGACTATTCGTACCGCCACCTCTCCGTGGTGGGCTGGACCGATTGGCGGGCACTGGCCGGGCTGGTCCTATACGGTGGCTTGGCGTTTTTTGCCATTCGGGGGCTTGTGCGGCGGCACCCGCTGTCATTTTGCGCTGCAGCGTTTTTGTGCGGTGTGGCGCTGTACAGCCAAATGCCGCTTGTAATTGGAACCCTGTTTGGTGAACGGCTGATGTACGCACCCTCGGTGTGGTTTTGCCTCGCTGCTGCCTGGTTCGTTTGGAAAGTGACGGGGTTTGACCCCGACCAGCCGGTGGACGGCGCGGTTTTGCCGGAGGCGAAAAAAATCGGCGCCGGGGCGGGCATTCTGTTGGCCGTTGCGGTCGTGTTCGGCCTGCTCACCATTTCCCGCAATGCCGACTGGCGCGATAATATGACCCTGTTTGCCACCGACAGTGCCATAGCCCCCAACAGCGTGCGGCTGCACAACGGTATGGGCAGTGAACTGTACGCCCGATATTCGTTTGAAAAAAATCTGTCTGAAGCCGAAAAAGCCGACTTGCTGGTCCAAATGATACAGCACAGCGAAGCAGCCAACACCATACGGCCCAATCCGGTGTCGTACCTGAACCTCGGCAACGCCGCCATCGCGCAAAAACAGTACGCCAAGTCTATCGAACAGTACGAAAAAGCCCTCGAACAGGCCCCCAACTACGGCATCGCCCGCATCAACATCGGTCGTACCTACCTCACGTGGGGCCGGGAAGAAGGCCAAAAAAACAACGTAGCCCGGGCTGCCGAACTGTTGGGAAAAGCCCTCGAAAACGGTATAGATCAAGCCGATGCCTATCTGGACCTCGGTACGGCATATGGCATGATGGGCCAAAACGAAAAGGCAATCCCGCTCTTCGAAAAAGCGATCTCCATGGACCCGCGCAACCCGACCGCCTGGCGAAACCTGAGCGTTGCATATAGCGCGATAGGCAACACTGCCAAGGCGGACGAATGCCTGCGCCAAGCCGCAGCGATCAAATAAGGAACGTGGACTTCGTCAGTCTTTTGAACTGTCGCCAACGAAGTAGTCCTCCTTGTTTTTGAACAGGATGTTGAACGTTGTCATACTGCCGTAACAGCGGGTGATGTACTGCTGGAGGTTTACTTTGTCCTCATCGTCCAGTTTTTTGTGGGCGTTGATCTGTTGCTCCAGCACTCGGAGGCGGTCGCGCATCATCACGATTTTGTGAAAAAACGTGTCGATCGGCACTTCTTTGGGCTGCACGCCGTCGGCCTGGAGCACCATTTTGCCGCGCATCCAGCGGTCGCCCAACGGCACCACTTCGAGGCTCATGCTTGCCCACGAACGCAAGATGCGGGCCAAGGCCTCCTCAGCCTCGGTGAACGACACCGACTCTTCTACGGGCACAGCCTCCACGACCTGCCAGGCAGAGTAGTCCTTACCGACCATTTTCAGGCCGAACTGAATGAAACAAACTTCATACGCCGCCACATGCAGGCGGACAATGACCCCGTCACCATAAGCAGGGTGCTTAACGCGGGAACCAATGCCAAGTAGTTGACTCACTTTTCTGAAAGATGAATGTTGAACAATGATTGATGAGTACGATGGTGCATCCACCGCATGATAACCAGAACAAAAAGGAGGGAAACGGTCGCTGCCAGCCAGGGTATTTCGATATCCTGCTCCAGATCAATCGTGGACAGCTCCCGATGAAACAGATACTGCCCGACCACCTGTGCGGCGTTGTTCACGAAATGGGCTGCCACGGGTACCCACAGGTTTTGGCTGCGCCAAAAAAGCCAGCCCAAAAGCATGCCCAGCAGCATACGCGGCAAAAAACCCTCGAATTGAAAATGTACGAAACTGAAAATGGCGGAAGTCAGCACAATGGCCACCCACGGTGAGGCGATACTGCGCTGCAACTGCTGCTGTACCACGCCACGGAAGACCAGTTCTTCGCCCACAGCAGGCAACAGTGCGATCAGGAAAATATTAGCCAGCAGTTCGAGGCCATTGTCCATTTGCAGCAACGCCTTGATCGTGTCCTCGGCCTGCTTTTCCATCCCGATCAGCGATTCCGGCAAGGGGATGGCCTGGTTGATATTGTAAAAAAACAACACCAATGGTATGGCTACCAGCATCAAAACGATACCCGCCACCACCAAGATCCTGTCGGGTCGGCGGTCGGCCTGCAGGTAATCGAGCGTGCGGCGGTTCGGTGGATAAAAATAGCGTACCACTAACCAGCCAGCCAGTAAAAACGTCGTGATATGGCCTATGGCCAAAAAGAGCCGCATTTGCCAGCGCTCGGCGGGCGGCGCGTCGGGAGCCAGCGAGCCGGACATGACCGAATCGCCCCAGCCCGACAACATGGCCAGGCCTTGAAAGGCGGCTGCACCTGTCATGGCCAGCAGTAAACTGACCAAAAGCAGGCCCATGAGCACCACCCAGGCTTGTGGTTCGCGCTGATGCATAAATTTAGGATGCTGGTTAAAAGGTTTGATGGTTAGAAGGTTTCTGGTTAGAAGGTTTCTGGTTAGAAGGTTAGAGCAGCCCCTCAACCAGAAACCTTCTAACCTTCTAACCAGTAACCCTTTAACCCTCAACAAGTGTTCCGACAGATTCGCCGGTGGCGATTCGGCGGAGGTTATCGGGCGAATTAATATCGAATACTATGATGGGCATGTTGTTTTGTTGGCAGAGCGTGAAAGCGGTCATGTCCATCACTTCGAGACCAAGGGCTATGACTTTGGCGAACGTGAGTTTGTCGAACTTGATTGCAG
>JBJXEZ010000364.1:0-4532 GCA_046153695.1 Saprospiraceae bacterium
AAAAAATGTGTACCCTTTGAAAATTTAAACACGCTCTAGGCCCCATGGAAAGTGATTGGTGAAAATTGTTGAACACGTGGTCTTTCACGGATTGGTTCGTTTTCCCCGCCATCTGGCAAGTACACTCAGCCATTTCCGCCCTACCTTTGCCCCAGTTTTTACGCATATGGCCACACCGCGAACCGTCGCTTTTCACACCCTCGGCTGCAAGCTGAACTATTCGGAAACCTCCGCCATCGCGCGGCTTTTCGAGGACAGCGGCTATTGGCCCGTCCGCTTCGAGGAGGGAGCCGATATCTACGTCATCAACACCTGCTCGGTGACCGAACAGGCCGACAAGGAGTGCAAAAAGATCGTCCGCCAGGCACTGCGCCGCCAGCCCGATGCCTTCGTGGTCGTGACCGGCTGCTACGCGCAACTGAAACCGCACGACATCGCCGAGATTCCCGGTGTGGACCTGGTGCTGGGTGCCGGCGAAAAATTCCGCATCCTGGACTATGTGGACGACCTGTCCAAATCCCCCGGCAAGGGCATGGTACACGCAGGCGAGGTGCGCGACGTAAACACATTCAGCGCGTCGTTCTCGTTTGGCGACCGCACACGCTCGTTCCTGAAAGTACAGGACGGCTGCGACTACAAGTGCTCTTTTTGCACCATCCCCCTCGCACGCGGCGCCAGCCGATCTGATACGCTGGAAAACGCCGTGGCCAATGCCCGCCGCATTGCTGACCAGGGCACACAGGAAATCGTGCTCACAGGGGTCAACCTCGGCGATTTTGGCAACGGCACCGCCGTCATCGAAGGCGAACACCCGAAAAAGGAGGCCCTGTTTGTTGACCTCGTGCGTGCCCTGGACACGGAAGTGGACATTCCGCGTTTCCGCATTAGCAGCATCGAACCCAACTTGCTGACCGACGAGATCATAGCGCTCGTTTCGGAAAGCCGTCGTTTCATGCCGCATTTCCATGTGCCGCTTCAATCGGGCAACGACAAACAGTTGCGCGACATGCGCCGCCGCTACCGCCGCGATTTGTACGCCGCACGGGTTTCGGCCATCAAAACCCGCATGCAGCATGCCTGCATTGGCTGCGATGTGATCGTGGGTTTTCCCGGCGAAACGGAGGCTGATTTTTTGGAGACCTACCAGTTCCTGCAAACGCTCGACGTGTCTTACCTGCACGTTTTTACCTATTCCGAGCGGGCCAATACGCCTGCGGCGGAAATGCCGGGCACGGTTCCCGTGGAGGAGCGCCGTCAACGAAACCAGGCCTTGCGCGGCCTGTCGGAAATTAAACGCAGGGAGTTTTACCGTCAGCACCTCTGCTCGGTGCGGCCCGTACTGTTTGAGCAACACAAAAATCCGGCGCTCCTGAGCGGTTTTACAGACAATTATATCAAAATCGAAATGCCCGCCTCGGCTGGAAGGGTGAACGCCATAGCATCGGTGTTGCTCGAAAACCTCTCTGACGACGGGGAGGTCATGTATACGTCCTGCGAATTGATGAGCGGGGTGGCGTAAATCAGCAAAGTTGGTATTCCGGTGTGGCCATCAGTTGCAGCGTGGTCGTTTTCAAGAGTTGCTCCTTCGAACGGGCATCGGTGTGTTTTTTCAGTACATCGGCGGGCGGGTTCGCGTTTGGGGTTTGCCAAAGAAAACGAGCAAGCGCGGGCAGTACGTCGGTATCCGGCGTGCCGCCGAAAATACCGAGCATCGGTTTCCAGTCTACATCCAATGCAAGGCGGGCCTGCAGTCTGCCGCCCCGATTTTGACCCATCGCCACGTCGTCGTCGGATATGGAACTGATGTCGAGGGCACCGTTGGCGGCGATGATATGCGGCAGCCGCAACCGCAACATGAGCGATGTGCTGTCAATCCACGTCCTGCCGCCGGGCCAGCCAGCCACGTTGGGCGGGTGGAAAAGAACCTGACCGAGCGCACGTTGCAGGAGCAGTTGGGCTTCGGGGTCGTCGAGTTGGAGCGGCAGGGTACGCCGGATACCGACCCAGAGTTCTACGGGTGACTTGATCTTGCCGCCGATATTTTCGGTTTCGTAAAACCACGGGCTGGTAAATATCGCGTTGAGCAGCGCCATAATGTCGTAGCCGCTGTCGAAAAACAGGTCGCCCAATTGGCGCACACGGTCGTCGGGCACATTTTCCTCATTGACAAGAAACCGGTATAATTTGCGAGCGATGAAGCGGGCGGTTTGGCGCTGCTCGAGCAGAATATCGAGCACATCGTCGCCGGTGAAGTTGCCCGTTTTGCCGAGCACGGTCTTTGAGCCGGTATCGTGTTGTTTTTTTCGAAACGTAAAATCGCCATTCAGGCCGAAACTCCAGCCGGTAAATGCACGAGCAGCTTCTTTGATGTCGGTTTCGGTGTAATGGCCGCGGCCCATGGTGAACAATTCCATGACCTCGCGGGCAAAGTTTTCGTTGGGACTGGCTTTTTTGTTTTGCTGGTTATTGAGAAAAGCGAGCATGGCCGCGCTTTTGGACACGCCGCGGAGCAGGTCGCGGAAATTGCCGAGGGCATGCTCCCGGATGACGTGCAGCAGGTCTTGCTGGAACAGCGTGTTGAGGTTTCGGCTGGCAAAGTGGCCGTGCCAAAAGAACGCCAGTTTTTCGCGCACCTGCGAACGGGTCACTACCATCTCGTCAAGCCAGATCAGGTTCAGGCTTTGGAGCAGTGCGCGGTTTTCCTGGCGGAGCTGCTTTTTTTCCTCCTTGCTCATCTCGTCACTCTTGGCCTGTTCCACCTTGATGAACTCGTTTACGCCCATGGACAGCCCGTGGACGGCATCGTCGGCGATATCGAATTTGTCGGGCACCAGGGCCGAACTTTTCTGGAGTGTGGGCCACCAGTCTTTTTCTTCAACGGCCTGCCAGCGTTGCCAGGTTTCGGTGGTGGGGCCGAAGCCGGCTCGCCAGAGGAGGTGTTGCAGTTTGAGCTGTTTAGGTGTGGGCATAGTGTGCTGCAAATATTGGCAATGTTTTGAAAAAAGAGCGGCGGAACGTTGGGTCAGTGCTTATTGACGCTATGGGCGGGCAGCCCATTCCAGATACTGTTCCATCTGTCCCGCCAAGTAATAAGGCATGCTCAGCAGCGTATATTCCTTGCCCGCAAGCGTCCTGACGGTGTCTTTCCTCAGCCCGCCCGCGTACAACCGAACGGCCATGGCATGGGGGGCCTCGTCCATGAACACATGCAGGGAGCGCAGCCGGCCGGTTTCGCCGGACTTGACCTCTATCGGGATTGTTTTCCCTTCGAACGAATAGACAAAATCAACCTCCGCCGTCGAGTCTTTTTTCTCCCGAACCCAAAAATGCAGTTCGTTCAGGACGTTGAACCGGGATGCCAACAGTTCCTGCCCGACAACCTGTTCGGCTATTTTCCCCTGATACAGGCCGTTGAGCTCCTGAATATTAAGCAGGTCTTTCTGTAGGCCGGCGACGTGGTTCATCAGCCCGATGTCGAGCAGGTGCAGCCGGGGCGATTTGCGCTTGTCGGGCAAAACTGGCGGCGCAGTGCTCGTACACGGGTAAACCAGCTGGAGCAACATGGCTTTTTCGATAATCCGCATGGCCTCTGCCACCTCTCGCGAGCCGTAATTGGACTGGCCAAAATACTGAAACTTGATGCGGTTGCCAGCCTCGAAGGCCATGGAACCAATTACATGGCGGATCACATTGACCAAGGTGTTCGTGCGGGCGTATTTTTCCACATCGTTGATGAACGACACCTGCAACGATTCGTAGACCGGCAGCAGAGCGGTCAGGTTCTGGTTCTGGGCGTAGTGCTGCACGATTTCGGGCATGCCCCCGATCAGCACGTAACGGTGAAAAAGTTGGAGCAGTTTTTCGTGGGCAAAATCGCGCAGCGGCACCGTTTGATATTGCCGCAGGGCCGACTCTTCGCCCGTGGCGGCCAAGAATTCGCTGAACGAAACGGGGCGCATCACCCGGTACTCCACCCGACCCACGGGCACCGACACCTCCTCCCGCAGGATGGTTTCCAGAAGCGAACCCGCCGCGATGACGTGCAGCCACGGGCAGTCCTCGTAAAAATAGCGGAGCAGGTTGATGGCCTCCGGTACGGCCTGTACCTCGTCTATGAACAGAAGCGTGTCCCGCTCTTGGATGTCCTTGTTCTTGACAAAAAAGATGGCTTCGACCAGTGTGCCGAAAGTAGTGTAGCCCCGGAACAGGGCGGCATCCTCTTTTCTTTCCAAGTTGAGGTAGATGTACTGCCTGTACCGGTCCGAAAATAGGTTCACGACTGTCGTTTTACCGACCTGCCGTGCGCCGCGTAACACTAACGGCTTGCGGTTTGGCGCGGTTTTCCAGCGCTCCAGTTCTGGGAGGATGTTGCGAAAATACATAAGGTGCCCGCATATTTATGGGGCAAAAATGAATATTATTTGTAACAAAACGGGGGATAATTTTAAACTATTTTGTAACAAAACGGGGGCATCATTAAGTGGAGGCAGGTACTCGCCCGTTCATTACCCGAAACCACAGTGGCGGCACCA
>JBJXEZ010000002.1:0-20011 GCA_046153695.1 Saprospiraceae bacterium
TGAACCGGCATGGCCTCATAGCAGGTGCGACCGGCACCGGCAAGACCAAGACCCTGCAGGCCATCACCGAACAATTGGCCGCCAACGGCGTGCCTACTCTGCTCATGGATATCAAAGGTGACCTCTCCGGCGTGGCTATGCCGGGCACCGACAATCCCAAGATCGTAGACCGAGCTGCCAAGATCGGGATCACGTGGCACCCGAAAGGAAACACGGTGGAGTTCCTGACACTGTCCGGTGAAAAAGGTGCCCGCCTGCGTGCCACCGTAAGCGAATTCGGTCCGGTGCTGTTCAGCCGTATCCTTGGCCTAAACGATACCCAGGGTGGTGTGGTGGCTGTTGTGTTCAAGTATTGTGACGACCGCAATTTGCCCCTGCTTGATCTCAAAGATTTTAAAAAAGTGCTCCAGTTCCTCGGGAATGAGGGCAAGGCCGAAATCGAAGCCGAGTATGGCCAGTTTAGTGCCGCTACTGCCGCCACAATCTTGCGCAAGGTGGTCGAGATGGAGCAACAAGGTGCTGAACTATTCTTCGGCGAGATTTCCTTCGACGTTCAAGACCTCTGCCGAATGGACGAAAATGGCCGCGGTGTGATCAGTATCGTGCGCCTGACCGACATTCAGGACCGGCCCAAATTGTTCAGCACGTTTATGCTCCAGATGCTCGCCGAGATTTACGCTTCCTTCCCGGAGGAGGGCGATATGGAGCAACCCAAACTCTGCATTTTCATTGATGAAGCCCACCTCGTTTTTCAGGAAGCCACTCCGGCGCTCATGCAACAACTGGAGGCCATTATTAAACTGATCCGTTCCAAAGGTGTGGGCATCTTTTTTATTACCCAAAACCCGGTGGATATACCCGACAGCATCCTGGCGCAATTGGGCCTGAAAGTGCAGCATGCGCTGCGTGCTTTCACGGCCAAAGATCGCAAGGCGATCAAACTGGCGGCCGAAAATTACCCCATCACCCAATGGTACCAAACCGAGGACGTGCTCACCAGCCTCGGTATCGGCGAGGCCTTCGTCAGTGTGCTCAACGAAAAAGGCATACCCACGCCGTTGGCCCACACCCTCATGCGCGCTCCCGAAACCCGAATGGATGTGCTCACACCAAGCGAGATTGACCAGATCATTGGCCGATCAGGCTTGGTGCGGAAGTACAACCAGGAAGTGGACCGCGATAGCGCCTACGAGATTTTGAACGAAAAAATCCAGGAGGCCCAAGAACGCTCCGCTGAGGCAGCACCGCCAGCCAAGTCTGGACAAAGCGAAGAAAAAGGCGTGTTTGAGCAAGTCTTCAACAGTCCGACGACGCGCCAGATCGGACGTGCCGTGGCCCGCGAACTTACTCGTGGCCTGCTCGGTGTGCTCGGCATTGGCGGCAGCAGCTCAAGGCGCCGAAAAACCGGATGGTTTTGATTGATTCGATTGTACGAGGGTTTCACCATTGGAAAAAATGTGCATGATGCGACACCTTTTTCTTTTCATTCTTTTCACTTGCCTTTTGGGGAACAACATGGCCCTGATGGCACAAGCGGGAGCAGAACAGTGGCAGGCCGACATGGCGCTGCTGCGGCAGGAACTACCCAAGCGGCATCCGAACTTGTTTCGGTTCAGCCCCCGCGAGGTCTTCGAATCCGACCTGAATAACCTCGCCGCCAACCTTGATGGCAAGAGCGATCTGCATATCGCGCTGGAGTTGCAAAGTATCGTGGCCAGGGCACGCGACGCACATACCAGGGTCGAACTCACCCCGCTGCTCCAGCAGTACAGCAAGGTGATCCCGGTGGGCTTTGGCTGGTACGCCGATGGCTTGTATGTGAGTGGCACGGTCAAGCGATTTGCGCCAGCCCTGGGAAAAAAAGTGTTGGCAATCAACGGAATCGATACGGAGGAGGCGCTCCAACGCATCAGCCGGTTTTTTGCCTGCGAAAATGCCGAGACCGTACGCCGTGAAGGCCCGACCTGGCTGCGTTTTTCTGAAGCCGTGCGCCTTGCCGGCGTTTCCAGGGACGATACGCTGGCCCTGCTGATGCAGGACGAAAGCGGCCAGCGCTACCTCGTAAAAACCTTTCCACTCGATTTTAAGGCTGATAAAGCCAGCCTGCAGCCTGCTCAGTTTATGCCTAAAAACCCCGATCTGCGCTGGGACCCCATGAAACAAATCTACAGCCTGGCCTGGCTGGAAGCCGACCGTATTGTGTACCTGCAATACAATGGATGTTTCAGCCGTGAAATGGCCTTGGCAATGGACGACAGCACGAGCGCTGGTCAGCTGCCGTCGTTCCAGCCGTATGTGGATTCGCTGGTAGCGTTGCTGGAGCGCCGCCCCGATTGCCGCCTCTTTTTTGACCTGCGATTCAACAACGGTGGCAATCCCGCAGACGGCATTGCGCTGGTCGAACGACTTGCGGCCATGCCCTTCGTCAACCTGCCCAATCGAATTTTTGTGGCTACCAACCGCTATACCTCCGGGGCTGCTGTGGAAATAGCCGCTGCATTTCGGGCCAAGACCAATGCCACGATTATCGGCGAACCGCCTGGCCACCGCCCCAACCACATTGGTGCCCCCAGCTACTTGATCTTGCCCAACAGCCAGTTGCAGGTTTTCCACGGCACGCGCCCGGTACAAGCCCTGCCCGACGACCCCGATGTCCTGCAGCCCAATATTACCATTGAATTACCCTTTGAAGCCTTCCGAAACGGTCGAGACCCTGTACTGGACCATGTGCGGAAAAAGTAGGTATTGAGACTTCTGACCGGAGGGTTTGCACAACCAGAAACCGCTAACCATCCGACCAGAAACCCTCCAACCAGAAACCCAATAACCAGACACCCTTTTTATGCAAAATATTTTAGGAATAGATGTGGGCGCATCCGGTGTGAAAGGCGCTTTAGTAGACTTGCAAAACGGCAAATTACAAGGCCAGCGCTTTCGAGTGCCCACGCCCCAGCCTGCCACGCCGGAGGCTCTGACCAGTGCTTTTGCCGAAGTGGTGGCATTTTTTGGCCACAAGGGCGTGGTTGGTTGCGGGTTTCCGGCCATCGTTAAAAACGGTGTAGCGTATTCAGCAGCCAATATCGACCCGCTCTGGATCGGCACGAGCATCGAAGGCGTATTTGGCCGGGCTTGCGGCACACGTGTATGCGCCACCAACGATGCCGATGCAGCGGGCATCGCGGAGATGCGTTTTGGAGCGGGCAAAGGTGAGCAAGGGGTGGTGTTGCTCATCACCATCGGTACAGGGCTTGGTACGGCGTTGTTTCACAATGGCATATTGGTGCCAAACACCGAGCTGGGACACCTGATTTTTAAAAACAACAAACCTGCCGAGGCGTACTGCTCATCCGGTGCCCGCGAACGTCTCAAGATCAGCAGACCCGAGTGGGCCCAACGCTTCAACGCCTATTTGCTCCACTTGGAGCGACTATTCTCGCCCGACCTGTTCATTCTTGGCGGTGGCGAAAGCAAGTATTTTGATCAGTACAGGGATTTGCTTAACCCTCAGGCCCGGGTAGTGCCGGCGCAACTGCTGAATAATGCAGGCATAATCGGTGCGGCGGCCTTCGCAGATGAAACAGTAGGGTAGAATTGAGCCTGTGCTATTTGCCGGATACGGCACTGGCGGGCCCTTTTTTGAAATGGCCATTGCTAAACCGGCTGCCGTTGAAACGCTCCGCCTTGGCGCGTTCGCGTTGCACCGTACCGGGCAGCGCGTTGAAATCGCAGCATTGCTCCGAGCAGCAGCCTGCGTGTTTTTCCCGGCAGGCGGGGCACTGGATGAACAGCAGGTGGCAGTACGTATTGGCACAGTTGGTGTGGTCGTCGCATGGGTCGCCGCACTGATGGCAGTGCGCTATGACGGCATCGCTAATGCGCTCACCGAGCCGCTCGTCGAATACGAAGTTTTTGCCAACGAACTTGTTTCGCAACCCTCCTGCCTGCACCTGGCGGGCGTATTCGATGATTCCACCATCCAGTTGAAACACATTTTTGAATCCCCGGTATTTGAGATAGGCGCTGGCCTTTTCGCATCGGATACCGCCAGTGCAGTACATCACGATGTTTTTGTCTTTTTTGTCGGCCAATAAATCGGCCACAAACGGCAGCTCCTCGCGGAAGGTATCTACGGGCGGTGTGATAGCGCCTTCGAACCGACCAACTTCGCTTTCGTAGTGGTTGCGCATATCCACCACAATGGTGTCAGGGTGGTCAGTCAGGTCGTTGAACGCCTCGGCCCGCAGGTGGGTGCCGTAATTGGAAGGGTCGAAGTCGGGGTCGTCAATGCCATCGGCTACGATCTTTGGCCGCACTTTGATAATGAGGGCAAAAAACGACTTGCCGTCGTCCTCAATGGCAATGTTGAGCCGCAGCCCCTGAAAAAACAGGATGGAGTCCATCGTCGCCTTGAAATCCTCAAGCCGTGCTTGCGGTACGGAAATTTGAGCATTCACCCCTTCACGAGCCACATAGATTCGACCCAGTACACCGAGTAATTCGAGCAGGCCAAAGAGGTGGTCGCGGAATAGGTGTGGGTTGCGCAGGGCAACATATTTGTAAAATGAAATAGTGAGGCGCGGCTCGGCACTTTGGCGGAGGCGTGCCTTCAGTTCCTGACGGTTGACGCGGTTGTGCAAAAACTGGGTCATAGTTTAGGTCAGATCTTTTTGAAAAATGCGGAACACCTTGTACAGTTTGGCACCAAGGCGTTCGTATTCAGCCCGCATGGCGGTATTGGTCTCCAAGACGAGGTTGGATTCAAATGTCAGGATACCAGCGTTTCGAGCGCTTTGTACCATTTTCCAGCCCATCAGGATGTCGAGGCCCCGCCCACGGTGCGGCACGTCAATGCCGCCGAGCAGCAGGTCGAGCTGTTTGGCGCTACGGGCGGCGTACAGGATGTGCAGAAAACCAAATGGGAGCAGCTTGCCCTTGGCACGCTGGATGCCCTTGGTCATGTTGGGAATGCCGAGCATGAAGGCGACCACGAGCCCCGCCTCGTCCACCACGACTTTCAAAAAACGCGGATCGAGTATGGGCAAATAACGGGCGGCGGTTTCGCGCATCTCCTGTTCGTCCAACGGCGAAAAGCCTTGCAGGTCGGCGTAGGTTCGGTTGATCAGTTCAAAAATGGGAATGATGTAGGGCTTCATCTCCCGCGTTTTGGCGAATTCGACCAGTTTGAACTGCGTGTTCCGGTGCACCCGCTCCCAAATTTTAGGATAGATTTCCGGTATGTCTTTGTGGATGTCAATGAGATAGTCCATGCAGTCTGTCATCTTGACGTACCCGTTTTTTTTCACAAACTGCGGCAGGTAGGGCTGGTTGCAGGCGGTGACCATGATCGGCGGCTTGTCGAAGCCCTCTATCAGCAGCCCCTGCGGTTCCCGGCCCGAAAACCCGAATGGCCCGATGGCCCGATTCATGCCTTTTTCCCGGCCCCAGCGTTCCACAGCATCCAACAAAGCCAGGCAGACTTCGTAGTCGTCAAAACAGTCGAGGTGGGCAAAGCGCACGGTTTTTTGTCCATGTTCGGCGTTGTACGGGTGATGGACGATCCCCATGATACGCCCCTGTGGCCTGCCGTTTTTGTAGGCCAGGTAAAGCACCGTATCGCAGTACGAGAAAGACTTGTTCTTGGCCGGGTCGAAAAACGCTTTTTGGTCGGAGTACAGGGGTGGCATCCAGTTGGCGTTCCCGACGTGGATGCGGGCAGGCAAATGGATAAACGTGTGCAGGTCTTTTGCCCCTTCTACAAGGCGGATGGATACGGACATCAGCAATCAAGTTAGGATAAAGCGTTTCGTTTTCGGGGAGGGGGCATTATTTCACGCGCATTCTTTTGAAAAATACGAAGCCATTTTTTTCGCCGAGCAGCTCCGTGTCGGGGAGTTCGCGCAGGTAATTGGCGTGGTAGTTTTTGGTGACGATGTACACGTCCTTGTCCACAGGTCCTTCAAGGAGCCATTCCCGCCGGTAAGCGCTTGGGTTGGCGTTTGGCATATTTTGGCTGTAAAAATACTGCGCGTAGGACTTGTAGCCGTGTGTGGTGAAATAAGCGTCCTCACCGGCCTTGCTTTTGAAAAAATCCACGGCAGCGCGTTGGGAATAACCCTCGATGCGCTTGATGAAAAAGACGAGGGTTAGCAACACAAAAACCGCCGTGCCCCCGAACAGCCAACGGAATGCCCGTTGCTCCTGCCCGCGCCCAAACCACCGCAACGTCAGCACTAACAAAGCCAATAAAAACACGCCGGGAAGCACCTCAAACCCGGTCCACTTCACATCGGCAGCAAGGCTGGCCTGAGCAAACGGATCTTTAAACAGGGGTTTGAGCAATTCGGCGTTCATGCCCACGAAGGGCAACGCCAGGGTAGCAATCACGAACAGCCCTCCGATGGTGGCCAGCAAAACCTTCATCCAAAGCGCAAAGGCGATCTCCCCGCGCAGGATTTTGGCCAGTACCACTGCCGCCAAAAACGTGAGCGGGAAATAGCACATGGAAGAGTAGTGGACGATCTTGGATTTGACAATGCTGAAGAGAATGAGTACCACCCAGAACAGGTATTTCATCCAACGGCGAAAGTCTTGTTGATGCTCGTGTTCTTCGTCGGGCAGTCGGAAAAACGCGCGTATGGCAAAGATGGAGGCTGGAAAGCACCCCACTAGCAGCACCACAAAATGGTAGCCAGGGAAGCCTCCGTGCCCGGCATCCGGTGTGGAAAAGAGGCGGTACTGGTACTTGTTGAACTCCACGATAAACCACGGGCCATTTTTCCAATACTCCAAGCCGTACCAGGCGAACGTAACCAAAGTAGCCGCTGCCGTGAAAAACAGGAACTGCGGCACGTTCACATACAAGCGCAGGCGCTTCGACAGCCAGTACACGCCCATCGTGAGTACAGCCAACAGGTACGCCGCTTGACCCTTGGTGAGGATACCCATGCCGATAAAAAAGCCGCCTAAAAACAGGTACCACCAGCGGTTTCGCAGCAGTTCGATACCCGGTACAGCGTCTTTTTTCCAGTAGGCCAAAATGAAAAAATAGAGGCCGAGAAAAATAAACAGGTTGAACCAAGGGTCAATGATGCCGGATTTGAAATACAGGAATGGCAGAATCGTGCCGAGGTAAACGGTAGCCCAAATGGCGCCGAAACGGGCATCGTACAGTTTTTTGCCGATGCTGTACACCACTGCCAGCGTGAGCATACCGCAAATGGCGTTCGGCAGCCGGGCAGCAAACTCGCCTGTGCCGAAGGTTTTCATGGCCAGAACCTGAAGCCAGAAAAAGAAAGGCGGCTTTTCCCAGAACGGCTGGAAATTAACATGTACACGCAGGTAGTCGTCCAGTACGATCATCTCGCGGCTGATTTCTGCGAAGTTGATTTCGTCCCAGTCAAACAAGTGTACACCGCCCAGGAAGGGGATGAAAAACAAAGCCCCCAACAGGGCGAAAAGTAGCGCGTCGCGGTGCTTCATCTTGGGTATTTCTGATAAACCTGCTCCAGCGCGCGGGCGGGGCAGGAGCCTCTCCCGGAGGCTTGCAAATAGTTGTTTCCGTTCTTCCACATGGCGCGTGTGCGTTGTTGCACGCAAAAATAGGGCGGGTTTGCCGGGCGGCTTCAACTTTTTTTGACCCTGGCCAGGGGCAGGGCCTGTGCAACGCACGGATTTTTCTCCGGTGCCGTACCTTTGGAGCGCGGCTCAATCCACGCACAACGCGCCGGAAATGCCCAACCAAACACCCTTATTTTATGCAAGACTTGTTGGAGCAGATCAAAGAAAAATATCAAGCGCTCGGCCAACCCCCGGAAACGTATTTGCACGGCCTCTTGCTAAGCAAGCCCGTGAACTACTGGGAGTATGTACAGGTAGATACCCTGCTTTCTCTGCAAAATACCCGCACCGATTTCAAGGACGAAACGATTTTCATCGTATACCACCAGATCACCGAACTGGTGCTGAAACTGATCCGCCACGAACTGGAACAACTCACGACCGGGGACTTACCCGATGCGGCGGTGTTTTCTGAAAAAATGCACCGCCTGGTGCGCTACACGCGCTTGCTCAGTACCTCTTTCAGCATTATGAATCAGGGTATGCGCTACGAAGACTACAACCAGTTCCGCCTCGCCCTGGCACCCGCAAGCGGCTTTCAGTCGGCCCAGTTCCGCTACATCGAGCTGCACTGCACGCCCATTGATCATTTGATCCCGCCGTCCCGCCGTTCCGCCGTGCCTGCCGACTGCCCGATCGAGGATAAATTCCAGTACTTGTACTGGCAAGATGCGGGCTACGACCGGGCCACAGGCACGAAGAGCCTCACCCTTCGGCAGTTTGAGGAGCGGTACCTGGATTCGTTTGCCGCGCTCGCCCGCAAGATGCAGTCGGATAACTTGTACGCTCGTTATCTTGCCCTGGAACAGCAGGGCGGTGCAACCGATGACTTACGCTCTGTATTGCGCACGTTCGACTACACCTTCAATGTATCCTGGCCGTTGGTCCACCTGCAAACGGCCCACACCTACCTCGGCAGCGGAGAGCAGCAAACGGCAGCAACCGGCGGTAGTCATTGGGAAAAGTACCTGCACCCGAAATACCAGCAGCGGATATTTTTCCCAAAACTCTGGTCTGATGAAGAACGGGCGGCATGGGGCGATGTTCATACGTAGCAATGGTTCGTATCGAAGCTTTGGTTTTTGGAAAGCGGACAACCCCAATTTTTGGCATTGCCCGAAAACGACTCACGAAAAGCACCCGCTCCTGCGTTCTTGGTCTTTTGGACATTTACTGAAGATCGTTTTTCTCATGAAAACCCTGCTCGCACTTTTGGTTTGCACCGCCGCTACGCTCACGTGGTGGCCTGCTCCGCAATTAAAAACGCACCACGAGGCCAGACCAGATCCATCGGCCGCCGAAGCGGTTTTGGACGCAGTAAACAACCTCCGAGCCGCTGGCTGCAAGTGCCCCGATGGCAAGCGCTACCGCCCCGCCCCGCCGCTTCGCCTGGACGAGCGCCTCGGTAAAGCGGCACAGGCGCACGCCGACGATATGTTCCTCCGGAAATATTTCAGTCATCGGGGGCGCGACGGCTCCGAGACATCTGATCGCGTGGAACGCACGGGCTACCGATGGGTGACTGTGGGCGAGAACATTGCCAAAGGGTACCCGACGGCCGAAGCTGTCGTACAAGCGTGGCGTACCAGCGCCGACCACTGCTCTAACCTGATGGAGCCCGGTTTTCGCGACATGGGCCTTGGCAAAAAAGGGCCGTACTGGGTGCAAAACTTCGGGGCAACCGAGCGGTAGTTGGTTCAATGTGTCTACAACATTGACTCAGGCTTCGGTATTCAGCCATACAGGAATATGAGCCATTTAGTTTAAGCCCCTACATCTTTAAAAACCTAAGCACCTGTTCCCCTTTTGTCGTATGTATTCTTGCAAAATAGATTCCGTTGGGTTGGTTGGAAATATCAATAGCAACCGTCGTGCCTTGCCCCTCGGATACCAGTATTTTATCTCCCAAAAGATTGTAAATTTCAATCCATCTTCCTGTTGCCTGTGTATCTCCGTTTTTCATTTCAATAGTAAAGGTTCCGTTGTTCGGATTGGGGACGATAACAACTGTATTGTGTTCCGACAATTCTTCTGTTCCAGTGTTAATTGGATTAATGATTTCAAAAGCGCTGGAACAGCTCGTTCCATTGTACGTGGCTTTTAAGATGTATGTCCCGGCTTTCGTGGGCAAGGGTTTGGTCCATGCGCGCCAGCTGGTGCCATAACTACTGGTACTACTGTGGGTCCAGGAATTGAGCGTGGAGCCGTCCGGATTCAAAATGCTGATACTGGCGGTCATACCCATCGTTTCATTGCGCATGAAAATATAAAACTTTGCCGACCCCGCCGGGAGCCCCGGACCCTGGAATGGAAGTGAAAAAGATTTGCTTTCGTTCAGGGTTTCTGTATTCGGGCAGCCGGGCAACACTATGTCGGTTGTATGTACAGAGGCTTTTACAATTGCCGGCTCCGTATAGGGTTTTTGCGCTGCCCACCAGGACGTTGCATTTAAGGCGTTGCAGGAACCGGAATACGGATCAACGCGGGTACTCGATGTGCTGCCATTCCAAACTTCAAAATGCAGGTGTGGGCCGGAAGAACTGCCAGAGCTGCCCACTACGGCTAAATATTCGCCTGCGGCAACGGCTTGTCCGATATTTTTGGTCGTGACTGAATTTTTTTTCAAATGCCAGTACAGCGCGCGCGAACCATCGGAGTGTTGAATAATGACATAGTTGGCCGGTATATTATTGGCACCACAGTTTCTATCAAAATTGCCATCCGCCTTATCTAAAAGGATACCCGCGGCGGCGGCAATGACTTCCACATGGTTATTATCCATTTTATAAAACGCAAACGGCGGCATGCCGATATCAGTGCCCCGGTGCCCGTCGTAGGTCTTGGTTCCGCAATTGTAATCGGAAATAAGACCCGTGGCGGTATTATGGTCGACATAAGCGCCAATCGCATAATAGCTACAATCCATCAGTCCGTTTGCGGCTCTTAATGGCCAGTTCAGCGCAGTGATCAGGTCGCTTTTTTGCTCGGTGGCACTCAACCCTAATACCGCCAGGTTTTCAGCACATCGTTGTTCGACCAGCGCATACGTTTCCGCTGTTATGCAAGGGTGATCGGCAACTTTTTTTTCGATGGGAAAGCCGGCGGCATTTTCAAGAGCCGATGCCTGCCAATTTTGCGTATAAGAGGAGATGGGAAAAGAGCACAGGAGCAAAAGCGAGGAGATTTTTTTCATGGTATTTGAATGTTTAAGTAGGAATCATTCCAAGATGGGTTTTCTTTGACAATCGCTGCTTTACAAGTGGTTGGGGAAATTTGCCTTAGAGGAGGGTACGAGTACGTTTTGATCTCAAAGTCCAGCAAATTATCAATAGCGTAATCCACACCTTTTTTGCCACCAAACTACACAATCAGCCTAACGGGAATATGAGCCAGCGAATTGCTAAAAAAAGGAAACTGATTTCTGCCTTCACTAATACGATTGCCAAGCAGGTGAATGCAATGGCTGTCGCGGTGTTGCTCAGTCATTTCCCGAATTCACCACCCCCCAAAAAACGGTACGCTTTTCGCATAGCGCCCTCCAAACAAACTATGGTGTAAAACAATGCTGCGTACCGTCCTGCTTTTTGTCTCCATCCTCCTGCTCGCTGCGCTGGCCCTGCGCTGCAAATCCGACGACGGCAAACCCCGCGTCCTGATCTTTAACAAATCCGAGTTTTATGTACACGAGTGCATGCCTGCTGCCGTGGAGGCGCTTCAAAAGATATGTGCCGACAAGGGCTGGCACGCCGACGTGACCGAGGACAACTACGAGTTCACCGAAGAAAACCTCAGCCGCTATGCCGCAGTGGTGTTTCTCAACACCGCTGGCGACGTGCTCAACCCCACGCAGGAAATCGAGTTCGAGCGCTATATCCAGGCTGGCGGCGGATTCGTGGGCGTACACACGGCCATTGACACCGAACACAATTGGCCCTGGTACGGCAAACTCGTCGGCGGCCGCTTTGATGGCCTCACCGAGGTACAACCCGCCACTGTTCAGGTCGCCGACACGGAGCACGCCGCCACCAAACACCTCGAACCCACCTGGCAACACTCCGACGAGTGGTTCAACCTTACCAGCCTCAGTCCCGACCTGCATGTGCTGCTCAACCTCGACGAATCCACCTGCTCCGGCGGCAAGATGGGGCCATCCCATCCCGTAGCATGGTACCACGAGTACGATGGCGGGCGGGTGTTTTTCACTGCCATGGGCCACCCCGTGGCAGCGTACGCCGAACCGGCGTTTCTCCAGCATTTGGCCGGAGGCCTGCAATACGCCGTGGGCGTGGCCAAGCCTGTTCAATTTCAGAAACACCGCCCGATGGCCCAAACCGCCTCAGGCACCGGTTTTGTAAAAACTTCCGTAGTGTGCGACCTGAACGAACCAATGGGCATGGGCCAGCTGCCCGATGGGAAAATTCTATTCATCGAGCGCCGTGGGGCCATGAAATTGTACGACCCTGCCAGCAGTAGCGCTCGTACAGTAGCCGAATTTGAGGTGTACCACCAAAACGAAGAGGGATTGATCGGCATGGCCATTGACCCAAAATGGGCGGAAAACCACTGGATTTACCTGTACTATTCTCCTGAAGGTAAAACGGGCGCTATCCGACTCGCCCGCTTTGTTTTCCAAAATGATTCGCTGTACCGGGGAACTGAATTGGTGCTGTTTGAGGTGCCCACTGACCGCAGTGTTCACAACTACCACGCCGGTGGCGGCCTGCGTTTTGATGCCTCCGGCATCTTGTACATTGCTACGGGCGACAACACCGACCACTACGACGACGGCTACGCGTCCACCGATGAGCGGGTCGACAAAAGCCAGTATGACTCCCAAAAATCGGCCTCCAATTCCATGGACCTGCGTGGGAAAATCCTGCGTATCAAACCCCTGCCCGACGGTTCGTACCTGTGCCCGGCGGGAAATTTGTTTGCCGAAAAAGAAATTCGCGTCCTGCCTGGTGGCCAGCACCTCGTCACCGACCCGTCCCTGGAGGGCATAGCCTACCCGACACGCGGGCCGCGCCCGGTCAGCATCGCTGCCGATTACCTCCAGCGGGCCAATGTGTGGTGGGGGCGCGGCCGCCCCGAGATTTTCGTGATGGGTTGCCGAAATCCGTTTCGCCTCGACTTCGACAACCGACGTGGCCTGCTCATCTGGGGTGAACCTGGCCCCGATGCGGGCGTGCCCGACAGCACCCGCGGCCCCGAAGGCTACGACGAAATCAATCTCGCCCGCACCGCCGGTTTTTACGGTTGGCCGTACTGTGTCGGGCCTAACCTGCCCTACCGCGAGTACAATTTCGAGACCGGGACACCCGGCCCGTGGTTCGACCCCATGCGCCCCTACAACGATTCACCGCACAATACCGGCGATCGCCAACTGCCGCCAGCCCGCAAGCCGACAATCTGGTACCCGTTTAAAAGTTCGAAGGAATTCCCCCTTGTAGCCAACGGAACCCGCTGTGCGATGACCGGCCCGGCGTACTACTGCGACCAGTATCCACCCGAAACCCGTTTCCCGGACCGATTCGATGGAAAAATCATTATTTACGAATGGATGCGCAACTGGATGAATGCCGTGGGCATTGATTCGCTGGACCAGTACACCGATATGCAACCGCTTGCTCCCAACGTTCGTTTAGCCCGCCCGATAGACATGTTTATTGACAAAAAAGGCTCGTTGTGGGTGTTGGAGTACGGAACCGAATGGTACGCCCAAAATCCGGATGCCTGCCTCAGCCGCATTGATTATGTGCGCGGCGACGGTGCTACCGACGACGAGGTGGTGGAAACGGCGGCAGGCAATGCTACGCCTGTAGTTCATTGGGATTTTGGTGGAAAAAACCGCAGTTTTTACCAACCCGGCGATGTGGTTCGGTACGCTGTGCAAGTGGCCGATACAGAGGATGGTACCCTCGCCGACGGCCGCATTTCGACTTCCGATGTGCTGTTTCAGGTTGGTTATCTGGAATCGGGCGAAAGCCTGTACCGGTTCATCCGGCACATCAAGCCCAAACCCCAGCCGTTTGAGCGCGGCAAAAAACTCGTGGACGGTTCCGATTGCCGTAGCTGCCACGCTGTGGACCGAAAAATCAACGGCCCGGCGTATCGGGATATAGCCAGGCGCTACCAAGACGACAAGGCTGCGCCGAAACGGCTGGCAGAAAAAATCATTAAAGGCGGCAAGGGAGTATGGGGCGAGGTAGCCATGAGCGCCCACCCGCAACTTGCGCCCAAAGACGTGGCTGATATGGTTCGCTGGATACTCGCCGTCGGAGAACTGGAGACGCCGACCTTGCAGGGTACGCACACGCTGAAACCGCCTGCCGGCAAAGAACCGGGCAATTTTATTTTTCACGCAGCCTACTGCGATCGCGGAGGCCCGGGGCAGAAGGATGCCCGAACCGGCAGTGAAACCATCGCCCTGCGCCCGGCGCAGCAGCAAGCAGAGCGGGCCGACAGCGTGTCCAGGGGAGCAGCTACTTACAAGCGCCCGCTGAACAACACGACGACCACCGTGGTGGAATTGAAACATACAGGTTGCCTTGTTTTCAAAGGCATTGACCTGCGTAGCATTACCTCCATCAGCCTGGCGCTGGACGTATCTGCTGCCCGCAAACACACAGGTGGCGGCAAGATCGAACTGCGGCTGGGTGGGCCAGCCGGAAAATTGGCAGGCACAGCCTCCATTCCACCAACGAGCGATGCAGGCGGGCTGGTGGCAGCAGAAATGAAACCAGACCGCTCTGCCTGGCCTGCCGACGGGGCGTTACAAGACCTGTTTTTTGTAATAAAAAACGAGGCAGCGGGCGAGAAGGCGGTGGTTGGGGTCGATTGGTTGCGGGTGGAGTGGTAGGTTACAAATCAAACTTGATCCCCTGCGCTAACGGCACCGTCTCCGAGTAGTTGATCGTGTTCGTTTGCCGGCGCATATACGCTTTCCAGGAGTCGGAGCCGGATTCGCGCCCGCCGCCTGTTTCTTTTTCGCCGCCAAATGCTCCTCCGATCTCAGCGCCCGAGGTGCCGATGTTGACGTTGGCGATGCCGCAGTCCGAACCGGCAGCCGTCAGGAAACGCTCGGCTTCGCGCAGGTTGTTGGTCATGATGGCCGACGACAGCCCCTGCGGCACGCCGTTTTGCAGCGCGATGGCCTCGTCGAAGGTTTTGTATTTCAGCAAATAGAGCACCGGGGCGAATGTCTCATGCTGCACGATGGCCCATTCGTTATTTGCCTCGGCGATGCAGGGTTTCACATAGCAGCCGCTTTCATAACCCGTACCGCTAAGCACGCCGCCTTCTACCACCATTTTACCTCCGGATTTTTTTATTTCCGAAATAGCATGCAGGTAGTTTTCCACGGCTTGCGTGTCAATGAGCGGCCCGACGTGGTTGTTCGGGTCGAGCGGGTCGCCGATACGGAGTTGGGCGTAGGCACCGGCAAGGGCGTTTTTTGCTTGCTCGTACATGCTCTCGTGGATGATGAGGCGTCGGGTGCTGGTGCAGCGTTGGCCAGCGGTGCCCACGGCACCGAACACGGCACCGGTCAGTACCACTTTCATGTCGGCGGAAGGTGTGATGATGATGGCGTTGTTGCCGCCGAGTTCGAGCAGGCTGCGGCCGAGGCGTTCGGCCACGGTACGACCCACAATTTTACCCATGCGCGTGCTACCGGTGGCGCTTACAAGCGGCACTCTGGCATCTTTGGTCATGTATTCGCCCACTTTGTAATCGCCGTTGACGATACATGAAATCCCTTCGGGCAAGTTGTTTGCCTTCAGCACTTTTTGGAACAGGTTCTGGCAGGCGATGGCGCACAGGGGTGTCTTTTCGGACGGCTTCCACACGCACACGTCGCCGCATACCCAGGCAATACAGGCGTTCCAAGACCAAACGGCTACTGGAAAATTGAAGGCTGAAATAATGCCCACAATACCCATTGGGTGCCACTGCTCGTACATCCGGTGGCCGGGTCGCTCGCTATGCATTGTAAGGCCGTACAGCTGGCGCGACAGGCCCACAGCAAAATCGCAGATGTCAATCATCTCCTGCACCTCGCCAAAACCTTCCTGCAAGCTTTTGCCCATTTCGTAGCTCACCAGTCGGCCCAACGGGTCTTTGTATTGGCGCAATACCTCGCCGTACTGGCGTACAATCTCGCCGCGCTTGGGTGCCGGCATCTCCCGCCAAACGCGGAAAGCTGTTTCGGCACTGGAAATGACCTGCTCGTATTGTTCGCGGGTGGTGACGGTGACCGAGCCAATGTGCTCGCCGTCCACGGGCGAGTGGCTGTGCAGGCTGCGGGCGCTACCGGTGAGGTGTTCCTGCCCGGTCCAGGTGCCAGGGTTTTTGGTTTTCAGGCCGAGTTTGCGGAGGAAGTCTTTTTGCATGATGGAAAGGTTAGCAAGATGTATGGTGGTTGGCCGGGCGTTACTTCAGTTCAACCGATGATTCGAAAAATTGCGAGTTTGTGAAATAGATGGAGTACTGGTGCCGGAGGGCTTCCTTTGGGGGAGATGAAAGATCGCGCAGTAGTATGCCCAATGTCAACGTGTTGTTTTTCAAGTCAATAAAATGCGGTACGACGAAAACGCGGTATGCCTTTTTGTACGATCTGTCGTTGATATCCTGATACGTGACCGTACAGGTCAGGTCCTGATACCGGGTGACCAAAAGTTCTGTTAAGCCTATAAATTGTTGTTTATTGGAAAGGTTGAGGTTTTCCTTGGCGCGCAAAAACAGGTTGGTCCAAAGCCGTGCAAAGTTGAGCGGAAGCGAAGCAAGGGTAGGTTCTTTTTCCGAGTTGTTCGGAAGGCAGAAATCCAGGTTTTCAGAGAGCGATTCTTTCAACATGCAGTTCATGAATACTACGGCATGGAGAGCGTCGTGGTAGTGGGCCTTCGTTACAATCCGTTCGTTGCCCAGTTGGACCGTATCGTCAAGTCGGTGGGGGTCGTAGTCCCAGCTGACTCGAATATCTTTTGCCGCGCCAAGGCCAAGATTGGTTATGCGCAGAGCAAGCGTTTTGTGTGTGGAGTCCGAGCCCATGCGCATAGTCACGTCCTCGCATTGGCGGATCGTATCCTGGTACAATACCTGAAAAACGCCCTGGGCTGTCGATAGTACCAGATCAGGTTGGTAAGTGCGCTCGTTTTGCCGGATCAGGATGAAGAGGGTAATCACCGAAATAAAAGAAGCCACGATGGTGGCAAAGTTCCGGATCAGGCTGGCCCAATCTGCCGTTTTTCTGAACGACGAACGTTTCTTTTTTTTGCCGGTTTCTGCTTCTTGTTCCATATCGGTCAAAATTCAGCACTACCGGGGTAGCGCGGGAAAGCGATCACGTCACGGATGTTGCTCATGCCGGTTACGAATAGCACCAATCGCTCAAAACCAAGGCCGAAGCCCGCGTGCGGACAGGAGCCAAACCGGCGGGTGTCCAGGTACCAGTACAATTCCTCTTCGGGGATGTGCATGGCGTGCATTTTTTGCCGCAGCACCTCGTAGCGCTCTTCGCGCTGCGAACCACCTACGATTTCGCCAATACCGGGAAAAAGGATGTCCATAGCCGATACCGTTTCACGGCCCGTTTCGCAGCCCTCGTCCAGGCGCATGTAAAACGCCTTGATTGCCGCCGGGTAGTTCGTCAGGATGACCGGTTTTTGGAAGTGTTTTTCCACCAAATAGCGCTCGTGTTCGCTCTGTAAATCGGCACCCCAGGCCTCGATTGTATACTGGAACTTGCCTTTTTTGTTTGGTGTGGAGTTTTTGAGAATGTCAATCGCCTCTGTGTAGGTCAGGCGCTGGAACTGATTTTCCACCACGAAGCGCAGTTTGTCCGTGAGGTTCATGGGAGAGCGCTGGTCTTGGGGCTTGGCTTTTTCCTCCTCCACGAGGCGTTCTTCGAGGATTTTCAGGTCGTCAGCGCAGTGCTCCAGCGCATACCGGCAAACGTACTGGAGCATAGCCTCGGCCAGGTCCATATTGTCAGTCAGGTCGGCAAAGGCCACCTCTGGTTCGATCATCCAAAACTCGGCCAGGTGGCGTGTAGTGTTGGAGTTTTCTGCGCGGAACGTGGGACCAAAGGTGTAGATATCGCCAAGCGCCATAGCACCGAGCTCGCCTTCCAATTGACCGGAAACAGTCAGGTTGGTCGGGCGTTTGAAAAAATCCTGTGCGAAATCAATTTCGCCCTTTTCGGTGCGCGGCATGTTCTCCAACGGCAGGGTGGTTACGCGGAACATTTCTCCGGCACCTTCAGCATCGCTGGAAGTGATGATGGGTGTGTTCAGGTAGAAAAAGCCGCGGTCGTTGAAAAATTTGTGGACAGCAAACGCCAGTGCATGCCGCACCCGGAACACCGCCGCGAACGTGTTGGTGCGGAAGCGCAGGTGAGCATGCTCGCGCAAAAATTCAAGCGATTGTTTTTTGGGCTGGAGGGGAAATTGCTCCGGGTCACAGTCGCCGAAGATCGTAATTTCCGTGGCTTTAAGTTCCACCCGTTGGCCTTTACCCTGGCTTTCTACGAGCTGCCCGCGAGCACCGATAGCTGCTCCGAACCGGATACGCTCGACGAGCGCCGGGTCGGCGTTTTCAAAATCCAGCACCACCTGGAGGTTGGCGGCGCAGGAGCCGTCGTTTAGGGCGATGAACTGGTTGTTGCGAAAGGCTTTTACCCAGCCTTTGACCAAGACCTCTGTTTGTACGGGTTCCGTGCCGAGGATTTCGGCTATTTTTGTGCGTTTCATACGTCGAAAAAAAATTGGCCGCAAAGGTACGGTTTCGCGCCCGTACCAGACTTTCCAAGTTTTATAAAACTTGGAAAGTCTTCATTCTCGAAAACCGGGAAACGCTACGTTCCCGCTACCTTTGCAACCCGAAGCGCCTTTTCGCTGTTCTTTTCGGCCAACAAAAGCAACCATGCTCATTCAAGTTTTCAAAAGCAAGATACACCGCGTGCGTGTTACGCAGGCCGACCTGAATTACATCGGCAGCATTACCATTGACGAAGACCTGCTCGACGCGGCTAACATCGTGGAAGGAGAAAAAGTGCAGATTGTGAACAATAATAACGGCGCCCGCCTCGAAACCTATGCTATTCGCGGCGAACGGGGCAGCGGTGTGGTTTGCCTCAATGGCGCTGCTGCCCGCCTGGTGCAGGTGGGCGACGTGGTTATCATCATCTCCTATGGCCTGATGACCCCCGACGAGGCCCGGACGTTCCGGCCTGTGGCTGTGTTTCCGGACGAGAACAACCGGTTGGTGCGGTAGTTTTTTTCAACGCGCCATTTCCCGCACACACACGCAGCGAAACCCCAGCCAACTGGCCGGCTTATCGTACGTCATCCGGTTGGTGACCCGCCCTTCTTCCAACAAATGCCTGTAGCTGCCACCTTTGCAAACGCCTTTTTCGACGATCATTTCGGCGGCATTTCCCACAGTATTGTACAAGCCGTACCCGTTCGGCAAGCCCGATTCAACGGGTGATGTGCAGAAATTGTTTGGGCTGTTTTGCAATTTGATGACGCGTTTGGTATGAAACAATTGGCGACCCTTGCTCAATTGGGCAGCGACTTTTTTGTCCGTCAGGTTATAGCCGAACGGGAACAAGGTTGCATCCAGTTTCCCGCTGGCAGCCAATTCCCACTCATCCTCAGTTGGCAGCCGGTAACGTGGTACCAATATCGTTTTGTTTGGCTTCAGGCCGAGGTATTCTCCGGCGAGGTAACGCTCTGTGGTGAAATGATCTGTCGCACTTTGTTTATTATTTACCGGGATGATCTTGGCCTCTACCAAATCGCGCTCGTACACCCGGTCGGTGCGCCATTCACAATAACTAATGGCTTGATTGTAGTTCACGCCCACCACCGGGTAGTTTGCGTAGGCCGGATGCTGGAAATAATGTTCCACAAAGGGTTCATTGTACGCCAGGTCGGCACGCCAGACGGTGGTATCCGGCAAAGCCTGCCGGTATTGGCTCGATTCGTTGCCGAAAACCAGGGCTAACCAAAACACATACTCCCGGTAGTCGAGGTTGGTGATCTCCTGTTTGTCCATGAAAAAAGTGGTCACGGGCGTGGTCCCGGGAGGAGGAGATGACTTGCGCGGGTTTTGGGCGGAAAAGGCCAAAAAAAGGCAGGAGGCTGCAACGAAAAGTAGTGCGGCTGAATGGCGGAAAATCTTTGACATCCTATATTAGATTTAATGTGAACGATACTGCCAAAAACGCCTTTGAGGGCTAGAGATTGCCTTTGCCATCTTGCCATGGAACGGTGCTGGAATAAGGGTGGGCGGCCCGCTAAGTAGTTACGTCTTTTTTTACTTTTGGGCCAATACTACAAAAAAAATCAACTTTGCCGTTTAGCGTGTGTAGCCTTCAGTTGCCGGGCAGCTG
>JBJXEZ010000013.1:0-21441 GCA_046153695.1 Saprospiraceae bacterium
CTCCAAAGAAAGCGTGTCTAACTTGCCCTCATCCTGAAGTCGGATGAGGATGTCCTGCACTTTCTGCTTATCTTTGTTAAGGAGTGCGTTAAAGCGGGTGATATTTTCAATGGTCTGGCAGGAAGACTTGACCTTTTGCCCCTTCTCGTCCCAATCCCTGAGCGGGATGTTGTGACCGAGACTCAGGTCAAAGGGTTTGCGATTGTGAACCACCCGAAGTTTAAGGGGGTATACGTCACCTTTCTTTTTGTAACGCGTGTCGAGAATGATGTTAGCAGAAACCATACGGAAAAAATTTGCAAGCCATTTGCAAGCAAAAATAGGTTCTTTCCGGTAGATTTTGAAATCACTTGAAAAAATTGGCACTGACAATCAATCAGTTAAAACCAAATAACACCAGATGAAACCAGATTGGTGACGCTTTGGGAGCAGGGGGTCCCAGGTTCGAATCCTGGTATCCCGACAACAATGCAACGCAACTGTCTACAATTTAGGCAGTTGCGTTTTTCGTTTATTGATCTGGGGTAAAAACTTAAGCAGAAGCATCTTTCGCAGCGGTTTACGACGTATTGGGAGGAACTTTAAGAGGTTAAAAGTTGAGGTTGGTTCAATTTATGGCTGTTTCTCCGCTAAAGCAACCATTGCCACACCACACGCTTTCATATCTTTGCCAACCTTAAATTTACTCCGGCAATAACATGAGCCAAAGCCCTTTCCTTTCCACGCTGGCACACTTCCGTAAATTCGCCCTCTCCGAACGCGACAAAGGCGACAAATTTGAGCGGCTCATGCAGGCATATTTGCAGACCGACCCGCGCTACGCTGCATTATTTACCAATGTTTGGCTTTGGAATGAATTTCCCGCCCGCCGCGACTTTGGCGGAAAGGACACGGGTATTGATCTGGTTGCCCGCACCACTTCGGGCGACTATTGGGCTATCCAATGCAAATGTTTTCAGGAAAGCGCAACCATTGATAAACCCGCCGTTGATTCCTTCCTCTCGACTTCCAGCAAAAATTTCAAAGACGACCAACTCCGAACCATCGGCTTCGCGCATCGGCTTTGGATTTCGACCACCAACCGTTGGGGCGAAAATGCCGAAACGACCATCCAGCACCAACACCCGCCCGTCACCCGCCTCGGCTTGCACGACCTCGAAAGTGCTGCCATTGATTGGGGGAAATTGGCCGAAGGTCTGTCGGGCGAAGCCTCCCGCGCTGCGAGAAAAACGCCGATGCCGCACCAAGTCACGGCCATCGCCGCCGCGCACGAACATTTCAAAATATCGGAACGCGGCAAACTCATCATGGCCTGCGGGTCTGGGAAGACTTTTACCTCGTTACAAATCGCGGAAAAGGAAACCGACGGCAAAGGCGTGGTGCTGTTTCTCGTTCCGTCCATCGCGCTTTTGGGACAAACCTTGCGCGAATGGACAGCCGATGCCCAACACGCTTTCAACGCCGTTTGCATTTGCTCTGATTCAAACGTGAGCCGCAAACGCTCCAAAAACGAAGACACCGACGGCTTTTCGGTGGTTGACCTGGCCTTGCCCGCCTCGACCGATGTGAAGGGCATTTTGAAACAGTTTGACCAAATCCAGCAAGCCCAAAGCCACCCCCTGACCGTCGTTTTTTCGACTTATCAATCCATCGAAGTCATCGCGTCGGCACAGTCCGCTTTGCTCCAAAAACAGCAAAGCGCGGAAAAGCCTTTCGGCATTTTTGACCTCATCATCTGCGACGAAGCCCACCGCACTACGGGGGTCACATTGGCGGACGACGACGAATCGGCTTTTGTCAAAGTCCACAACAACGACTTTTTACGGGCAAAAAAGCGGCTCTACATGACCGCTACCCCGCGCCTGTTCAGCGACGACTCCAAATCCAAAGCCGCCCAACACGATGCCGTGCTGTGCAGCATGGACGACGCAAGCATCTACGGCTCTGAAATCTACCGCATCGGCTTTGGCGAAGCCGTGAATCAGGGTTTGCTTTCCGATTACAAAGTGCTGATTCTCACGGTCAGTGAGGCCGACATGACCGCGCCTTTGCAAAAAATGGTAGCCGATAGCCAGCAAGAAATCAATGCTGACGACGCTTCCAAACTCATTGGCTGCATCAACGCCCTCAGCAAAAAGATGCTTGGCGACGAAGGTATCCTGAAAGAGAGCGACCCCGAACCCATGCGCCGCGCCGTCGCTTTTTGCCAGAACATCAAAGTATCGGAGAAAACCACCCGCACGTTCAACGAAGCCAAAAACATCTATTTCGAGAGCCTTCCCGCCGAAGCCCGCGAAGAACTGGTTTCCATCAATGCCCAACACATTGACGGCAGCATGAATACGCCCACCCGCGACGAAAAACTTTCCTGGCTCAAAGCCGCTTCCGACGATGCCCGCGAATGTCGCATCCTCACGAATGTCCGTTGCCTGTCGGAAGGCGTGGACGTTCCTTCGCTGGATGCCGTACTGTTTCTTTCCGCCCGAAATTCGCAGGTGGACGTGGTGCAATCCGTCGGGCGGGTCATGTGTCGCGCACCGGGAAAAAAATACGGCTACATCATCATCCCCGTCGTTGTTCCCGTAGATATTGAACCGGACAAAGCCCTCAACGATAACGAGCGTTTTAAAGTCGTTTGGACGGTACTCAACGCCCTACGCGCCCACGACGACCGTTTCAATGCGACGGTCAACAAAATAGAACTCAACAAAAGCCGCCCTGAACAAATCCTCGTTGGAAGACCTGACAACCGACTTGGCGACGAAACGGAATACGGCAAAAAAGACGAATTCGACGGCAACGCGACGGAAGCCGATTCCGCCTACCTTCGTGCGGGCGAAAAAATCAGCCGCCAACTTTCCATCCAATTCGAGCAACTGCAAAGCGTCCTGTTTGCCCGCATGGTGCAAAAAGTAGGCGACCGCCGCTATTGGGAACAATGGGCAAAAGACGTGGCAGAAATTGCCGAGCGGCACATCCAACGCATCAAACAGCTCATCCGCGACGGCAGCCAACACGAACACGCTTTTGCTGATTTCCTCGCAGGTTTGCAAAAGAATATCAACCCTGCCATTTCGGAAGCCGAAGCGGTGGAAATGCTTGCGCAACATCTCATTACCAAACCCGTTTTTGAGGCACTTTTTGAAGGCTATTCTTTCGTAAAAAACAACCCGATTTCGGTGTCCATGCAAACCATGCTCGACCTCTTGGAGGGGCAGGCTTTGGAAAAGGATGCCGAAATCCTCCAAAAGTTTTACGAATCAGTCCGCACCCGCGCTGCCGGGATTGACAATGCCGCCGGGAAACAGCGCATCATTGTAGAACTCTACGACAAGTTTTTTAAGACCGCTTTCCCCAAAATGGTGGAAAGACTCGGCATCGTTTACACCCCCGTTGAAGTCGTGGATTTCATCATTCACTCGACCGATGCGCTGCTGCGAAAGGAATTTGGCCGCTCCCTCAGCGACGAAAACATCCACATCCTCGACCCTTTCACGGGTACGGGTACTTTTATGACCCGCTTGCTGCAAAGCGGCCTGATACGCCCAGAAGACCTTATCCGCAAGTACACGAAGGAACTACACGCCAACGAAATCGTACTGCTGGCCTACTACATTGCCGCCGTCAACATCGAAAACGCGTTTCACGATCTCGTGCATAGTGACGGGGTGACTCGAAGTCACCCCGTCTCTACGGCCGCCTTGCATAGTGACGGGGTGACTTCGAGTCACCCCGTCACTTACGCGCCTTTTGACGGCATTTGCCTCACCGACACGTTCCAGTTGGGCGAAAGCGACGAAAGCGAAAAACTCTTTTCGTCCATGTTCCCGCAAAACAGCGAGCGGGTGCTGGCACAAAAAAAAGCCCCGCTCCGGGTCATCATTGGCAACCCGCCCTATTCCGTTGGGCAAAAATCGGCCAACGACAATGCGCAAAATCAGGAGTACCCGAAATTGGATGCGCGGATTGCGAAAACATACGCCGCCGCATCCAATGCCGGGCTGAATAAATCGCTGTACGATGCCTATATCAAAGCCTTTCGCTGGGCTTCCGACCGACTTGACCCGAAGCACGGCGGTATTATCGCGTTTGTCAGCAACGGCGCATGGCTCGACGGCAACAGCACCGACGGCTTCCGTAAGTGTTTGGAAAAGGAATTTTCGGCCATTTACGTTTTCAATTTGCGCGGCAACCAGCGCACCAGCGGCGAACTATCCAGAAAAGAAGGCGGCAAAATTTTCGGTTCCGGCTCCCGCACCCCCATCGCCATTACTTTTTTGGTGAAAAAACCTGAAAAAGAATAAAAGCCATGAACAACATTATTTTGTACGAAACACCCGAAGGCAAAGTACAGGTGTCTGTGCTTTTTGAGGGCGAAACCTTTTGGCTCACGCAAAAGGCGATGGCGGTGCTGTTTGGCGTAGAAATTCCTGCCATTAGCAAGCACTTGTCGAATATATTTGAAACCAATGAGTTACAAGAAGATTCAGTTGTTTCCATTTTGGAAACAACTGCCGCTGACGGCAAAAATTACAAAACCAAATTCTACAACCTCGATGCCGTCATAGCCGTCGGTTATCGGGTCAACAGCAAGCAAGCCACCCAATTCCGTATTTGGGCCACACAAACGCTCAAAGAATATATCATCAAAGGCTTTGTATTGGACGATGAGCGTTTGAAACAGGGAAAATCTTTTGGCAAGGATTATTTTGATGAGCTATTGGCCCGCATTCGTGATATCCGGGCCTCGGAAAAACGGTTTTACCAAAAAATCAGGGATATGTTCATGCTCAGCGATGATTATGACAAAACGGATAAAAAAACAGAACTCTTTTTTGCCGAGATACAAAACAAACTCCTGTTTGCCGTGACCGAACACACCGCGGCCGAAATCATTGCCCATAGAGCAAAAGCCGATCTGCCCAATATGGGCCTAAGCGCTTGGAAAGGCAGCAGGGTGCGGAAAGAAGATGTTTTTATTGCCAAAAACTACTTGTCAGAAGATGAGATTGACACGCTCAACCGAATGGTTACGCTCTTTTTGGACACCGCAGAATTAAGGGTAAAAGAACAAATACCGTTGAGTTTGAACTATTGGGCAGCAGAAGCAGACAGCGTGATCCGGTTCAGCAGAAAACCACTTTTGGATCATACGGGTACGATAAGCCACGAAGAAATGAAGCAAATAGCCACCCGCCAATACGAAGTTTTTGATGCCCAACGCAAAAAAACGGAGGCATTGGAAGCCGACTTGCAGGAGCAAAAAGCCATTGAGGAACTGATAAAAAAAGCGAACAAGAAATGAGCAAAGCCAAAATATACTACCACGACATCGGCGACTATCTCAACCGGGAGGAAAAACTCGGCATCATCCAAAAATTCGGCTCGGTGGAAAGCATGGAAAACGAATGGCAGGTTTTGAAGCCCAATGAGCATGGCGACTGGCTAAATTTGAGGGATGATACTTTTGGAGAGTTTTTGCCACTTGCACCGGAGAAAAAATTTGATGGAAAAGCGTAGTCATTTTTTATTGCTCAATCGTTAGGTACAGCGACGAATCGGGATGCTTGGGTGTACAATTTTTCAAAAACGACGGTTGAGGTCAACATGAGGCGAATGATTGATTTTTACAACGGACAGCAAAAAGGCTACGCTGAGGCTTCCCTGAATAATCAAAAATTATCTGTTGAGGATTTCATTGACAATGACCCTCAGAAAATTAGTTGGACTCGCGGACTTAGAAATGATGTCCGAAGACAAAAAACATTTACTGCCAACCTTTCCAAAATCAGGCAAGCCTCCTATCGGCCATATACCCAACAAAGTTTCTACTTTGATGAGCCATTTATCGAGAGTCCGGGTTTAAATCAACAATTTTTCCCCACCCCTACCACCGAAAACCGAGTCATCTGCGTGTCGGCACCGGGCGGGCACAAGGAAATGTCCGTGCTGATGACGAATTGCATTCCCGATTTACATTTCAACGGTGACACCCAATGTTTCCCCCTCTACTACTACGAAGAACGCGCAAAGGCCGCACCCTCACTTTTCGATGCGGCGCAGGAGAACGAACACATCCGCCGCGACGAGGTTTCGGATTTCATCCTCGCGCAAGCGCGGTCGCGCTATGGGGAACGCGTGACCAAAGAGGATATTTTTTACTACGTCTATGGTTTCCTGCACAACCCCGACTACCGCAGCCGCTTTTCGAGCGACCTGAAAAAGATGCTGCCCCGGCTGCCTTTGGTGGAAGTGCCTGCTGATTTCTGGAAATTCAGCAAAGCAGGTCGCGCCCTCGCAGACCTGCATCTCGGCTACGACAACTTCAAAACCGCGCCATCCGCCGAAGCCATCGGGGTCACGGTGCGCGGCGCGTCTCCTCTCCCTGTTGGGGAGGGGTCGGGAGTGGGGTTCCAGGTTGAGAAAATGCGCTTCCCTTCCAAAGACGACAAAAGCAAAATCCTGTTCAATAGCCAAATCGTGGTGGAGAATATTCCTGCCGAGGCTTACGAGTACCAGGTCAACGGCAAATCGGCCATCGAATGGATCAAGGAACGCTACGCGGTCTCGACACACAAAGAGAGCGGCATCCGCAACGACCCAAACGATTGGGTATCTGAGGTAGGCAACCCGCGCTACATACTGGATTTGCTGCTCTCGGTGATTCGGTTGAGCGTGGAAACGGTGGAAATCGTGCGCGGCCTACCGGGGATGGGCTTCGATGAAAAAGAGGGGGTGGTGCGTCCGATTTAAATGTCAGGAAATGCAAGCCTAAGCGGGGGAGGCATCGGCTCCTTCACTTTTCCCGGATGAAGGATTCCGGCCTGTCCACATTCAGGGCATGGCGCGGTACACAGCGGCAACATCCCCCCGTACAGGGCGAACGGCGGCGGCGGTAGTTCTGTGAGTAACGCTCCGGTTTCGGCTTCGCGGTGCTGAGTCACTTTTGGCTGCTCCACTTTGTGCGTACGCTTACAAATTTACACCCCGCCTTTGCCATCCCACCTAACAACCCATTCGATTTTGCCCGCCGCCTTTCCAGCAGAGACGCGATCTGCCCGAATTACAAATTCAAATTAATTTTATTCAAACAATTTGAGTTTTTGTTAAAACATTTAGATTCATATTTGTCGCTCAAAACATACTAATCCATGAGCGAACTTTCCATCAGGTGGGCAACGCCTACCCTCGACATCTATTTGGCAGATGTCAGCACCGATTTACAACTCCCATTTGCCTGCGAAGGCGTTTCGGCGGGCTTCCCCTCGCCGGCAAGCGATTATCTGGATTTAACCATTGACCTAAACCGGGAGTTAGTGGACAATCCAGACTCCACTTTTTATGCCCGGGTCAAAGGGTGCTCCATGCAAGGAGCCGGTATTCAGAACGGCGATGTGTTAGTGGTCGACCGATCCCTGACAGCCCAGGCCGATGACATCATTGTTGCCTTTCTCAATGGTGAGTTTACCGTCAAACGACTTCAGTTCGCACATGCAACTTGCCTGCTTATTCCCGCAAACCAGGATTACCCCCAGATTCAAATTCAACCAGAGGATGATTTCCGGGTTTGGGGAGTCGTGACCTATGTCATCAAAAATGTCCGGGAAGGAGGGCGGAAGGGCAAATGGGTAAGTATGCGCTAGTTGACGGCAACTGTTTTTATGTGAGCTGCGAACGCCTGTTTAACCCGTCGCTGGAAGGGCGCCCCGTCATTGTGCTGTCCAATAACGACGGCTGCGTAGTTAGCCGATCCAACGAGGCAAAAGCATTGGGTATTGAAATGGCTTCGCCTGTGCACCTAATTGCCCGCCTTTTAAAAGAAAATAAGGTTGCGGTGTTTTCTTCCAATTACAACCTCTACGGCGACTTGTCGCGCCGCATGATGTCGGTTTTGGAAAGCCTTGCCCCGCGTATCGAAGTCTACTCCATTGATGAAGCCTTTTTGGACTTCGGAAACATGGATAATGCCGATTGGCAGGCATACGGTTATTTTCTTCGCGCTGAGGTTTTACACCGGGCCGGTATCCCAACCGGGGTTGGCATTGCTCCCACAAAAACGCTGGCTAAAGTGGCAAACCGGATTGCCAAAAAACAGCCTGAACACGGCGGCGTTTTTGTGCTCGAAACCCCGACTGAAATTGAATCTGCCTTGCGGTCAATGCCCGTCGGCGACGTGTGGGGCATTGGGGGGCAGTACTCAAAATTGCTTGCCCGCAACGGCGTAGCCACCGCATGGGACTTTACCCAACTTCCCGCAGATTGGGTGCGGCACCATTTGACCATTGTGGGCGCACGCCTGCAACTGGAACTACAGGGAATCCCCTGCCTGGAACTAGAAACCGTTGCGCCGCCGAAAAAGAACATCTGCACCTCCCGGAGTTTCGGTAAAATGCTAACAGATTTTGGCGGGGTGAGCGAAGCGGTTGCCAGCCATGCGCACCGTTGCGCTTGTAAATTACGCAACCAGGGCAGTGCAGCAAGCCTGTTGACTGTGTTCTTGCACACCAATCCGTTCAAGCCCGAATTGCCACAATACGACCCGTCCAGAACGGTGACGTTGTCGACCGCTACAAACAACAGCCTTGCAATAGTCGGCTACGCCGAGGCCGCTCTGAAGGCGATTTGGCGCGACGGCTACGCCTACAAAAAAGCGGGGGTCATCGTTTCCGGCATTGTACCCGAAAATGACGTGCAACTGGACTTCAGTACCTCGGTAGAAGACATAGAAAAACACAAACGCCTGATGCAGGCAATGGACGCCGTACGCGGGCGATACGGCCACGGCGCGATTTCGGTCGGAACACAAGGCACCGCCAATGCGTGGAAGTTGAGGCAGGAACGCCTCTCGCAGCGGTTTACGACGTGTTGGAAGGAACTTTTGGAGGTTAAAATCTAGTGCCGCGCCCGGCAAATGGTTTATCAGCGGCGTTTCTTGCGTTTGTTCATCTTCGCAAAACCCACTGCGGTGTAGACAGATTTCTTCAAAATGACAAAGCCCAACTACGCGGTTATCAAAAAACATGGAACAGATTTCGCGTAGATTTGACCGAAAACACAATCCGCAGCCGCTATGCTCGACCAGTTCCAACACACACTCAAACGAACCCTCGCCGAAAACCTCGGCCAGTGCATTAAGCACATCGAGGCCTCCCTCGACCCACAACGCGAAACCTACAACAACTGCCTGCAACTGCTGGCCGATTTCAACCGGCTGGAACGCGAAAATATGAACAACCTCCTGGCCCGTGACGACTACAACCTGGAGTTTTCCAAACTGACCCAACGGACGCTGTTCCTCATTGACAACCTCGACGAAGCCGATCTATCCGCTGCGCGGCGACTCCGGGAAGAAATTCACGAACGCATCCTCGTCGTCGTACACCCCGACCGAAAAGCGCAGATGGAGCGTTTTTTTTCTAAAAACTACTTCAAAAACGTGCGCTACATCACCTACGGGGACGGTATCCCGGCCGAACACTTCGACCTTGCAATACTGGACAACATGGTGCCCGAACCCATCCCCCAGGTATCCATGCTCCTCGAAGAATACGCCGATGGCATCCCGTTCTACATACTCTATTTTGGCGAAACGTACCCGTTCAACCAGGTACAGTACGCCGACAAGATCTACTTCGCCAACTCCATCTTCTCGCTGTACGCCCGCATCCGGGAGATGCTCGATTTTATGAAATACTACGACAATGCCGCGCCAACGGGGCGTTCGTGATGATCACCGCAAAATCGTCACGTCTCCGTTAAAGCGCAACACGCGCCCGTCTTTGCCCTCCAACTCCGCGTACCAAACAAATACGCCCGGGCCGAACGGTTTAGGCCCCAAACTCCCGTTCCAGCCCGATGCCGGGTCGTTCGGCGCAAAATTGCGGTTTTCAAAAACTAGGCTGCCCCAGCGGTCGTACACCTGCAACAACCGAACCCGGCTTATCCCCGCGCCCGTGTATACGGTCAACGTCCCGTTCTCTGTCGAACCGGGAGCAATGGCATTGGGCACATACACACCGTAGTTGACCACCTCCACAAAAACACGATCAGTCGCCGTACAGCCATACGGGTCTGTCACCTGCACCGTGTACTCCGCCGATTGCTCCGGCCTCAGCCGCTGATTCAGCGCCCCGGATTTCCAGTCCGGCAAGGCCGGCAGCCATTCGATCTTTGTCACCACCATCGTTGGCGGTTTTAGTTCGGTCTTCAAGAAAACATACTGCCCCAGATCAATCAGCGTATCGGTAGCCGTGAGCACGACCGCTATTGGCGGAGGCTGGACCAGGGTCACCTGCGTTTGCCACAGGCAGCCCAGCGCATCACGGACCGATACCGGGTAAGTGCCCGGCCCGAGGTTTTGGAAACTCTGGCTTGCCACATAATTTTGGTTGTCAATGGAAAAAAGTATCGGCGCAAGCCCCCCGGCGAGGTGCTGCACGGTGATGGAACCGTCGTTTTCCCCAAAACAAGAAACCTGCTGCACCGCAGCCTCCGCCTCTACCGGGGCCGTCCATTCTACCCAAACCGTATCACTCGCCGAGCAGCCATTACGGGTATTCCGGTTGGAAAAAACGTACATCCCCGCTTCTGTCACCATTGTCGTCAGTGATGCGGAACCGGAAACCGGTAGCCCGCCGACGATTTGCTGCCAAAGTGGCAAAAAACCGATTCCCGCCGTGGAGCCGCTCGCGTCAAGTAGTACCTCCGTCGCATCGCAGGGAGCCGACACCAATCCCGGGCCGGCCTCAGCCAACGGCACAGCGGTATCCTCCGCTACAGCAATACTGGCCGTAGCCGTGCAACCGAACCCGTTCACCGCAGTCACGGCGTACATGCCTGCCATCAAAACGCCTTGGTCGGGCCGATCAGGCAGCATGCCTGCCGGGCCAGACCAGTTGTAGTGCAGGCCGGGCTGGTTGCCCACAACACCAATGGCAGCCACCGGCTGCGCACAGGTGATGGTGTCGATATACGGGACCAACGTTGGTGCCGAGTACCAATCCGGTACCACTACCCCCACTGCCTGTGTGCAGCTGTTCGCGTCGCTTACCGTCAGGCCATAATTCCCGGCAGACAGCCCCGAAATTGATGGCGTGGTGGCACCGTTCGACCACGAAAAAGTATATGGCAAAACGCCCCCGGACACCACGGCCAGCGCCGTACCCGTGCCCTGATCGCAGGTGTCAGCATGGACTTGTGGCAGGCCGGCCAGTGCACCCGGCTGCCCGATAGTGTATTGCTCCACATGTGTACATCCGTTCGCATCGGTCAGCGTGAGCGCATACGTCCCGGCGGGTACCGCCTGCAAAGCCGCCCCTATATGGCCGCCCGGCCAGATGAACTGGTAGGGTGCTGTACCGCCGAGCGCTTCTACCAACACGGATCCGGTCGTTTCGCCGTGGCAAAGCACGTCCGTGATCTGCCCATTTCCCGCCAGTAACACCGGCGGTTGGCTGATATCAAAAGTAAACGCGAGCGTGCATTGCCCGCCGCCGTACGTCACGGTCAGGGTGTAGGTGCCAGGGTTTAGGCCAGTCTGGATTGGGCTGTTCGCTCCATTCGACCAGGTATAAGCCGCGACCGAGCCACCGCCGACGGCAGCGACCGATGCACTGCCGTCGCTCGCCCCGAAGCAGGTCACGTCCTCGGAAACAGTGACCAACACCGGTTCCTGTGCCGTCGGCACGGTTGCCGAAATGGTCAGTGAACACCCGGTTGCATCGGTCACCGTCAGGGTGTAGGTGCCGCTGGCCAGCCCGTTCACGTCGGCCGTGGAGCCGCCGTTTGACCACGACAGGCCGTACGGCGCCACGCCCTGCGTCATGCCCAAAAGTGAGGCCGAGCCGTTGTTTTGTCCCGCACACGCGGCCACTACGTTGATGCCCGAGGCCAGGAGCTCCAGCGGTTCAGGCAAGTCGAAACTGAACGTTTGGGCGCAAGCCCCACCCGCGTACGTCACGGTGAGCGCGTACATCCCCGGCTCCAATTGCTGAATTTGCGGCAGCACCTCGCCATTCGACCATGTCAGCCCGACACCGCCGGGAACCGCCACGGAAATACTCCCGTCATCGGCCCCGAAACAGGAGATTGGGTCCACTGTCGGGAGTACGGCCGGTACAGCATGCATTGGCACCTGTACCATCTGGTTTAGCGTGCAGCCGTTGGCATCGGTCACGAGCAGGGAATACACCCCCCCGGGCACACCGCCAAGGGCAGGGCCGGTGGCACCAGTTGACCACTGCAGGCTGTACGGCGGCATTCCCTGGGCTGCGCCCAAAAATGTGGCCGAGCCATTGGTCTGACCAAGGCAAGCAGGCGATGTCGTAAAACCGGCAGATACCAGTGGTTGCGGCTGCGCGACCGGAAATTCAAAAAACAGTGGGCAGCGTCCATCCGCGTACGTCAACGTCAGGGAGTAGGTACCCGCGCCCAGCGATTGGATGTTTTGCGCCGTTTGCCCGCTCGACCACTGGTAGGCCATACCGGGCGTGCCGCCCGAAATGGTCAGAAAAACGGCCCCGTCGCTGGCTCCGGCACAGGAGGCTGGCACTATGGACGATACAACCGCAGGGGCCACCGACTCGCCGACCTGCACCAGATCCACCAGTGTGCAGCCGTTGGCGTCCGTCACGGTCAGCGTGTAGGCGCCACTTGGCAAGCCAGTCAGGTCGGGCACCATTTCGCCGTTCGACCAGAGCAGGGCGTACGGCGGCGTGCCTTGGGCTGCGCCCAAAAATGTGACCGAGCCGTTGGTTTCCCCCGCACAGGCGGCCACTGCGCTCGTACCTGCCGACTGGAGTGGCAGCGGTTCAGTTATCTGAAAATCAATCATTTGGGCGCAAGCCCCGTTGGCAAAAGTGAGGTCGAGGGTGTAGCTGCCTGACCCGAGGTTCTGGATAGCGGGTGTGGTCGCTCCGTTTGACCACGCAAACGAAAAGCCCGGCGTACCACCGGAAACAACCACCGAGGCGCTGCCGTCATTGGCTCCAAAACAAGTAACTGCCTGGGTCGTCGGGGTCAGCAAAGGTGCTTCATGCTCTGGCACCTGCACCACCTGGCTGAGCGTGCAGCCGCTCGCGTCGGTCACCAGGAAAGTATACGTCCCGCCGGGCACACTGCTCAGGTTGGGCGCAGTGGCCCCCGTTGACCATTGCAGGCTGTACGGCGGCGTGCCTTGGGCGGCGCCCAAAAACGTGGCTGAGCCGTTGGCCTCGCCCGGGCACGCGGGCACCGTGGTAAAACCGGTGGACAACAGCGGCTGCGGCTGCGCGACCGGAAATTCAAAAAACAGCGGGCAACGACCGTCCGCGTAGGTCAGCGTCAGGGAGTAGGTGCCCGCGCCCAGCGCGGAAATGTTCTGCCCAGCCTGTCCGTTCGACCACTGGTAAGCCATGCCCGGCGTACCGCCCGACACGGTCAGGGCTACGGCTCCGTCGTTGGCCCCGGCACAAGACGCCATCGTAACGGCGCCTGCCACTTGCGGCGCACCCAACTCGGCTACGGTAGCAGTTTCGGTCATTGAGCAACCATTGGCATCCGTCACGGTCAGCGCATACGCACCGCCCGACAGGCCGGTCAGACCAGGCGCAGTACCACCGTTCGACCAGAGCAAGGCATAGGGCGGTGTGCCTTGGGCTGCGCCCAAAAACGTGACCGAGCCGTTGGTTTCATTTTCACAGGCAGCCGTCGTGTTTACACCGGAGGAAAGCAACGGCAATGGTTCCGTCAGTTGAAAATCAAAGGTTTGGGTGCAATCTCCACCGGCATACACCAAGTTGAGCGTGTACGGGCCGGGCGCCAGGTTCTGGATACTGGGTGTGGTGGCGCCATTTGACCACACAAAGTCGAAACCCGATGTACCGCCGGAATCGTCCACCGAGATACTGCCGTCGTTGGCTCCGAAACAAGTAATCGGAAGTACCGCTGTCGCAACTGGCGGCGCAAGATGTTCCGGCACCTCCACGGTTTGAGACAGCGTACAACCGTTCGCATCGGTAATGGTCAACGAATACGTTCCCGCAGGTATCCCACTCAAAACGGGTAAGGTATCGCCGGAGGACCATAAAATGGTGTACGGCGCAGTCCCCTGATAGGCACCCAAAAATAAAATCGTTCCGTTTGATACGCCCGGACAAGCGCCGGACACGACCGTTCCACTACTTGAAAGTGGCGCTGCCGGCCCCTGCATCGTAAACTCCAATACCCGGGAGCAGCCATCGGTGTCCGAAGTTGTTATGGTGTAGTTGCCTGCTTGTAGTGTTTGGGTATCCGAACCTGTGGCGTTTCCATTTGACCAATAATACTCATACGGCCCATTTCCCACTGTAATAGAAATCGTGGCCAAGCCTGGTTGAGCATAACAGGGAATAGCATCGAGCACCATGAAGGCCTCGAGGAATCCTCCCGCTTCTACCCAGGTGGAGGCGGTGGAGGAACATCCGTTGTTATCGGTTACCGTCACGGCATAGTTGTTATCCGGTATACCGCTGATTGTTGGGCCGGTATGCCCCGATGACCAAACGGCGTCGAAGGACATACTTCCGGGAACGGTAACGGTAGCCGACGCGGGGTTTCCGTTACAATCGCCATTGATGGTGTCTATCTGTATCTGCGGGAAACCGTAGTCTTCCACCAAAACCGAGTCGGTTCGATACCCGATGCAATGCCCCTGCACCCGAACCCAGTACCATCCGGGTTTCTGAACCAGGAAAGTGCTGTCCGTGCTGCCATCTTGCCACAGGTAGTTCAAGTGGTCGGGCCCTGCACTCAGGAATATAACGGTATCGCCGCAGGCTGCGGCGTCGGGACCTAAATCAAGAGCGGGCGTTTGAATCGCATAATCAACCTGAAAAATGTTATTCAGCCAGTTGCACTCGAACACGTAGTTGACCGGGAAATCAGCGCTCGGGTTGAACGGCCGGGGCAGGCTGCCGTCATCGTTCACCATGCCGTAGGCCGTACCGGAGAACGGCGGCAGCACAAAATCAACCCGCACGCAGGAGTCTTTTTTGACCGAAACCCCGATGAATTGTACTGCCCCGAGCAGCGGCGCACCGGTCGTCGTCGGGTCGGTTGCGTAAAACGCGACCGGGATGCTGTCGCCGAGGTCTTTCAGCCCGAAATTGCACACCTCTACCTGAACCTGCACCTGGCCGTTCTGACAAAACACAGACTGGAGCGTTGCGCTTGCGTCGGGCAGGGGTATCCTTCCGGTGGATTCCTGAAAAAGCGTCTGGTTCAGCGGTCGGTTGCCGGAGCCGGGGGGGATTTCGAGGTGGTGTGGCCGCTGAACAGCCGGGATAGTCAGATCGTCATTTACGTTGACGACGAAGTAGTTGTATTGATTCCAAACCTTGCGTGTGGGCATCCATGGGCCTTCCGCCGATTCCACGACCCCGACCACGCCTTCGCTTGTTCCTTCAACCTGACCTTGGTCGAAGTAACCCGGCCAGTAGGTGAACACAATTTCCGCTTCGTTGTCGTTGTCCACATCCGCTATCACGGGGTGTTTGTCCGTTGTAGCGAGGCCAAATGAAAATTTGTGCCAGGTACGGGTCGAATCCACGCCTGGCGGAAAAGGGGCTGCACCGCCGTACAGGACTCGGAATTTATCTGCCCCGTATAGTATTTCCTGTATGCCGTCGCCATTGAAATCGAACGTGACAGCCGGGCTATAACCTGAACCTGTGCTCCCGCTGGACGGCAACCGCCACCAGTACGGTGCCGCCGGGTCTTTTTGTGAGGCCTGGAGGTTGAATGCGTGAAAGGCGTGAATATCGGTCAGCATAATTTCCGGCATATCCACGGCAAAGCCTTGGGTGCGGTCATCGAACACGTTGGCCACACAGGGCACCGCGCCATTGGAGTTGTAACCACTTTGCAAGAAGGGGAAAAAGCGTAGAAAACCATTTTTGTTCCAGGCATACATCCCTGTCTCGCTGCTAACTTTGGAGGAAACGAGCACATCCAGAACGCCGTCGAGGTCAATATCGGCTACGGACGTGTAGCCATCGAAAAAGATTATCTGTCCGGTGGACTGGAGGTACCGCTGCATTTTTATCTCGAGGCCGTCGCCGTCGTTCGGGTCGAGGTCAATGGAGTAAATGGCCATTCCGGCGGCTATTTCCAATCCATTGCAGTCCGGGTCGCCGTTGCAGTCGGCGGGAGTGAGCAAGTCGGCTGCCACTGGGTTGCTGGCCTGATAATAGTGCTGTTGGTAAAAAAGTTGGCCGGTGAGGTTGGCCCCCCAGAAGATCGGCCCGTCGAGTACCCTGTTCAGGGTTGGGTTGGCCGGGTTAGTGAAATTGAAGCGAAAAATGTCGCTCCCGACGTACACTTCCGGCGTGCCATCGCTGTCGAAATCAGCCAGCATGGGGCGCTGTGCGCGCATGTCCACCAAGTCAGTGGTGGTGATCCAGAGGTCCATCGGCGCCACGGGGTTTTCCCTATAGTTGTTGTACACGCGGATTTTCCGGTCGATGCAAATGACGAGCAGTTCCGGCTTGCCGTCGTTGTTCACATCGGCTATGGTCGGGCCGGGCGCGGGGTAGTTGTGGAAATTGACCCCCTGAATCGTCAGTTTCATAGGGTTGGCCTTGTTGGAGCCATCTCCTCGGAAGAAAAAAATCTCGTTGGAAAAGCCAACATGGGTCGGTTGGTTGGGCACATTTCGCCCACCGATAGCGATAATCTCCGGCATATCGTCCTCGTGGGGGTTCATGTTGCCCACCACCGGTGTGGCGAGACTGGAAGGCCCCCTGCCCTTTGATTCCCAAGCAATCCTTGCTTTGAAGGTAGACGGAATGGATGCGACCGTGCAGGAGGTGTCGGTTTGGGCCTGCATTACAGAAGCAATGCCCAAAGCAAGAATAAGCGGCAGAACGTGTCGAGGTAGTAGCATTTGTACATGTATATTGAACTATGATGGAATAAAACTACGCTCACCGCGTCACCGTCACATCTCCATTAAAAATCAATACCCGCCCGTCTTTGCCTTCCAGTTCGGCATACCAGACGAACACTCCGGGACTGAACGGCTGCGCACCCAGGCTGCCGTCCCAACCCGCCGACGGGTCATTGGGCACAAATCTACGTTTTTCAAACACCAAACTGCCCCAGCGATCGAACACCCGCAACAACCTGATCTGTTCGATGCCCGGCCCGACGTATATGGTGAACGCGCCGTTTTCCACCGAACCCGGCATGATCGCGTTGGGCGCGTACACCCCATAATTCACCACCTCTACAACAAGGGCGGCCGTAGCCGTACAACCGAAAGGATCCGTGACCTGCACGGCGTACTGCGCGGTTTCTTCCGGTTTCAGTTTCTGGCTCAGCGATCCCGGCTTCCAGGCAATGCCGTCCGGTGTCCAGCGAATGTCGGTCGCGATGGTGTTCGGCGGCAACCCCTTCGCGTTCAGAAACAGGTACTGCCCCAGGTCAAGCAGGGTGTCGCTGGCTGTCAGCACCACTGAAAACGGATTGGGTTGCGTCAGTACGGTCGTTGTTTGCCAGGTACAGCCCAAGGCATCGCGAACGATGACCGTGTACGTTCCCGGAACAAGGCCGGTGTAATCCGGGTTCGTTCCAAAATTTTGACCGTCAATGGAATATTCGATCGGGGCAAGCCCACCCGCCAGGTGTTGGATACGAATACTGCCGTCGTTTTCTCCAAAACAACTGATGAGCGTCACAGCAACTATAGCCTGTACCGGTGCCGTCCAGTCTACCAGCACTGTGTCGCTTGCCGAACAACCGTTTTGACTGTTCAGGTTGGTAAAAACGTACAGGCCTGGCTCCGTCGCGGTCAGCACCAGTCCCGGCGTTTCCGACACCGGCACGCCGCCTACGATGTGTTGCCACTGTGGCAAAAACTCCAGCCCGATCGACGATGCTCCGCTCGCATCCAGCGGCACTTCCGTGGCGTCACAGGGTGCAAAAACCAGTCCGGGGCCGGCTTCCGCTTGTGGCACCACCGTGTTTTCCGCCACCAAAACAGCCGCCGTAGCGGTGCAGCCAAACGTATTTTCCGCCACCACGGAATAGGCTCCGGCCACCGAAACCATCTGGCCCGGTTGGTCTGGAAGCGTGCCCGAAGGGCCAGCCCAGGTGTAGTGCAGGTTGGTCTGATTGGTGCTCACGCCGATTGTCACCACGGGTTCGACGCAGGTGATGGTGTCCGTGAACGTGCTCAAAACCGGCACCAAGGTCCAGTTGGGCACCACCGTTTCCAGCGTTTGTGTGCACAGGTTGGCATCGGTTAGCGTCAGGCTGTACGTCCCGGCGGCAAGTCCCGACACGACCGGTGTGTTCGCGCCGTTCCACCACGAATAATTGTACGGCTGCGCCCCGCCGGTGATTGCTGCCGAAACCGAACCGGTGCTTTGCGCACAGGTGTCCGATTGAACCGCCGTGGTCAGCGCCAGCGCAGGCGGCTGATTGATGGTGTATTGTTCCACCACTGTGCAGCCGTTGGCATCGGTAAGCGTGAGCGTGTACGTCCCGGCGGGAACCGGTTGCAGTACATTGCCCGACTGCCCGCCCGACCATACGATTTGGTACGGTGCCGTGCCGCCATCCGGCACCACGGATATGGAACCGCTCGTTTCGCCGTGACACAGCACGGGGGAAATTTGTGTATTCCCCGTCTGCAAGACTGTGGGTTGGTTGATGTCAAAACTGAATTCCAGCGTGCATTTCCCGCTGCCATAGGTCACCGTCAGGGTGTATGTGCCGGGGCCGAGATTTTGTTGAACAGGGCCACTCGTGCCGTTCGACCAGGTGTAAGCCGCCACGGTTCCACCGCCCAGCGCCGTTGCCGTCGCGCTGCCATCGGCTGCGCCGAAACAAGTGACATCTGCGGCAATCGTGGTCACCTGCGGCGCCTCCGCCGTCGGCACTTCCGCCAAAACGGTCAGCGAGCAGCCGCTTGAATTGGTGATGGTCAGCGTGTAGGTGCCGTTCGTCAGGTCGGTTTGATCGGGCGTTGTTCCGCCATTCGACCACGAGAGGCTGAACGGCCCCACGCCCTGAGCCATGCCCAGAAACGACAACGCGCCGTTGTTTTCCCCGCTACAGGCCGCTACCGCCGTAATGCCCGAAGCCAGTAGTTCGATCGGTTCCGGTAGGTCAAAACTCAAGGCTTGTACACAGGTGCCGTTCGCGTAGGTCACCGTGAGATCGTACGTGCCCGGCTGGAGTTGCTGAATTTGTGGCAGGGTTTGGCCGTTCGACCACAAAAAACCGATACCAGGCTGGCCGCCCGCTACGGTGATCGAGATGCCGCCATCATCGGCCCCGAAGCAGGAAACCGGGTCAACGGAGGGCACCAAAAAAGGAATCGGGTACTCGGGCACCTGCACTGATTGGCTCGCGGTGCAACCATTGGCGTCGGTCACCAGCAGACTGTACGTTCCTGCTGGCACGCCGGTCAGGTCAGGCCCGCTACCGCCCGTGGACCAACTCAGGCTGTACGGCGGTGTGCCCTGGCTTGCGCCCAAAAACAAAGCCGAGCCATTCGATTGGCCGATACAGGCTGGAATAGTCGTAAATCCGCCCAAAAGCATGGACTGCGGTTCGGTGACCAAAAAATCGTACTGCTGCGCACAAAGTCCGCCGGCGTAGGTCAGGGTCAGGCTGTACGTGCCCGCGCCGAGCGCCGGAAGATCGGGCGTATTTGCGCCGTTCGACCACTGGTACGCCAGCGGAGGCGTGCCGCCCGAAACACTCAAGGCAATGGTACCGTCCGTCGCCCCGGCACAAAATGCCGGTGTGGTAGCTCCTGAAAGTGTCGGAGCTACAAATTCACCGACCTGTGCCAATTCCGCCAGCGTGCAGCCGTTGGCATCCGTAACGATGAGGGTGTAAATCCCGGACGGCAGGCCGTTCAATTCCGGTGTCGTGCCGCCGTTCGACCACAACAAGCCGTAGGGCAGTACGCCCTGGGCTGCGCCCAAAAATTCCACCGAGCCGTTCGCTTCATTTTCACAGGCAGCCGTGGTGCTTACGCCGGCAGAAACAAGCGGCAGTGGTTCTGTCAATTGAAAATCAACCGTCTGGGCGCATTCCCCTCCGGCAAAAGTCAGGTCGAGCGTATACGTTCCCGGTGTGAGATTTTGAATGCCGGGGCTCGTTCCTCCGTTCGACCACGCAAAGCCAAAGCCCGTCGTGCCGCCGGAAACGCCCACCGAGATGCTGCCGTCGTTCGCCCCAAAACAAGTGATTGGCTGGAGCGTCGGGGAAAGTACGGGCGCAAGGTATTCCGGTACCTGCACGGTTTCGGACAGCGTGCAGCCGTTCGCATCGGTCACCAGCAGGGTGTAATTTCCCGCCGGCACTCCGTTCAGGTCGGGCAAACTGCCGCCCGAAGACCAGCCCAGCGTGTACGGCGGTGTGCCCTGGGCGGTGCCCAAAAATGTGGCAGCACCGTTGGATTGGCCCGGGCAGGCGGCTGTCGTGGCAAACCCGCCGGAAAGCAGCGGCTGCGGCTCCGTTATTTGAAAATTGTACACGTCGGCGCACAGGCTATTGGCATACGTCACCGTCAGGCTGTACGCGCCTGCGCCGAGCGCCTGAATATCCGGCGTTGCGGCACTGTTCGACCACGAGTACCCGAATCCGGGTGTGCCGCTCGAAAGGCTGGTGAAAACAGCCCCGTCGGTTTTGCCAGCGCAGGACACATGGCGTACATCAGGCACCAGAATCGGCGCTTCAAATACGCCAACCTGAACGGTTTCGCTCCGGGTGCAGCCCTGGGTGTCGGTCGCCACCACCGTGTATGCGCCCGCCGCGAGGTTGTTGGCGGAAAGCCCCGTGTCGCCGTTCGACCACAGGTAGGTGTACGGAGCGGTGCCCTGCGAAACGCCGAGCAGCGTTGCCGTGCCGGTAGCCCCACCGGGACAACTGGCCGCAGCCGTTGTGCCCATCAGGAGCAATTCAGTCGGCTGTTGTAATTGAAAATCAACAATTTCAGCACAATGCCCGTCGGCGTACGTCACCGTCAGGGTGTAGGCTCCGGGAGCGATATTTTGCACGTCCGGCGTGCTTTCGGTGTTAGACCAGGCAAAGCCAAACCCCGGCGTGCCGCCGGAAACTCCGACTGAAATGCTGCCGTTGGCGACCCCGAAACAGGGAATGTCTTGAACCGTCGCGGTCAGGGTTGGGGCTTCCAGCAACGGTACCTGCACCGTTTCGCTCGCCGTGCAGCCGATCGCATCCCTGATCTGCAACGTGTAGGTGCCGTAGGACAGGTTGTTCAGGTCGGGGACACTGACGCCTGTTGACCAAGACAAGGAATACGGCGGCGTGCCTTGGGCGGCGCCCAAAAACGAGACCGAACCGTTGCTCAAACCGGGACAGGCACCCGTAACCGCCATGCCCGTGCCGACCGGATAACCGGTAGCCTGCACCCGAAGCGAGTCGGTTCGGTAGCCCACGCAGGCG
>JBJXEZ010000034.1:0-22952 GCA_046153695.1 Saprospiraceae bacterium
GGAGAGTTTGAAGGCGGGTTCGTTTAACGTCGGAAGGGTTTTAAACCCTTCCGACGGTTGGGGATCGGGGAAAAAGAAGCCGTGCGTGGCGATGTGCAGGACGCGGGGGGAGCCAGTCACGGGGTACCCCGTCACTCCCTCTGGCACTCCCGCGCCCGATGCCGTGCTGCTGCTCGAAAACGAATTTTCGATGCAGCCCCGCCCCACTCCGGCTGTCGAATTTGCCGCCGTGCTCGCCGCCGACCCCGCCCGGCAGCCCGCGCTCGTGCTGCTTTCGAGTTGCCAAAGCGGGGTCGGCAGCGCGGAAAAAGGCTTCCGGGGCGTGGCGCACCGGCTGATGCAGGCGGGCGTGCCTGCCGTGGTGGGCATGGGCTGGAGCGTCACCGATTTTTGGGCGACGCAGTTTGCAGGAGCGTTTTTCAAAAATTTGGCTGCCCGCCGACCGCTCGGCGAGTCGTTCAACCGTGCCCTCGACGCGGGGAGAAAACTGAGCGTGCCGGGCATCGCCCCGGAGTTTTTTCAGTCGCAAAGCCTGATTCCGCAGTTGTTTTTGACCAAAAACGTCGGCCATTTGGTCGTTTGGCAGGGCAAAAGCGAAAAACGCCTCGCCCGCGCCGCCGACACCCTGCTCCGGGGCGACGACCAACTCGCCCGAAAACTCAAAAAAGTAAACCAAGTTTTTGGGCGCGAGGGCAAAGACCTGCTTTTCATTGGTCGCCGCCGCGAGCGCAAAACCGTGCTCGCCGCCCTCGGCCAAGGCCGCTCCGTGCTGCTGCGGGGCCAAGGGGGCATGGGCAAAACCGCCCTCGCGCTGCACCTCGCCTGGCGCAAACTCGCCGCCAACCCCGACGGCTGCCTGCCGCTGGCCTTCGACCAGACCAACCTCAGCCTCGAAAATGTGTGCAACGCCCTGCTCGATTTTCTCGAGACCGATGCCCGGCAGCGCAACATCCGAACCCAAATCGCGGCCATCGAAAAACAATGGGACAAATTTTACCACCTGCTCGGAGAGACTGAAAAGCAGGGGCTTACGCCCTTTTTCATCTTCGACAACCTCGAAACCTTCCAGCCCGACGACGACCCCGGCGGCCCGCTCCGACCCGACATCGCCGAACTGCTCGGCTACATGCTCACACGGCTCGGCTACCCCGTGCTTTGCACCGGCCGCTACCCGCTCAGCGAGTTCGACTCGGAAACCCTCGCGGTCGTGGATTTGAACGAAGCGCCCGCCGCCGATTTCCGCCAAAAATGCCTGCACCTGCCCGCCCTGCGGCTGCTGACAGTCGCGGGGCGCACGTTCGACGACATCGCCGCGACGCTCCATCGGAGCCTCGGCGGCAACTACCGCTCGCTGGAAGACTTCGACGAACTCTGCCGCGAAAACCCGGACGACATCCCGGCCACGCTCCAGGAATTGGACGATTTGATTGGCCAATACGCCGGACAGACCTTGCGAAAACGGGCCGAAGACCTTGTTTTTGGAAAATTGACCGCCCTGCTTTCGCCCGCAGAACGCCGCGCCCTGCTGCTGCTGGCGGAGTTCCGCCGCCCGGTGCTGCCCTTCGCGGTGGAAGGACAGGACGCCAGCCTCGAACCTGCGGAGCCGCTGCTTGTCCGCGCCGCCGACCTGACCTTGGCGGAGCGGCGGACGATGGAAGTGACTGGGCGGGATTACTTTTTTGTGCCGCCATTAGTGCGAAATTTGTTGAAAACCAGTGACTTGTTGGCTGAAGGGTTTGATGACGAGCGGGCCGGGGCTTTTTTTGAAAAGGTGCAGTCCATGCAAAATGAAAACCTTGATGATTTTGAGGAAGCCTTTTTTCACTACGAGCGAGTGAAAAATGTGGAGCGGCTGAACGACATCGGCGAAAGGTTGAGCAGGTTTTACTACCAAATTTCCCAGTTCCAACGTTCATTTGGCCTTGCCATGCGGGCTGAGGCGGTGGCGGGCGAACAGACCGATGGGCGGCTATTGAACACGCTTGGACTGCTTTTTCAATTTTTCGGAAACTTGGACGCTGCCCTGCGTTTTTTTCAACGCTCGCTTGCCGACGACCACCGCCGGGGCGACCGAAAGGGCGAGGGAACGACGCTGAACAACATCAGCCAAATCCACAAAGCCAGAGGCGACTACGACACATCTCTGTCTTTTTTGCAGCAAAGTTTGAAAATCAGGCAAGAAATCGGCTACCGGGCAGGCGAGAGAGTGACCCTGAACAACATCAGCCAAATCCACCAAGCCAGAGGCGACTACGACACCGCCCTGTCTTTTTTGCAGCAAAGTTTGAAAATTCAACAAGAAATCGGCGACCGGGCGGGCGAGGGAACGACGCTGAACAACCTTGCCACCACTGCCCATGCGAAAGGCGACTACGACACCTCCCTGTCTTTTTTGCAGCAAAGTTTGAAAATCCAGCAAGAAATCGGCGACATCAATGACGTAGCAGTCGCTTTGACCAATATGGGAGCCACGCTTTACAAGCAAAACCGCCTCGAAGAATCCGTGCCGCTGCTGCAGCAAGCCTATCAGGTTTTTGAAAAAATAGGCTCTCCTAACGTGAAAATACCGGAGAGTTATCTCAATGCCATCATCCAAAAAATCGGTCAGGCGCGGTACGAGCAGTTGGTTCGCGGCTGATTTTGATTTTTAAAAATTGAAAAAAATGTCCAAAAAAGAAACCATCCCCCTCACCTGCCCCTGCGAAAAGGAGCACCTGTTTTCAGAGACCTTCCTCGTCGCGGGCGCGGGTCAGACGCGGGTGCAGGTACGCTGTCCGCATGGGCAATGCCCTTTCAAAAACGCGCTTTTGAGTTTTACCATTCCTTTTGAATTGGTTCGGGACGAGCCGGTTTTCAAGGGCGACAGCGGCTCGAAACCTCCAAAGCCGCAGTGAAAACCCCAGCCAACCCACTATTTTTGCAGCCAAAAATTCAAAAAAACACGATTGAGCATGGCAAAAAAACTTCCCTCCGGCAGCGCCCCCGTTTTTGAGCAAATCAAACGGCTTGACGAGAACGGCATGGAATTTTGGTCTTCCAGAGACTTGGCCAAAGTGTTTGAGTACCTCGAATACCGCAATTTTCAACCCGCCATCGAACGGGCAAAAGAGGCTTGCAAAAACAGCGGCCAGAACCCGACGGATCATTTCGTGGATATCCACGAAATGATCCCCATCGGCAAGGGCGGCAAAAGGCAGGTTGAAAGCGTCCGCCTTTCCCGTTACGCCTGCTACCTCATCGTACAAAACGCCGACCCTGCCAAGGAGCTCGTCGCCCTGGGGCAGACGTATTTCGCGGTGCAGACCCGTTTGCGGGAAATCCAGCAAATGGAGGAATATGGCCAACTCCCCTCCGAGGACGAAAAACGGCTTTTCCTGCGCAACGAACTTCGGCGGCACAATTCCCTGCTGGCCGATGCTGCCCGAAACGCCGGGGTGATTGATGCGATTGACTATGCCATTTTTCAAAATTTCGGCTATCAAGGACTTTATGGCGGCCTGAATGCCCGCGACATCCATGCCCGGAAAGGGCTTCAAAAAAGCCAACAAATTCTCGACCACATGGGCAGCACGGAACTTGCCGCCAACCTTTTCCGCGCCACCCAAACCGATGAAAAACTCCGCAGGGAAAATATCCAAGGCAAAGCCAAAGCCAACCAGACCCACTTTGAGGTCGGCAAAAAAGTGCGCCAAACCATCGAGGAACTCGGCGGAACAATGCCCGAAAACCTCCCGACCGAGGACAGCATCCTGAAACTGGAACGCCAGGAAAAGAAAAAAATAAACCCACCCGCATGAACGATTCCGAAAACACAAACCCGCCCGCTCCGCTCCAAGGTCGCTTCGCCACCCCGGACGAGGAGGCATGGCACGACTTCCGCCGCCAAAGCGAGCAGGAAACCCCCAAGCGCCTGGAGGAAGCGGCGAAGTATTTGAGCGGGCTGATTTCGGTGGTGTTCGCCATTTTCGCCGCTCGAAACCAATCTGTTTTTCAGCAGATTGAAAGCAAAGGCATGGTTACGACGGCGCTTTTGCTCCTGCTTTTGGCACTGGCTGCCACGCTCTTTATCATCTTTCCCCTGCGCTGGCGGCAGGTATCGCAGTCGGCGGCAGACATCGAGCGGGTGCATCGGGCGGGCGTCCGGTTCAAGTATCGGATGCTGGTGCTGGGCGTGTTGCTGTTTTTGGTGGCGATGGGGCTGCTGGCGGTGGTTTTTGTTTCCGGGTAAGTCCCGCTACTTTCGCCGTTCCTAAACAAAAAAAGCGCCCCTTCCTTCAGGAGCGCTTCTTGATTTACAAATCTGTCGTCCGATTCCTCGGCGCCCGAAACACGGGCAAGACGGGTGGAAAAGTGTGGGAAAAGCATGAAGGGTACAAAGGATAGTACCGCTTTGTCTCCCGCTGCTTCAGTGCCGTTCGTTCGACTACACAATGCCCGCCGGGGCCAGTCTGCCTGAATAAACCCGTTAGGCGGAAGGATTAAAACTTAATGATGAATGATGAATTTGCCACGCAGGTTCATCATTCATCACTAAAAAACTAAGCGGAGCATGCTTCGCAGGTCGGGTCGTCGAGACTGCAAATTTTGCCCTGGTACTGTTCGGGGTCGAGGGCCGACATTTGCGGAGTCTGTTTTTCGACTTTCACCACGGCTTCGTTGGTGACTTTGTTTACCACAAACTTTTGCTGGTGCTTGCCGCTGAGCGTGAACTTGATCGGGTCGGCGGCTGCTTTGCTGCGCAGGTAGTACATACCGGTTTTTAGGCCCTTTTGCCAGGCGTAGAAGTGCATGGACGACAGTTTGGCAAACGTGGGCGCTTCCATGAACACGTTGAGCGACTGGCTCTGGCAGATGAACGCACCGCGGTCGGCGGCCATGTCAATGATGACTTTTTGACTGAGTTCGTAGGCGGTTTTGTACATGTTGCGCACCTCTTCCGGGATGTCCTCGATGCCCTGGATGGAGCCGTTGGCGGCCATGACGGCCTCACGCATTTCTTCGTCCCACATACCGAGGCGCACGAGGTCGCGCATGAGGTACTTGTTCACCACGATGTGCTCACCGGCGAGGGTGCGGCGGGTGTACAGGTTGGAGGTGTACGGCTCGAAGCACTCGTTGTTGCCGAGGATTTGGCTGGTACTGGCCGTGGGCATGGGTGCCACGAGCAGGGAGTTGCGCACGCCAGACTTCATCACGCGCTGGCGCAGGCTTTCCCAGTCCCAGCGTTTGGAAGGCTGTGCGCCCCACATATCGAACTGGAACTCGCCCTTGCTGAGCGGTGAGCCGGGGAAGGTCTCGTACGCGCCGTTTTTTTCCGCCAGGGCGCAGCTCTCGATCATGGCGGCGAAGTAGATCGTCTCGAAGATGTCCTTGTTCAGTTGCTTGGCTTCCGGCGAATCGAAGGGCATGCGCAGGAGGATGAAGACATCGGCGAGGCCCTGCACGCCGAGACCGATGGGTCGGTGGCGCATGTTGGAGCGCTCGGCTTCGGGGATGGGGTAGTAGTTGATGTCAATGACCTTGTTCAGGTTGCGGGTCACTACGCGGGTGATGTCGTACAGCCGGTCGAAGTCGAACACGCCGTTGTTGACGTATTTTGGCAGTGCGATGGAGGCCAGGTTGCACACGGCCACCTCATCGGGGGCGGTGTACTCGATGATCTCGGTGCAGAGGTTGGACGAGCGGATGGTGCCGAGGTTTTTCTGGTTGCTCTTTTTGTTGGCGGCGTCTTTGTACAGCAGGTAGGGCGTGCCGGTTTCGATCTGGCTTTCGAGCACGGCCTGCCACAGGTCGCGGGCCTTCACCGTTTTGCGGGCGCGGCCTTCTTTTTCGTACTTGTGGTAGAGCGCCTCGAACTCGCCACCGTACACGTCGAACAGGCCGGGGGCCTCGTTGGGGCAGAACAGCGACCAGTCGGCATCGTCCTTCACGCGCTCCATGAACAGGTCGGAAATCCAGAGGGCATAAAACAGGTCGCGGGCGCGCATTTCCTCCTTGCCGTGGTTTTTCTTCAGGTCGAGAAACTCGAAGATATCGGCGTGCCAAGGTTCAAGGTAGATGGCAAAGGCGCCTTTGCGCTTGCCGCCGCCGTTGTGCGCCACGCCGACGTGGGTGACGTAGTTGTGGTGGGGTTCTACTTCAAAATCTACTACCACACCGTCGTAGGGCTGTTCGGCGAGGTGCGTCACGCGGCTGTACGTGTGGTTTCCGTAGGTAAAAAACGTAGTGTACTCGCCCGCTTCGCGGCCAAACAGGTCGGTGATTTCCGCCACTTTCGGGATGCGCAGGCAGTAAGAAACCTTGCGCGTGGTGATTTTTTTGTAGGAAGAAACGTTGCCCACGCGGTCGCGCACGTACCCGCTGGTGAGGATGCCGAAGCGCATGAGCATGTAGCGCACGGACTCGATCACGTTGCGGGAGGTCATGTCGAGGGCGATCTCAAAGTTGTCGCGGCTGCTGATGCAGCCGTCTGTTTCGAGGATGCCGCGTACGATCTGCAGGTTTTTTTCCTTGGGCAAATGCAGCATGGACGGGTGGATGCGTTTTTCGCCGCGTTCGTCGTACAACATGGTGCGGCTGAACTTGAACCCGAGGTGCGCCGACCAGGTGAAGCGCACTTTTTTCTCCTCTGGATTGCTGGTTTCCGTCCAGTGGATGCCGTTTTCGTACAGGTATCGTTTGACGAAGTTTATGTCGTCCGTGTCGCGGTTTTGGGTGATGTGTGCGGCCTTACCGTCGCGGGCGATGTGGCCGTCGCCGATCATCATGCCGTAAAAGCGGCAGTCGTCGAGCGTGTATTCGGGGATATCCTCGAAGAACTCGGGGATCGGGAACGCGATCAGGTCATCCGGTGTCAGGTCTTTGGCTTCCACCCATTCCGGCTCAATGAAGCCTTTTTCGAGGCGGTTGGTGATCACCTCGTGGTTGACCATTTTTTTCTGGCCGCGCAGTACGAGGAACGTGTGGCCAGGCGTGACGAGGATCGGCTCGATGGATTGTTTCACACCGATCTCGACCATATTGCCCTGATAGGTGTTGCGCAGCAAGCGGGTGACGCGGTTGAATTCGCCCTCGGCGGTGAGCAGTTCTTCGCCCAGCACCACCTCGTCAATGCGCTTGATGCCGTGGCGGGTGTACAGCAGCGTGTCGGGGTGGAAACATTGATCCACATACCGTGCCGCGTCATTGAACACGCGCAGCATGGGGATAATCCCGTTGGAGGTGCCGCCCGTGCCCTTGATGTACGACCCCGTAGCGCGGATGTTGTGGATGCTCAGGCCGATGCCGCCAGCGCTCTGGGAGATAAGGGCGCAGCGCTGGAGGGTTTCGAAGATGCCGTGGATGCTGTCGTCGGTCATTTGGAGCAAAAAGCACGAAGAAAGTTGCGGCTTCGGCGAGCCAGCATTGAACAGCGTGGGCGTGGCGTGGATAAACCAGCGCTCGCTCATCAGATTGTAGGTTTCGATGGCGGCTTCGATGTCGTTGCCGTGTATGCCCACGGCCACGCGCATAAACAGGTGCTGCGGGCGCTCCACCACTTTTCCTTCCATGCGCATGAGGTACGAACGCTCAAGGGTTTTGAAGCCGAAGTAGTCAAACTCGAAGTCGCGGTCGTAGATGATGGCGCTGTCGAGTTCGTCCTTGTTAGCCATGACGGTTTTGTACGTCGCATCGCCGATGAGGCCAGCGCGTTCGCCCGTTTTGGGATCGAGGTAGTTGTACAGATCGTGGATGACCCGGTGGAAAGACTTGTCGGTTTCTTTGTGCAAATTACTGACGGCAATGCGTGCGGCGAGCAGGGCGTAGTCGGGGTGGACAGTGGCCATACTGGCGGCGGTTTCAGCGGCCAGATTGTCGAGTTCGACCGTGGTGACACCGTCGTACAGGCCCATGATGACCTTTTTAGACACTTCAATCAGGCTGACGTAGTTGGTGTCGAGGTTGTAGGTGAGTTTGCGCAGGCGAGCCGTGATCTTGTCGAACGACACGTCCTCTTTGCGCCCGGAGCGTTTGATTACATGCATAGTGTGTGTGGTAAGTATTGTTCTCGGTCTTCTATGTTGATGTGATGATTTTTTTTATTTGCTGTTGGAGCTGTGGAGTATCTTCGGTTGCGGTTTTCCAAACTTCGTTCAGGTCAACATCAATGTAATCGTGGATGAGTTTGTCGCGCATTCCCGTAATCGCCCGCCAAGGTATTTCGGGGCTCTTGGCACGAAGTTGGGGGCTGATGCGTTGGCTGCTTCGCCGATCACTTCCAAGCGGCGGATGACAGCATCCTGGATGTCATCATCTTGCAGGAATACTGCCTTGTCAAAACCGAGTAGTGATACTTCGATCTTGCGCAGGTTGTCCAGTATATGCTGAAGATATATGCGGTCATCTTTCATGATTCGAGTATCGGGATAAGGTCTTTCTCGATGTAGGATTTAAGCAATTCGTTCTTCACAGCGCCTTCTGTCACCAGATCAACGTTGATCCCCAGCACGTCTGACAACTGCTGCTCCAACGCCACCAATTTCAGCAGCCCGATGCTTTCCCGGAGTTGGATGAGGATGTCCAAATCGCTGTCATTCCGGTTGTCGCCACGAGCGTACGACCCGAATACCCCAACGCGCACCGGCTTGTACGGCGCGAGGATAGATAGGATTTGTTGTTGTTGGTGCGTGGTGAGCATGGGTAACTTTTTCAAAGATTCAGACGTATTTCAAATTCCTCGAAGGCGCTGTGCAGTTTTTGGATGATTTCTTTTCTCATGGCTCCGGTTTTTTAGTTTTTAAAACTGCCAACCCGCTCCAACCAAAATCGCCCGGTTTTTGGCGCCGAGCGTACCCAGACCCTGACCGTTTTCATCGGTGATCTGGACATTGAAATACTCGGTCAGCCCGAACAGATACGACACGAACACCGACGCCCGACCGACGTGTCCGCCCACGCGACCTGACAACCCGAAATCTATATCGCTGAAAAGGTCGAATTTCGAGGTGCTCGTCCAGTCCACCACGTCGCCGTATTGTACGGCTTCGCCATTACGCCACGACAGGTAGGGCCCAGCGGCGAGGCTCAGGTGTTTGACCGGACGAAACGAAACCTGTGGGATCAAATCCACGCAGATTGAGCGGTAGTCCACCCGGCCCTTATACACCCCGATTTGGCCGTCGATTAGCACAAATGCTGCTGGCGTGATGTTGTAAAATCCCCGCTGTGCAAACCGCAGGTCCACCGGGATACTCCATTTTTCCGAAAGGGGCCATTGCATACCGACACCCACAAAAAATCCGGTGCGAAACTTGGGATCAAAGGCATTCCAATCCGGGTCAATGGAGGCGAACGTGGCCCCGGCCTGTACAGTTATAGCAAACGGCCGCTCCTGTGCGTGTAGCGACAGGGCGAATGAAAAGAGGATGAAAAGGGCAGCAGGTTTGAGCATGATAAAATGAAAAAGCGGTTTGTGGAATAGGATTAGTGCCGTCTCTTTGTCAGTCCGCAGGAATCCGCCCGCTCTAAAACTGTTTTGGCCGGAGGCTGCCCGTTTTAGAGCGGACGGATTTCTGCGAAATAACAAAAGGGGCTGTTATGCTGCCACTGTCTCGTCTTCGACGGTAGCGTCCGGGGCATTGTTTTTCACGGAAGCGATACCATTGTCACGTGAGGCCTCGCTCTCGTACATCTGGCTGGCACCTACGATCTGGCCGTTGGTGGCCTTAAGGTTGAAATAGAATTTGCCATTTGTGGCAGTGAGCCGCTCGAAACGGGCATCGTCCTGCGAATTGGTGCGGACCGATTCGACACCGTTGAGGCAGGAGGGTTTGGCGGAGTAGCCCTGGCTGGTGAGAATAACTTGCCCGTTGGAGGCTTTCAGGTTGAACTGATAGTCGCCGTTGGTGCGCTTGGAGATCACGAATTTACCCATGATTTTTACGATTTTGGTGAAAAAAAAGGTTAAGAGGTTAGAAGGTTACTGGTTTGAGGGTTACTGGTTAAAAGGTTGTGCGAACCAGAAACCTTCTAACCCTCTAACCTTTTTAAAAATCCGCATCGGTGGCGAAAACCTGTTCTTCGCGTTTGGCCATGACACCGGCTTTTTGGTAGTCACCCACGCGTTTTTCGAAGAAGTTGGTTTTGCCCTGGATCGAGATCATGTCCATCCAGGGGAACGGGTTGGCGGTACGGTACACTTTTTCATTGCCCAGCGAGAGCAGCAGGCGGTCGGCGCAATACTCGATGTACTGGCCCATCAATTCAGCGTTCATCCCGATAAGCGATACTGGCAGCGCGTCGGTCACGAATTCTTTCTCAAACGCAACGGCTTCGCTAATGATGGCTTCGACTTCGGCGGGATCAAGTTTGTGGTTCAGCATGGAGTAGAGCAGGCAGGCGAAGTCGCAGTGCAGGCCCTCGTCGCGGCTGATGAGCTCGTTGCTGAACGTGAGGCCCGGCATGAGTCCGCGTTTTTTCAGCCAGAATATGGCGCAAAAAGAGCCGGAAAAAAAGATGCCTTCCACAGCGGCAAACGCGATGAGCCGATGCGCGAAGGTGGGGGCGTTTTCGATCCACTTCAGTGCCCAATTGCCTTTTTTTGCCACGCACTCCAGATTTTGAAGGGCGTGGAACAGAAAATCTTTCTCTTTCGGGTCTTTAATATAGGTGTCAATGAGCAAAGAGTACATCTCGGCGTGGATGTTCTCGATGGCAACTTGAAAGCCGTAAAAACAGCGGGCTTCGGGGATTTGCACCTCCCGCATGAAATTGAGTACGAGATTCTCGTTCACGATACCGTCGCTGGCCGCAAAGAACGCCAAAACGTGCTTGACAAAGTGCCGCTCGCCGTCGTTGAGCTTGTTGTCCCAATCGTTCATGTCGGAGGCCAAATCAATTTCCTCGGCGGTCCAAAACGAGGCAACCGAGGTTTTGTACATCTTCCAAACATCCGCGTAGTTAATGGGGAGGATTACGAAGCGATCGGGATTCTCTGCCAAAATCGGTTCAATAGTTGGTGTTCCTTGTATCATCTGTAAAAAAAAGTGCGTGTAGGTATCGTAAATTGGTTGACGTTTTTTTCAGCGCAGGGCACCCCGACAACAGTCAAATTGACTGCCGTTGTGGACTTGATTTCAGAAGACGCGAAGGATTGCAAAAACACCTGCGCAAAAAACCCAAAAAACAACTTTGAGCAGACTCAAAAGCGAGAGGGTCGAACTTGGCGAAGCGCTGACAAAAGTAGAGTTTTTTTCTTTGATGCTCACCCATTTTTTCCACACAATGTTAATAACTATTTCAACTACCTGGAAATCAATAACAAAAAAGGAGTTTTTAAATTGTCCACATTGTGGATAACTTGTGTTGATAAAATTTTGTCTCTGTGCCGGCGGGCTATTTTTTTTCCGATTCCATTCCCGCTACCTACGTGCCGCCTACAGAGTTAAGGGGGTGTTTTTTTTGAAAAATCACAACGACGCAACGGGCAAACAGCAAAAATGCAGACATTGGAGCCGGATTCGGCCTTAGAGGCTGATTGAATTCTTCTCACCGGGGCCAAAAGGCATTTTTTGCCGCCAGGCTTCGGCTGTTTTTTGGCACATAACCCCGGCTATGCACCAAAAAACGAGTCTCGCCGGACAACAAAAACTGCTCTTTTGGCCCCCGGCAGAAGAATTCAAACAGCCTCTGAGAGCCGGACAAACGAAACCACTTTGCCCTATGTCTTTTTTCAACGACCTGTTCCGCAAGAAGTCCGTACCCGATGCCATAGCCACAGCGCACCACGAATCCGGTGATGCCGACACAGGGCCGCGGCTGCAAAAACACCTCGGTGTGCTTGACCTGACAGCACTCGGTATAGCCGCTATCATAGGCGCCGGTATTTTCAGCACCATCGGCTCGGCGAGCTACAACGGCGGCCCTGCCGTCGTTTTCCTCTTCATTTTTACTGCCTTCGCTTGTGGCTTCGCTGCGTTTGCCTACGCCGAGTTCGCTTCACTGCTACCCGTTTCCGGCAGCGCTTATACCTATTCTTATGTCGCCTTCGGCGAGCTCATCGCCTGGATCATCGGCTGGGCACTCATCATGGAATACGCAGTGGGCAACATCACCGTGGCTGTATCCTGGTCGGGCTATTTCACCAGCCTGTGCGACACGGCCGGCTGGCACATACCTGCTTGGGCACAATTGGACTATGTGTCGGCGCGCAACGGATTTGCCGTGGCCGACGGTCTGCTACAGGGTGGCACGTCTGTGGCCGCGCTGACCGATGCCCAACGGGAAGCCTACGAGGCGTGGACCAAATCACCGTCGTTGGGAGGACTGCGTGTTATCCTCGACCTGCCCGCCATGATCATGTCTATCCTGATCACCGCGCTGGTGTACATCGGTATTCGCGAATCCAAAAATGCCGGAAACGTGATGGTGATCCTCAAAATGGTGGTGGTAGCATTAGTGATCGTAGTGGGCGCGTTTTATGTGGACACCTCCAACTGGCACCCGTTCGTACCCAACGGTTTTGGCGGTGTGATGGCTGGCGTGTCGTCCGTCTTTTTCGCCTACATCGGCTTCGACGCGCTGTCCACCACTGCTGAAGAATGCAAAAACCCGCAACGGGACTTGCCGAGAGCCATGGTGTACGCTATCGTTGTGTGTACCTTTTTGTACATACTGATCGCTCTGGTGCTCACGGGTATGGTCAATTACAAAGAGTTAGACGTGAACGACCCGTTGGCTTTTGTTTTTGAAAAACTAAACCTGAAGTGGTTTTCGGGCATCATCGCCGTGAGCGCTGTGGTGGCTATGGCAGGCGTTTTCCTTGTGTTCCAACTCGGTCAGCCGCGTATCTGGATGACGATGAGCCGCGACGGCCTGTTGCCTAAAGCCTTTTCCCGTATCCACCCGCGTTTCCACACGCCGAGTTTTTCCACCATTATCACAGGTTTTTTCGTGGTCGTGCCCATGTTATTCATACCCAGCGACACTGTGCTTGACCTGTGCAGCATGGGTACCCTGTTTGCTTTCGTGCTGGTGTGCGCAGGCGTTTTGAAACTGCAAATGACCCCCGACGCGCCCCGTGGCAAGTTCCGTACGCCGTACATTAATGGCAAGTGGTTGTTCCCACTGCTGGTGGTTGGCGGGTTGGCATACCTGCTGTCGGAGCACCGAGGCGCGACCCTGTCCTGGCTGCGAAACGATGCCGAAATGTTCGAAACAGAAACCCTGCTTAGCCGCCTCAATGCCGCACAGACAGGATCGTTTGTGGCGCAAGTAGGCCGAGCGGACAGCAGCGGTTTTGCCAATGCGGGCAACGATCTGGCGGCCTACCTCGGCAGCCTTTCGGAGGCGGACTATACCCGGGTGGTGACAGCAGCACCGCTGCCGGACTCGGCCAAGTTCGAGTCGGGTTGGGCGTTATTTCAACACAAAATCCCGATGTGGCTGTTTGCTCTGACCTGCTTTTATATGGTCATTCTGGCGTTCCGGCACAGCTTGTCGCTGATCCCGATACTTGGCCTGGTGTCCTGTTTTTACATGATGGCCCAAATCCCAGCCAAGAGCTGGCTCGGGTTCGGCATTTGGTTGGCCATCGGGCTGGTAATCTACTTTGGGTACAGCGTGCGGCACAGCAAACTACGCCGAGCCTGATTTTGGTCAGCAGGCGGTCAGAACACCGGTTTTGAGCCTTCCCAAGAGGCTTTTAGGCATCGTTTTGGTGATGCCAGGTCGGTCATAGGCATCAGACTACTACCACCTGATATTTTTATTTCCTAATCAAAAACAACCCATGAACAGGTTTTTTACTCCGCTACTCGCCTTTTTGTTTTTCTCCCAAACACTCGCCGCTCAAACAGACAACGTACCGCCGAAATTGAGCTGCAAAAAAACGGCCGAACTCCTACTCGGCCCCACTTGTTTAGTGACCGTCTGGCCTGCCAGCCTGATTGATTCCTTGACAGATAATGCTCCGGGAATCGTTTCGACGCGCCTGCGCAAACGCTGTACCGGCACCGGGTATCCCGAAAGCGGCACCACTATCAGCTACACGGCTAACGATATGGGCAATTACCAGTTTGTCGAGGTGTGGGCACAGGATGCATCCGGCAACACGACCTCCTGTGAAGTCAAAGTTACCATTCTCAACAACATGATGGGAAATTGCGATCCGTCCTTCACTATCACAACCATGCGCCCCGATGATTCTGGCATTGCCGGTGTCTCGTTCACGCTGACCGGGCAAAACTGCGCGGGTGACACTATCCCTGCAAGCCAATCAGCAACCATACTTACCCACGCCAGCGGCGTATGGGGCCAGTTCGGCGGCCTGCTCGAACCGGGCTTCACATCCACGCTTCGGCCTGTAAAAAAATCCAACCCGCTGAACGGCGTGTCAACGTTCGATTTAGTGGAAATTCAGCGCCACATCCTCGGCCTGCAACTGCTAGACGCACCGTGGAAAATAGTGGCCGCCGATGCCAATCTGGACGGCAAGGTGAGCATGCAAGACATAGTGCTGTTGCAAAAACTCATTCTGGGAAAAATAACAGAACTGCCACATGGCCAATCGTGGCGGTTCTTCCCCAAGGACCACGTTTTTCAAAACCCGGCTGACCCGTTCCAGACTCCGGTGCCACACGCCATCGTTGTACCCAATACCACCGATCCCGTGCCGGGCTTTTTTCAATTCACCGGCGTAAAGATTGGCGACGTGAATGCCAGCGCCGATCCGGGACAGTAGGGTGTCGTTCCTGATCGGCTACAAATACAAACTCAAACCATGCTTGACACAGGTATTTTTCCGAACAAACAAACCAGCACATTCCTGCTCTTCTGGCTTTTGTTGCCAGCATTGGCTTCTGCCCAAACCGAACAGGCGCCGCTCGACCGATTTGAACAACTGAAGCGCCGCATGGACGAGCAGATGCGCCGCATGTTTCCAGTTGATTCCACCTCGAACGGCGGACAGTTTCAGGTTTCACCGGACTCCAGTTCGTATTTTTACTTTCACGCAGACACCACCTTCGACGGCAACGGCAGCCATTTTTTCGATTTCCGTTCATTCGACGGCAATGGAAGCCCGATGGATTTTAACCAACTGTTCGAGCAGTTTTTTCAAGGCATGAATCCCTTCGAACAGCCTCGGAAGCCGGCTGATAGCGTACCCGACGACGGCAATTCGGTCCCTTCGGACGACAACCTGTTGCCCGAGGAACGTTTGCGTCAGCAAGAAGTACCGAAAACAAAACCCAAAGGCGCGACAGTAAAAACAATCCGAATCTGACACCTCTCACCCGCTCACCCGCTCACTCGCTCGCTCTCCACACCCGCATCGTGTTTTTGTAACAAATTTTTCGAATTTCATTTTTCGTGTACCCCCGGCGCAGCAATTCGGCGATGAGGTTGGGGTACATACTCACGTCGGCCAGGTCGGGCGGCAGGGCGAGGCCCACGCCATCGAAGTCGCCGCCGAGGCCAATGTGGTTTGACCCCACGAGCCGGCGGATGTGGTCAATATGATCCGCTACGGCACCTACGCCAACGCCAGCCTTGGTCAGTTCGGCACGCATAAAAGCCCGGCCTTCCGGGCTGTTTTCGTCCAGGTTTGCGGCTTTCATCTTTTTTTGGGCTTCAAAAAACACCTCGCGGCTGCGTGTACTGAGGAAATAATGGCTGAATGGTACCTGCACCACGCCGCCGTTGCGGGCAATGGCGCGGATGAGCGTGTCGGGCAGATTGCGCTCCATGCCGGGAGTGAAGTGGCGGCAGGCGCTGTGTGTGGCAATGACTGGTTTGGTTGTCACCTCGAGTACATGCCAGATGGCCTGGTCGGAGAGGTGACTCACGTCCACAAGGATGCCCGTTCGATTCATTTCGCGCACCACGTCGCGGCCAAAAGCGCTGAGGCCGCCGTTGGTGCGCAGGGTGTCGTAAGACGAGTCAGAAATTTTGTTGTTGCGGCTGTGTGCAAGGGTCACATACCGGATTCCGCGGCGGTGAAAATAAGCCACATCGGCCAGCGACTCGATGGGCGCGCCGTTTTCCATGCCCATGGGCAGCGACACAATACCTTTTTTGAAATTTTTCTCGATATCGGCGGCAGTGGGCGCGAGCGCAAACTTGTCCGGATAGGCTTTGGCCATAGCCAACACGAGGTCAATGAGCGAGTCAGCGACAGCCTTTGCACTGCCGGGCGGCATTTTTTGGTAGTCAGCAGGCACATAGATGGACATGAACGCCCCGTACAGGCCGCCCTGTTTGGCGCGTTCGTAGTCAAAATCGCCGCCCGGATGCCGAAGGGCATGAGCCTCGTAGCCGGGCTTGAACCACTCGTTGCGCTCCACGAGGCTCCACGGGTAGTCAATGTGGGTATCTATCACCGGCGTGTTTTTCAGGATGCGCCGGGCTTGTTCGAGGTATTTGGCTGTGTTTTCGGCAGGTATTTGGGCGAAGCCCACAGCAGAAGTGATGAGCAGGAGCAGGAGGGTGAGGGTACGGTGCATGATGTGGTGGGTGTTTGTGCGGTGAAGGGGAGAGCGGTTTTCAAAAGTCTGCAAAATACCCAAGCCGGGTTCACTTCTCGCCAAAAATAATTTTTGAAGGGGTGGGAGGGCGGTTAGGAAAGCCCTTGGAGGGTGTTCCAAAAAGCGGCTCAAAACCATTTCCGCCAGAACAGCACAATCATTAACGGAGTAACGATGTGGTACTCAACCAAATCAACATCCTAAGTCTTAGCAAATCACAACAAAAGCGCTTCTACTGCAAATCAATTGGCAGTAGAAGCGCTTTTGTTGCTAAAGAGGACCACACCTCCCCTACCCCGTCAGCAGCACCGCGATCAAATAATCCGCCAGCAGGATCAGGATATCGCTGTACACCACGGCACGGGTGCTGGCCTGGCCGAGTTCGATGCTGCCGCCCTGAACGAAGTAGCCTTGGTAGCAGGAAACGGTGGACAGGATAAAGGCGAACACGAAGGCTTTGACGTACATCATGAACACATTGTACGGCTCGAAAAAGGAGCGAAGCCCCTGGATGTATTCGTCGTCGGTGATGAGGCCGGTGGGCACACTGGCGAGGTAGCCGCCAGCAACGGCCACATACGCCGAAAACGTTACGAGCAGCGGAATGGCCACCAGCGAGCCGATCATTTTGGGTCGGATGAGGTAGGCAGCCGTGTTCACACCCATCACTTCCATCGCGTCTATGTGCTCTTTTTGGCGCATGCCGCCGATTTCGGCGGTCATGTTGGAGCCAACCTTGCCCGCCAAAACGAGACAGGTGATAGTCGGCGACAGCTCGATGATGGCCAGATCGCGCACGATATAGCCGATGTAGTAGCGAGGAATCAACTGGCCGTCCAACTGGTAAGCGAACTGGACAGCAGCCACAGCCCCGATGAACACCGAAATGAGGCAGACGATGATTAGCGAGCCGACCCCGATATCATTGGTCTGCCGCATCGTTTCTTTCCAGTACATCGAAACCTTTTCAGGCCGCCCGAGCGCCTGCCGCATCATCTGCAAATACAGGCCAAAATGGTACAGGAAGTTGAATCGCTTATCCGAAACTATCATTTTTGAGTGGGTTAAACCGAAGAGGCATTACTGATCGCCACCGGGCTCTTGCACTTCCTCCTCGATGGTGATGCTCGTCGGCCCGGCAATGATCTTGAACTCGGTGCGGCGGTTGAATCGGTGCTCTTCGTCGGGGCATTCCACGCCGTTTTGGCAGCGGTTGAGAATGAATTTTTCACCAGAACCAACAGCCACAATCCTTTCAGCCACAATGCCTTTGGCCGCCATCCAGGTCTTGGCGCTGTCTGCACGGCGCTGGGACAGGCGTTCATTGTAGTCATCTCGGCCCTGAGCGTCGGTGTGCGACGACAGTTCGATCTTCATGTCCGGGTACTGGTTCATCAAATTGACCAAAAACTGAAGGTCTTTTTCAGAGGCGGGCAAGATGTCGGCCTTGTCAAAATCGTAGTAAATGCTGTTGAGTCGGATCGGCTCGTCGCGCTTCACGATTCGGGTTGTGGGCTTCGGTGGGCGTTTGGTACGCAGGGTGAGTTTTTTCTCCACCTTGATGGTCTTTTTGACACCAGTAGTGTTGAATTTGACCGTGTCCGGCGTGTACCCTTCGCGCTCCGCAATGACCATGTAGGATTTCTCGGGCGAAAGCGTGAAGGCAAAATCATTGGCCGCAGCGTTGGTCTTAGTGTCCACATTGAGCGGATTTTTATCCGTCACGTCAATCACCTGTACGGTGCAGCCGTCCAGGGGTTGATTGGCTTTTTCGTCCTTCCTTTTCAGTCGGAATGTGGTGGCCACGAGTTCGACTTTGATGCGTTCGATTTCCCAGCGGTAAATATCGTCGCAGCAGGTTTTGCTCTTGAGGTTGTTGGGGCCAGGGCGGTTGCTAACGAGGTAGCCACTGTAGCCATCGGGGCTGCGGGTGTAGTACTGATCGTCGAGGCTGGTGTTGATTCCGAGCGGCAGTGGCTCCGGCGTGCTCCAAACGGAGCCGTTCCACTGGCTCTCGAATACATCAAGACCACCGATTGAGGGATGGCCATTGCTGCTGAAGTACAGTTTGCCGTCTTGATAAAACGGGCTGGCTTCTTCCCCGGCCGTGTTGATTACGGCTCCGATATTGACGGGCAGGCTATACACGCCTTCCGATTTGCGCGTGGCGTAGTACACGTCGTATCCGCCTTTTCCGCCAGGCATGTTGGCCACAAAAAACAACACCTTTTCGCCGAACAGTTCGCCTTCGCAAGGGTGTTTGGCGATGTAATCGCCATTCACACCGGTCACTTCAGTGGCAGCGCCCCAACCGTCCGAGCCTTTTCGGGAAAAGAAAACCTTGCTCGATTTCATGTAGTTGTTGTCCATCTCGACACGGGTGAAGAACATGGTCTTGCCGTCGAGCGAAACGGACACATTGCCCTGGTGCCAATCCTCGCGGTTGACCTGAGTTCCGAGCACCGTGGGCGCACCGAAGTCGGCTCCCGCTTGTGCGGGGGGGGCAGCAGTGTAGATTTTGGTGTACCAATCACCTTCATCGCCATCCAGCGTGACCACGTCTTTGGTGGCCAGCGAGGTAAAGTACAGCTCGCCGCCGCTATACGAGGGTGACGCTTCCGTTTGGGGGCTGTTGGCTTTTTTACCTAGGTTGGTTACGGAGAGCAGTTCAGGCTGTTTAGCCTTGCGGCCCAAACGGCAACCTGATATTTCCAGGCGGCTTTTGAACATGAGGGCTGTATCGAGGTTGTCGGCGATGACCTGGCCAAACATATCCTCTGCATCGGCGTATTTACCGTTGTGCTTGAGGGTGAGTGCGTACAGGTATTTTAGTTCAGGGTGTTCGTTGCCGCGGTCGCGTTGTACGATCCGGCTGAGCACACGCTCGGCACGCTGGTAATCGCGCAGTTCGAAATTGAGCGTAGCGATGCGGATATTCGCATCCTTGTCCTTGGTGGAGTCAAAAATGTCTTCGTAATACTCTAGTGCGGCGTAGGGGTTGCCACTGGCTTCGGCTTCTTTGGCCGATTTGAGCATGGCATCAGGGGTGGAGCGGTTGAGGGGCTGCGCCGAAACGCGGATGGTGGCCAGGGCCAAAAGGCAAAAGAGGGTAACGATATATTTATTCATGGTTGGTAAGTACAATGTGCTAATTAGACAATGTGCTAATGTGCTAAATCCCATCTCCGGGTTTTCTACGAGCGTGATTAATTTTCAGTGCCGATGCGAAAGCGAGCGGGTTGTGTTTCAAGCAAGGCGAAATTTGCAGGCATAGTGGTTGTCTATGGCGAAAATTTCAACGGGCAGGAAGCAAAATTTGCCGCTTGCAGCCCGGCGACTGCGATTTAACACGCTTTAAAAGCGCGGGCAAAGCACTTTTGGCTTCACCACAGCGGGTTTGTAAATTTTGATGATGTAGTTAACGGCAATCTCGAAACCGCCCTGATTGTTGGTAGCTACCTCGAGGGGAGAAGTGTTCACATCATAGGCAAAACCGAGGGTCAGGTCTTTGATTTTGGCTCCGATCATCGGGCTGATGGCATCGCCAAGGCGGTAGTTCACGCCAGCACGCAGGGTGATGTCTTTTTCCGGGTTAAACAGGTACCCCGCCATGCCTTGCACCGATATCTCGTCGTTGGCGGCCATGGTCTGGAACAGAAAACTGGGGCTGATCGTCCAGCGGTCGTTGAGTGCCAGATTAAACATGCCCGTCGCAATGGCACGGGTAGGCAGCTCGGACTGGCCCTGTACCGGGCCGCCGCTGCCGCCGCCGCCGCCGCTGAGCAGGCTGTAATTGGGCTTGGTGAGGTGGAACATGGAAAAGCCGAGGCTCAAGTCGGTGGCCTTGTTCAGGCGTGTGGAGAACAAGATGCCCGCATCAATATCGGTGTAGTTGGCATTGCCCAGCACCCGGCCATGGTCCATACTTTGCGCAAGGCTGTAGTTGCCGGGTCCGATAAATCCATCGGAGAACTGGATCAGGTTATTATCGATTTTCCGGTTCTCGCCGCCGTAGTGGCCGCCAATGGAGATGACGGTGTTGCCGGATTTGCCTAACGCCAGGTGGTAGGTGGCACCGAGTTTGAAAGCACCGTGTGATATGGCGGCAGCACCGGCCTTGTCCTGGTAGAGCATAAGACCGATGCCAATCCAGTCCTGCTTGCGGAAACCGCGTATAATCGGTGCGTCCACCCAAACAGATGGTGTGCGGTAAGGATTCCCGCTAATGGGCGACCACTGGCTGCGGTAAATGCCACCAATACGTGCCGTGCCTTCAAACTTGCCGACATTGGCCGGATTAAGCGTCATGGGCGACATGTTGTACATCGTGTAGTGGATGTCTTGCGCCCAGGAAGCGCTACCGATCAGCAGGGCAGCGAGGAGGAAGAGTAGTTTTTTGCTGTGCATACTTAAGTGTTGTTGGCTGATAGCGTTCGGCATTCGACGGCAAGCGTGGGCCTTGGCTAAAAAAGCGATTATCAGGATGTTGGTGTGCTGTTTTTTTAAAAAAATCGGGCCAATCGGGTTGACCCGGATTTGCGCCGCGAAAAATAGAGCAAAATTGGCGAACGCATCCGCACCCGCTCCAAAAATAACTTTTTTGGAAACTTCCGGTCACTTTAGCGCTTGAGCGATAGCCCCTGTGTCGAGGTCGTTCATGCACCGAAAATGGCCCTTGGGGCAATGGTCGTGGCCGATTTTGGAACAGGGGCGGCATGACAGGCCGGGCACCTCGAACCGCGTCTCGCAAGCCTGCCCGTCGGGATAAAATGGATACATGCCAAAACCAGGCATCGTATTGCCCCACAGCGACACGATCGGCTTGCCAAAGGCGGCGGCTATGTGCATCAGCCCGGTGTCGTGGGTGGCCACTTTGCCAGCCTGCCGCACTACAGAGGCGCTTTGGTGCAAAGTCAGCCGCCCGCAAAAGTCCAGAACATGCGAGCCCGCGGTGGCGGCAATTTGTTTGCCAGCGGCCATTTCGGCCCTGCCACCCAGTAAAACCACCGGAGTATTCAACCGTTGGCAAATCTCGGCGATTTTTGTTGCCGGAAGGCGCTTGGTAGCGTGCGCAGCTCCGATTGCGAAGGCAACGTATGCACCTGCCTGTAGCCCGGGGGCCAACCCAGGCAAGTCCACTTCCTGATCGGGCGGAATGAAATAGTCCAGCCCCTGTCCGTCGTACTGTACCCCGAGGTGCGCGGCGGTGGCCATATAGCGGTGAACAATGTGGCGTTCGGGCAGGCAGTTGAAGCCGGTATGAACGAGCAACCATTTTTCGAGGTTCAACTTGTCGAACGAACGGGATGGGCAGCCCAGGGCCCATTTCACGCGGGTGCTGCGGAGGTTGTGATGCAGGTCGAGTACCCAGTCGTAGCGTTCGCTGCGCAAGTCAGGCAGGAGGAGGGCGAGTTTTTTTTCCAAAGAAAAAACGCGGGCCACATGCGGGTTCGGCTCCAGTACGGGAGCAAAAGCCCGTTTGGTGAGGACGTGTACTTCTGCGTCCAATTGCCGCCGGAGGCAACGGGCCACCGGAGTGGTCAGCACAATGTCGCCAATTGAACTGAAGCGGATGAGCAGGATTTTCATGTGCCGCGTGTTTTGGCTGCAAAAGTAGCCCGCGCAATGGTGTGACCAACCTGCATGGCTCCAGTCTAATGCCCCCGATCGCAAATTTTTGAAAACTTAATCAGGCCATTCGCTAAAACCGTTTTAAACTTGCGCATTATTCCTTTTCAAAAACATTCAACACCAATTCTTATGTCAGTAAAAGCAAAGTATCAAAACGTCCTTGACCTGGGAGAAAGCCTCAACGTGCAAAACGGCCGTGTGGAAGAAACCGGCGGCAAACTCAACATGTGGGGCACCGTATCCGATGCGTACCAAAAAGATCAACTTTGGGATGCTATCAAGGCTGTAGGCGGCGACAACCCTTCCGATATCATGGCCGATATCAGCGTGGCAAACACCAGCTACTACACCAAACACACCGTGGAAAAAGGCGAGAGCCTTAGCAAGATCGCTCAGCACTATTACAAAGACATGATGAAGTACAAGGCCATTTTCGAAGCCAATCGTGATATTTTGGACAACCCGGACGTGATTCATCCCGGCCAGGTGCTCACGATTCCGAACGCGTAAAAGCCTTTTATTCGCTAAGAGCGTGTTTAAATTTCAGTGCAGAGGCGAAAGCGAGCAAATTTTGTTTCAGACAAGGCAAAATTTGCAGCCGTAGCCGGGTGCCTACGGCGAAAATTTTAACGTAGTATGAAGCAAAATTTGCCGCTTGTATCCCGGCGAATGAAATTTAAACACGCTCTAAACTCGACTTTAGCCATTTGGGAAATTGATAATGCCGTTTCAAGTCAGTGCGATATGGCGACTGAAATAATTTTTGAACATCGCTGTAAAATTGGGACATTCATAAATTCAAAGTAACTGTCTAGCCTG
>JBJXEZ010000054.1:0-15001 GCA_046153695.1 Saprospiraceae bacterium
TTCAAACGCCTGCGGCTGTACGGCCAGTTTTTGCTCGATGAGTTCTTTGTTTCCGAGGCGTTCGGTTCTGCAAGAGGGGGTTGGTGGGGCAACAAGTTCGGTTTTCAGGCTGGCCTGAAGTACATCAATGCATTTGGGGTAGACCACCTCGACATACAAGTGGAACACAACTCCGTGCGCCCGTATACCTATTCCAGTTTTGATTCGCTGAATAGCTACACCCACTACAACCAGCCGCTCGCACACCCGCTATGGGCCAATTTTCGGGAAACAGTTCTGCTTGCTCGCTACCAGCCGCATCACCGGCTGGTCCTCGCCGCCCGGCTCCTCCATTCCCAAACGGGCGACGATGGCCCCGGCGAAAATTGGGGCGGCAACCCCCTCCTCGGCAACGCGACCCGCCAGCAGGACTACGGCAATACAACGGCGCAGGGCCGACGGGCTACCACGGTGCTGTTTGGGCTGAATGCCACCTGGCAATGGCGACACAACCTGTTCTGGGAAGCCCGGCTATTATTGCGCAACAAAGCCAGCACCGATATCAACCGCGACCTCGACACACGACTCGTTTCCCTTGGCTTGCGCTGGAATGTGTGGAACGCGAACCATGATTTTTAGTAAAATTGCAAAAACATACCGCCTGTGCGCCTGACACTCACCGTCCTCCCGCTTTTTGTCCTTCAATCACTCACCCTTTACGGGCAAAATCCCTGGTTAGCCAAGTGTGCTCCGGCGTTGCTGACCGAGTCCCGCAGTGCGGCTGCTGGGCCGGAGCGGTTTGTCGTGGTGACCCGCAATCTGAGCAGTTTCCGGAACTGGTTGACTGTCGTCTCGCCCGAAATCATTGTTCTGGGCACCTATGAACCAGCTGAAATCGCCGTACTGTGGTGCCCGCGTACTGTGTTGATGGAAAAAATCCTGCCCATGTCTGATGTACAATTCGCTGACATTGGCCATACCGTGGCACGGGAAGAACGGGCCGTGCCCGGCCACAACCTTGCTACCAACTCCGTTAGTTTCGTACACGGACGCCAACCCGCGCTCGACGGCTCGGGAACCACGGTTTCGATCAAAGAATTCCGCTTCGACAGCACCGATGCCGACCTCAAAAACCGCGTGTTGTCTACCGGAAAATCAGCGACCGGCCTGACCGTACATGCCGGACTCATGGCCACCCTCGCTGCCGGAGCCGGCAACACCGACCCCGAGGCACGGGGCGTGGCGCGGGGCAGCCGTTTGGTATCATCGTCTTTCGTGGGCCTCTTACCCGATGCTGACTCGGACTACACCGACTTCGACATTGCCATACAAAACCACTCCTACGGCGTTGACATCGAAAATTATTACGGAGCGGGCGCACTGGCCTACGATCTGAGTACTCAAAACCACGGTGAACTGCTGCACGTTTTTTCTTCCGGAAACAAGGGATTCGACACGGCACCGGCCGGCCCGTATGCCGCAACGCCGGGCTTCGCCAACCTGACGGGAAATTTCAAAATGACCAAAAACGCGCTCTGCGTGGCAGCTACCGATTCGTTTGCCAACGTGTTAGCGTTCAGTTCCCGAGGCCCGGCATACGACGGTCGGATCAAGCCCGACCTGACGGCCTTTGGCCAGAACGGCAGCTCCGAATCAGCGACCCTGGTTTCCGGCGCTGCAGCGGTGTTGCGGCAGGCTTTTTTTGAAAAAAACAATCAAAAACCGCCTGCCGAAATGTTGCGGGCCGTACTGATCGGTTCATGTGATGACATAGGTAATCCCGGCCCCGACTTCCTCAGCGGCCACGGTAACCTGAACTTGAAATTGGCCGTCGAAATCGTGCAGCGTAAACAAACGGCTACAGGTGCCATAGCGGAGGGCGAAACCAAACTTTTTCCAATCACTCTCCCGGCCAACCCCGCTCGGCTGCGGGTCACACTTTGTTGGAACGACGTGCCCGCTCAGCCCAATGCGGCCAAAGCATTGGCACACGACCTTGACCTGAGGGTGGTCGCACCCGATGGCACCGTTTGGCTGCCTTGGGTGCTCAACCCGTCGCCCCATCGCGACTCCCTGTTGCTGCCTGCCCGCCGGGGCCGCGATTCGTTGAACACAGCCGAACAAGTGCGCATTGATGCGCCATCCGCTGGCACATACCAACTTCAGGTGCGTGGTGCCGCCGTCGCGTCCGGGAGCCAAATTTTTGCTCTTGTTTTTCATTGGGATACTATCGGGCACTTCGAGTGGACAAGTCCTGTGCGCAACCATCCCGTTGCCGCAGGAGCCGGGGCCGTATTGCGCTGGGAAACCAACTTCGAGGGCCAGCGCGGCATTTTGGAATGGAAAACGGCTGGCAGCAATACCTGGCAAACAATAGACCCCGACTTGTCTCTCGATCCCGGGTACTACCGTTGGCTCGCACCGGATACCCTGGCGGCTGCCCAGGTACGTATGCGCACGGGTGGGGGAACCGTCGTTTCCGATACATTTCTGATCGCGCCAAAACTGCGTGTTCGGGTGGATTTCAACTGCCCTGACTCGCTGATGCTGCGCTGGAATTCCGTTTCACCTGCAGCCGTTTATCGCGTGTGGGCATTGAGTCAGCAGTACCTGGAGCCCTCTTTTTTGACCGCTGACACGTCGGTTGTTTTGCAAAAAAGCGCTTTCGCGCAGGAGCGTTTCGCCGTGTCGGCCCTGCTCGCCGACGCAATGGCGGAAGGCCATACTGCCAGTACGCCCGACCTCCGGCAGACTACCGGTTGCTATATTCTCAACCTGTTGGCCCTGCTCGACGATGTGCAAGACCGTATACACCTGACCCTCGACCTCAGCTCGCTGTATGGCGTGCAGCGGGTCTTTTTGGAAAAACTAAAAGGGGGATTGTGGTCACCCCTGCACATTGAAGACCCAACGGCGTTGCAGGTGACGGACACAGACCATTCGCCCACGGCGGGCACGAACACATACCGAGCGAGGTTGGAAATGGAAAACGGCGGTCAGATCATCGGCGATCCGGTGGTGGTGTACCACGCTGGCCCGGGGGGGTACTTGGTGCTGCCCAACCCCGCGAGAACGGGGCAAACGGTAGCCGTACTGGCGCGGGCGTTGGCGGACACGCCGCAATTTTTTCTATACGATGCGCTGGGGCGGTTAGTTTTGGAAAAAGAACTCGAGGGTACCCGTACGGATGTGGAGTTACCCGGCTTGTTGGCGCCTGGAGTGTATATGTGGACGGTGGCCGGGCTGAGTGGCGACCGGTTTGGGCAGGGAAAATTGTTGGTACGCTGAGTAGTTTCCCAACGTTAACCTTCCCGCTCCTCGAACCGCACACCAAGTGCCTCCAATTCAGCCAACACCGGCTCGTACACCTCCGGCATGATCGGGATATTGACCCCGGGAGTATGTATTTTTTCGAGCAAAAGTAGTTTTGCAAAGATGCCGAGGGGCAGTCCCACCAGGCGAGACATGGCGGTGTCGGTGCCGTTGTTGCCCTTTGTCACCAGTGTCGACGTGTGGCGGTGCGGGTGGCCGTCCAGTTCATACTCGAATTCGTGTTGCATGATGACCATGTCTTTGTCATCGGGCAGGAGCGCCCATTTTTCGAGCAACAGTTGTTCCAAAACGAGCGCCGGCGTGGCATTTTTCAGGCCTATGACCCGCTCGTCGAACAAGCCAAGCCAGTCCAATTGTTGCATCACCGGGCTGTTCGGGTGGCTGCCGATCAGGTCAGCGATCCGTTCGCGCACCGTGCCTGCGCCGTTTTTGTCTCCGGCGTATGCCTCCATCAGGCCGAGGCAGGTCAGGTTTTCGGATTCGGGAATCGGAAAATTACCGTCGGTGAGGCCGATTTGTACCAATGCATCCCAGGCGGCGCAGTAGCCTTTATGCCGGATGGTTCCCCGTAAGAGCGTCCTGACATCGGCCAGCCCGTATGCCTCACGGTAGTGCAGGGAGTCGCGGTTGGCGTACACCTCCCACTGGCCCATCCCGGGTACATCGATGAGTCGGTGTTGACCAAACAGGCGGCGATACGGGACGAACCGCATCATGCCATTTTCGAGGAATTGGGCTGTACTCTGGCCAGCGAGCACAACATTGCGAGGGTTCCAACTGAATTTGTAATGCCACGGGTTGTTGTCACTTTCGGGCGCTACCAGGCCGCCGCAGTGGGAGTAAAAAGCCGTGATTTTGCCGCCATTGGCCCGGATGGCATTGAGTCGCTGCATAGCGCTCATGTGATCGAGGCCGGGATCAAGGCCCAGTTCATTCATAAAAACCAGCCCGCGTTGGCGCACTTCGGCATCCAGCGCCTGCACAGCGGGGGAGACGTAACTTGCCGTGAGCAGGTGTTTGCCCAGTGCGAGGCAGTCCTGCGCCACCTCGATGTGCATTTGCGGGGGGAGCATGGAAACCACAACATCGTGCAGGGCCACGAGGTCACGGCGGTCGGCAGGGTTGGCAGCATCTAATCGAACAGCCTTTCCGCAGGGGTGGTCACCTGTTTTTTGGCGTGCCAGTGCTTCGTCGGCATCGGCTACGGTGACAAAAAAGCCGTGCTGCCGGGCCTGTTCCAGCAGGTAGCCGATTAGCACCGTTGCCGAGCGGCCCGCGCCGATAAGGAGGATTTTTTTCATAAAACAGTTTTGGGAACACGCTGTAAGAGAGGGCGCAAAAACAAGTTGCTCAGAGGCTCACAGAGTTTGAGAGGGCACAGAGAAAAAATGTGCTGCTTCTCTTGGATCAAACACTTTTACTCTTTGTCCTCTCAAACTCTGTGAGCCTCTGTGCAACTTATTTTTCTCTGCTTCCTATCTTGCCGTATTCCTTGAAAAAAAATGCGGCGCAAAAGTAGCACGAGCATTTTCGAAAAATTATGCTGAAACAGAACGGATTGGATTTTGGCTGCGGGTTTTCCACATGCCGGTGGAAAAAATGAATCGCACCATTGCTTGGAAAAAAACGCCGGGGCTGTACCTTGGCCTCGCCGCTCTCCAATTTGCCGATGTTTTTTTCATCGTCAAACCGATTTTTTCATCAAACTACTGCACACATGACAACAACCGTTACGATCAAAATCAAAAACGGAACCATTCGGGTAGCAGGTGCTTGCTGAGCACCGTTACTTGTTTTACAAAAACAGACTGGCCTCGCCCTTGCGGCGGGGCCTTTTTTTTACCTTCGCCGCCCAAATCCAACGCTATGAGAAAGTACGTTGCTTCATTTGCCCTTATGCTCTGCCTGGCCGCCAATTTGGCTGGCCAAACAGCCGATACAACAATTTACGAGGTTGCAGAGTCTATGCCGATGCCTTTGCTGGCCCGTTGCATGCCCGACTTGCATCCGGGTTGGCCGGAGGACAGCCTGCGCCGCTGTGCCGAATCCCAACTCTTGTCCGTTGTTACCAAAAATATCCGCTACCCGGAAGAGGCCCGGAATGGGAATAAAGAAGGTACTGTTGTGACATCGTTTGTGGTGGAAAAGACCGGGCGAATTTCCGACATCCGAATTATCAAGGACATCGGCGGAGGCTGTGGCGACGAGGCCGCTCGTGTGATGGCCGCCCTCGACGAGGCGGGCCTGCGTTGGGTGCCAGCCAAACGGGCGGGAAAGCCCGTACGGATGCGGCAAGTGCTGCCCATCCGGTTTCGGCTTCAGGAGGCACTACCCTACTACCTGCGAGCGAGTGGCGACACTGTTTACGTCGCAGTGGACATTCCGCCAGCGTTCAAGGGCGACGAAGAAGGCCTGATGACATTTGTACTCAACAACCTCCGATATCCCGCCAGTTACCGGGACAGTTGCAAGACTGGGGTGATCGAACTTTCGCTCATCATTCGGCCCAATGGCCGTGTTGAAATCGAAAACCAGTTGGATTTCAGCGCTCTGGGAATGGATTTTCAGTACGAGGCCATCCGTTTGGCCAATCACATGTCGGGCCAATGGAATCCGGCATTGTACCAAGACCGGCCTGTAGCCACTGTTCTTCCCCTCCGCACACTGTTCAAATCCGACCAGCCCGGTTGCAAACTGGCAAACGAAAGTTTTGACAAGGCAATATTACTGGCAAACGAAGCAGGCGAAGTAACCGATCAGAATCCGCCGGAAAAAGCCCTCGAAAAATGGAACGAAGCCGTGGCACTTCAGCCAAACAACACGGAGATTTTGTACCACCGCGCTTCGGCGCTGCTGAATATTGGCCGTCGCGCAGATGCCTGTGCGGATTTCAATCGAATCAAGGGACTGCTCGGCACAACATGGTTCGAGCAATTGCGCACGCTGGTGTGCGGAAATTAAGTGCGTGTTTAACAAGTAGTGCCTTTGTGGCACCATCCGTCAGGCCGGACGGATCGGAATCACCTTGAAATCCTGCTCCGCCAGGGTGTTCCCGTTCACCAGAATACGCAGCCGGTGTGTGCCTGGGTAGTGCTTGCGTGTGGTAAAATCCGTAAACCGCTGACGTTTTTGGATATGCTCCGATTGCCCAGCAGCCTGCACCATTTCCTTGATTTTAAAAACCTTGTACGACACCTTGCCACTGGAGGTCAGGTAGTCAATTCCGTATTCGATCCGTACCTGGTGCGGGGTGCTTGCGGTGTTTTTCAATGAAAATGAAAAATCGAGGCTTCCGCCGATCGGCACAATGGTCGAAGCCATGAGGTTTGTCACTTCGATGCCCGCCACGTTGCGGTCGAATCCGAACTGGGCAAGTGCCTCGGTTCGGCCTTTTTTCAACAACCCGCGCAGCGCGTGCCGCACCACCCAGTCGGTGTCGGGGTGCTGCCCATGCCAGCGCCGGGCGATGTCCAGCGCAAGGTCGGGATGATCTTTCGATATGTCATTCAGGCAATTGGCCACTGATCGGCGCACGGTTTCAGCGGGGTCTGCGCGAAGGTTTTCCAATACAGGCAGTACCGGTGCGGGGTCTTGTTTGAGCGCGGGTATGCCCATACCCCACGGCAGGCGGGGGCGAAAGCCTTCGCTTGACAGGCGTCGTACAGCCGGGCTGGAGTGTGCTGCCCAAACGAGCATTTGCCGGTACATCCGTGCGGGATAGCGAATGAGAAACGGTCGCACAGCAAACTCGGCACTGCTCACACGGGTCACTACTTCGATGGCCGGGATGGATAAATCGGGGTAGCCAACGCCGAAAACCTCTACATAATCGGGCAGAAAACAGTACTCGAATGCGAGTCGCTCGCCGTATTGCTTAATCAGGTGTTCGGCGGCCTTCACTACAATGCTCAGGGATTCGGCGTAATCAGGAGGCAGGCTTTTGCCGAGGCTTTCGGCTATATGGCGCATCCGTTGTTTTAGTTCGCGCTGTTCCCACCTGTCGTCCAGTACACGGGAAATAAAAGCAGTGCGGTCGAACGGTTGCCACACGGCATGCACCGTTTGGCCAAAACCCTCGACCAGGGGGCGGGAGAAGATATTTTTGAGCGGTTCGGGCATCGTTTTTCGTAGTGCAGTTGTGGAAGCAGTCCGTTATGGCTGGGGCGAAGTACGAATATTTTTTCTTCCTTTACCCAACGATTTTCCAGATGCACCTTGTCTATGCAGAAGTTGGCGACAGGTTATGCTGAATGTCCGGAAATTCGGAAACTTTGTACGCCACCATTCAACCGTTCACTAACTACTTGCTCTTGCCATGAAAATAAAAGCAACGTTTTTTGCCCTGCTCGCCATCGCCGCCACATCCTTGCTATCCGGCTGCCTGCGCGACACTTGCACCAGCACCCGCACATACATTCGTTTCGACCCGGTGTATAAAACACCGTCGGAGTTCCGCGTACCGGCGAAAGCCGAGGCTCCGCGTGCCCTGAAAAATCCTGGAAAAATGTACCTCATCGGCGACTACCTGCTGATCAACGAAGTCCACGAGGGCATCCATGTACTCGACAACAGCGACCCTGCCAGCCCCAAGCCAGTTGTGTTCTGGAACATTCCCGGCAACGTGGACATGGCCATACGCGATCACTACCTCTACGCCGATCAGTATGTTGATTTGGTGAGCATTGACATCAGCGACCTGCACAACCCGACAACGGTTTGTCGCTCTGAAGGCGTATTTCAATTGCACGGCTTCAATGCGGAGCGCGGTTTTCTGGTAGACTACCTGCAAACGCCTATCACCGAGGAAGTCGCTTGCGATGACCAACGCTGGAACGGCCCCTGGTTCATGGAAGGCGACTTCATTTTCGTGGGTGTCAACCAATTGAACACCGGTGCCAACGGCCCGCGCAAGACTGGCTCCGGCCTGCCTGCCGGAATTGGCACCGCCGGGTCATACTCGCGCTTTGGCCAATACGACAACTACCTGTACTGTGTGGACAATTTCACCTTGCGCCCCTTCTCGGTGGCATCTCCGTCCTGCCCTTCTGCGCTGGCCCCCATCAATATTGGCTGGAACATCGAAACGATTTTTCCATGGGGGAACAAACTGTTCGTTGGCTCGCAAACCGGCGTGTTTATTTTCGATGCCAGCAACCCCGCCAACCCCGTACAAGAGGCTTCATTTAACCACGCTTCTGGCTGCGACCCCGTCGTTTGCGACAACGACAACGCCTACGTCACCATCCACGATGGCACCACGTGCAACGGTACATTCAACCAATTGGACGTAATTGATATCCGCAGCCTGCCCGCAACCTCCTTGCGCATTACCTACCCGATGAAAAAACCCAAGGGCCTCTCGGTGTATGACAAGTACCTGTACCTCTGTGATGAGGGCCTCAAGGTTTTTGACAAATCTGACCCGCTGAAAATCAAACTCCTTTCGCACGTTACCGGTATTACCACGTACGATGTGATCGCACTGGACGAAACCCACATCCTTGTCGTGGGCGACGGCGGCTTTTACCAGTACGATGTAACCGATCCCGCCGCGCCGCGCAAAATCAGTCAAATACTTGTAGCACCTTAAAAAACCTGGGCTATGAAAATTGATATTCGATTACTGGGACTGGGGCTGCTGCTTATGTGGCAGCCCCGGCACCTTTCGGCACAAGAGGCCGCTCCCGCACCGCCTCCCTGTCAGGACGTACTGTACCTAAACGAGGGCAGCCAGTTGCGCGGCCAGATCACGGCCACAAAAGATGATGGCCAAACGCTGGTTTTCCGCATTTGGAGCGGCGTAGAAATGGATGTGCCGAAAGCAAAAGTGAAGCGCATTGTCCAGCGGTGTTCGGGCTACAAAATAACCAGGCCGTATGATTTCAAGGAAAAAGGCTGGTACCATCACACACGTGGGGGCTTTCTGATCGGCGCGAGTTATTTCGGCGAAAGCAGTACAGGCATACAATTGCACCACAGCAGCGGCTGGATGTTTAACCGGTTAACAGGCGTAGGCCTTGGTGTGGGAGTTGACCACTTTGGCACAAACAGCAACGATGTGGCGACATACCCGATATTTGCCGAATTTCGCAGCTACCTGACGGCCCGTCGCATAGCACCATTTGTCACCATAAACGGCGGTTGGGCTTTTGCCGGCAACAAAGACAGCGATTTTGGCACCGAACAAACGTGGTCAGGCGGCTGGATGGGGCAAGCCAATGTCGGATACCGTATCGGGAACAACTTTACAATCAGTATGGGAGTCCGATTTCAGGCAAAGGAGCGAGACTGGACAACCACCACCTGGAGAGGCTCCGAAACAGGCACCGATCATATTTTGCACAAACGGTTCGTGCTGGGGATGGGCATTGTGCTTTAAAGCGTGTATAAAATTTAGTACCGAGGCAAAAGCACGCAGATTTTGCCTTGCCTGAAACAAAATTCGTTCGCTTTCGCCTCGGCACTAAAATTTACATACGCTCTAACTTTACTCTCCGAAAACCGCACGAATACCATTGTCAAGAAAATGTTCGGAACGAAAAAATACACGGAAGAAGAACTGGTAGCAGGCTGTGTGCGTAACGACCGGCGCATGCAAGAAGCGTTTTACCGCAAGTTTTTTCCGGAAATGCTGCGTATGTGTATGCGCTATACGCGCGACGAGGACACAGCAATTGAGATCGTGAACAATGGTTTTTTGCGTGTTTTCAAAAAACTGCACACGTTCGCCTTCAAGGGCAGTCTCGAAGGCTGGGTACGGCGCCTGGTGTACCACAGCATGGCCGATTACTTCCGCGACAATGCCCGTTACCTGCACTTTCTCGTGCTCGAAGAGCGCGACGAAGTGGTGCCGGAACGCGGGCATGACGGGTTTTACGAGTCCGACATTCTGGCTGTAGTGAACACCTTGCCGCCGGTATCACAAGCAGTTTTCCGTTTGTACGCCATCGAAGGGTACAACCACGCCGAAATAGCCGCAAACCTGAATATAAGCGAGGGTACATCCAAATGGCATCTTTCTACTGCTCGCCAAAAACTGCGCGATCAGTTGGTAGCCACGGGGTTGTATTATGAACGTTGAATATTGGAAGTGTTGAACCCTTTCAATTTTACAAACAGAATAACATGAATAAAAAGTCATACAACGTTACCGATAAAGGCTGGAAGGCCATGTCGGAAATCCTCGACCAGGAAATGCCTGTGGAGCGGCCGCGCCGCCGGGTGTTGGTATTTTGGTTGCTGTTTTGGTTGTTGCCACTGGCAGCCGTGATAGCCTGGTTTATGACCGGTCAAGTGCCCGGTACACGATTCAAGGATCTGCCGGTTTCTACGCCAGAACGGCCAATCGCCCGGCAACCCGTTGAGCAGAGCCATCCGTCCGTGACCATTTCCACGCCACCGGTTTCGGAAAAAAACTACAGCGACAGAACTGGTGGAACTCGCAACGAGGCCACCAACCAGCGCCACACTACTGAACCTGCGACAACAATCAAAGCCAATAGCACCACCGTTGCCAACGCTGCAACAATACAGCCCGGTCTTGCCCAAAAACAAATCGGCACGACGGCGGTCACCCACAAAACTGCCGCAAACAGCAATACAAATAAGGCCGAAAAAATTACCGGGACTACCCCGGTGACCGCTCCGGCAGCACCCGCGACGACGGCACCGGACTTGTTGGCAACCAATCCGGTTGCTATTGCCGTAACCGCCAATGTTCCCGCTGATCCAACACCGGAAGCGCCCCAAATCGAAACTGCCTCGCCGACAACGTCGGCGTTGGCTGAAAAGCCCGCGCCAACGGCAACGCCACCCGTTATGCCCACAGCCGAGCCAATTGCGCAAGTTATGCCCACGCCGGCCCCGCCTATTGACCCGGTTCGCCAAAAAACGAAAGCACTCCGGTTCGGTGCCTCCGCCGGGGCGTTTTCCAATATGTCAGCGCGTTTTGGCGGAGTCACTGCGGGATTTGCGGCAGACTGGCAGGCTTCCGATCGCTGGGGGCTTCGCTCCGGCCTGGCTTACCAGTACCACGCCCTGAACGAGAACGAACAGCCGCTCACCACTGTCACCACCGGTACCTACGCCGAGGCTACTGGCGACAACACCATATTCGACACCAGCAGCATCCCTGTAAACTCGAATGACCTCACTACGCCTGTGTATGTAGCCGTTTCCAGTTTGCACCGGATCGAAATGCCTATGCTGGCCTATTGGCAGCCGTGGACCAAATTGCGCGTATACGGCGGGCCTTCGGTTGGGTACACCGTGTACTCGGAGGTGGCCGATCTAAGCTATAAAAACAACAAGACATTCAAAATACAATCAGGCACTCCGGCTGGCAACCTGAGCAGTCGGGTTAGCGACCAAACGAGCGGTTTTGATTTCCGGTGGAACCTTGGAACCTCGTTCCGCGTCGGAAAAAACCTCGAGATGGGCGTGTTCTACCAAAGTCCGGTGAAAGTGGCCACCAACCCCAATTGGTTAGAGCAGACCGATAACCAAATGACACCGGCTCCCAGTCCTGACATACAAGTTCTCGCCAAAGAGCGCCAGTCCGCTGCCATTGGAAGGTCAGTGCTACAGTTTATGGCGACGGTGTTTTTTTGAGAGCTGGTTTGCCACAAAGGACATGATGGTGTGCTAAGTTTGCGCTCGAAAACACAAAACACACATCCATGCTCCAACGGATTTTTCAGCGATACACCGGTTTTTTGCGCAGCCTCAAGGCTGTGTATATGCTTAATAATTTGCTGAACATCAAGCACCTTTGGCGCAACAGGCAGCTATACCGCCACTTTGGCCTGCTGAAGAGTATACTCGCTCCTATTGGTAGCGCCGACTTCAGGCAGCACAACCCGGACATCCCGTGGCTCGACCGCCCCGATGCCTCAGAGCGCTTGGAACAGCACCCTGATTTTTTGAAAATGGGTGCCGACATGAAGGACAAGGTGCGGCAATTTGTGCGCGACGGGTTTCTTGTTCTGGAGCGGTTTCACGACCCGGCCATCACCGAAGCCATGAACGCCGAGGTGGATGTACTGCTCGATGCGGGGAAAGCAGGCTTCAACTACACGGGCAGAAAAATATTCAATCTACACGAGCAGAGCCCCCTTGCCAACTCCCGTTTTTTCCGAAACCAGGACCTACTACGGCTGCTTTCATTCCTGCTCGGCAAGCCTGCCATTCCGTTCCAGTCACTCAGTTTTGTTCAAGGCAGCGAACAACGGGCGCACTCGGATTCCATTCACATGACCACCGAACCGCAAGGCTACCTTGTTGCCACCTGGACCGCGTTGGAAGACTGCTCTGACGATTGTGGCCCGCTTTTTTACTACCCCGGCAGCCACCGTTTGCCGTACCTGATGACCCCGGACTACAATTCCGGCAACACGCGTTTTACCATTGGCGGCGACAGCAACCGCCGCTACGAGGACCGAATCGAGGCCCTGATCCGCGAACACGGCCTGAAAAAAGCAGTTTTTTTGGCCAAACGCGGCGATGTACTCGTTTGGCATGCCAACCTGCTGCACGGAGGCAGTGCCATCACCCGGTCTGGAACGACACGGCGGAGTATCGTTTGCCACTACTACGCCGAAGGTGTGTTGTGCTACCACGAAATGTCGCAGCGGCCAGCTATCATCCGCAGCTGAGTTCGACTTTAGCCATTTTAAACGCTCAAAAAAGTGTCTTTGGGAGTCCAGGAAATGAGTTTTTGACTCGCAACCACCCTGGTACCCACCTTGGGAACAATGGGGTAGATCGCGCTCCGCCGGTACAACCCCACCCCCAGCCCCTCCCCCGAGGGTGAGGGGGGCACTTCGCGGGTTCCAACACCGTCTCATCAAATTGAAAAGCCAAAGTACCTGTGGCTAATTTTTGCCTTTTTTGAGGGCAAGCCCCCCTCCCATTCGGGGGCGGGGATGGGGGTGGGGTTGCACCGGCGGAGCGCGATGTACCCAAAAATACCGCATGCTTTTCAGGCTAAACAGTTACTTTGAATTTATGAATGTCCCCGTTTTACAGCGATGTTCAAAATTATTTCAGTCGCCATATCTCCCTGACTTGAAACGACATTATCAATTTCCCAAATGGCTAAAGTCGAACTAAGAGCATGTTGGGGATTTTCTTACCGAGTACCTAACCAAAAACCTTCCAACCCTTTTTCTCATCTTTGCCCCGTTCAGTGCCAAATCCTTCTGACCAAAAATTTGGATATAAAATGAAATCAACACCACTTACAGAAAAACACGTGGCGCTGGGCGCCAAAATGGCCGAATTTGCCGGCTATAACATGCCCATTTCGTACACCTCAATCACGGATGAACACCATGCCGTGCGCAACAATGTCGGCGTATTCGATGTCAGCCACATGGGCGAATTCATCGTGAAGGGCCGGGAGGCAACGGCTTTTTTGCAAAGCGCCACTTCCAACGATGTGAGTAAACTCGAACCCGGCGAAGTGCAGTACTCCTGTATGCCCAACAAAAAAGGCGGCATCGTGGACGACCTGCTCGTGTACCGCCTCGACGACGTGGCTGAAATGACCGAAGCCGGCGTTCAGACCTACATGCTGGTGGTAAACGCCTCCAATGAAACCAAGGATTGGCGCTGGCTCAAGCGCATCGCCCGGGGGTTCGACGTGAAAATGCAGAACATCTCGTCTAAAACGGCCCTAATCGCTGTGCAAGGCCCAAAAGCCGCTGCGGCGCTGCAGAAATTGACGCAAATTCCACTTGCCGAAATCAAATACTACAACTTTCGCCGCGGGCGGTTTGCAGGCTGCAACAACGTGATCGTGTCGGCCACAGGCTATACTGGCTCAGGCGGTTTCGAGATTTACGCCCGCAACCGCGACATAGCCAAGATTTGGGACAAGGTATTTGCCAATGGCGCCAAATGGGACATCAAGCCCGTGGGCCTCGGCGCACGCGATACCCTTCGCCTCGAAAAAGGCTTCTGTCTGTACGGCAACGATATCAACGACAAAACCAGTCCCATTGAGGCCGGCCTCGGCTGGATCACCAAACTGAACAAAACCGCCGACTTCCCGTCCAAGGAGAAGTTTCAAAAACAAAAGGCCGAGGGAGCAAAGCGCAAACTGGTGGCATTTGTGCTGAACGAGCGCCGGGTACCGCGCCACGATTACGAGATCGAAAGCCGCCGAGGCGCCAAGATCGGGGTCGTCACTTCCGGCACGCACTCCCCTACCCTCGACCAGCCCATCGGCATGGGGTATGTAAAAAGCAAGTTTGCCGAACCCGGCAGCAAGATCATGATCGTGGCTGGCAGCAAAAAACTGGAAGCTACCGTCGTGAAACTACCCTTCGTTTAACATGGAGATCACCGAGGTTTTTTACCCGCTCAACCGCAATGAGTGGCGTGCCTGGCTCGAAACCCACCATCAAACCAAGAAAGAGGTCTGGGTTCGGAAGTTCCTCAAATCTGCCCAAAAGCCGACCCTGCCCTACGACGATATGGTGGAGGAATGCCTGTGCTTTGGCTGGATTGACGGCGTGATCAAAAAGTACGACCTGGAAAGCGCCGTGCAGCGCATCACGCCGCGCAAAAAAAAAACCTTCCTGTCCGAACTGAACCGCCAGCGCGTATGGAATCTCCAGGCCAACGGCCTGATGACACCAGCCGGCATCGAACCCATCCGCGACCAGATCGGCTCGCCCGACGACCC
>JBJXEZ010000055.1:0-10785 GCA_046153695.1 Saprospiraceae bacterium
CCGTATTGCCCACATACGCCTGCAAAAAATGCCTTGGTCAGAATAAAATTGAATCGCCCTGCCATCCGAATGTTAAAATTAAACACGCTCTAACTTCAGCGCTTGTTCGACAAATGCATTAGAGCATATTGGGGATTTTTTGCCTCCGGCAGAAAATCCCCAATATGCTCTTACTCGGTTTTAAGCCATTTAGCTATATATGAGCGGCCTTTTTGGTCCTGTACCAACAAGTGGTGCAAACCGGCAGGCAGGCTTGTTACTTCAATTTGGCCTTGCCATTCGCCCTCTGTCAGGGTACGCAACAAGCGGCCAGTCGCATCGAGAATCTGAACAGAAACCGGCTGTATGCCATGCATATCCAACCGGATAAACTGACTGGCCGGGTTGGGCATCACGCGCACCCATGAAGTGGTATATGGTTCTGAGCTGGACACGGTGTTGTCAATAGTCACCGGTGCAAGTGTGCGGGTACAACCGTTTTGATCAACCACGGTCAGCACATACACGCCTTTGTTCAGGCCGGTCAGGTCCTTGGTATCGGCAAAGGGCTGGCCGTCTTTTGTCCAGGAGAAAATCAAGGCGCCCACACCGCCACTTACGTTGACTGAAATACGACCCACACCGGCATTACCAACGTCATTGATAAACGTGTCCAAATTGATCACAACTGGCGGACCGACCACAACCGAGAACGAACAGGTGGCCGAGTTGCCGGAAGCGTCCTTGGCCCGGAAAACCTGAACCGTCGTGCCCACGGGGAATGAACTGCCACTGGGCAGGCCAGATACCAATTCGACCTGCGTGTTGTTGGCACCGCAGTTGTCATTAGCCACCGCCGGTGTAAATTGAACGGGGATACCTGCACAAGCAGTCGCGGACGGCGGGCAGGTCACACTCGGTGCAATTGTGTCATTGGAGGTCACGTCGAAAGACTTGAGCGCCGAGCAGCCGTTAGCATCTGTGGTTGTTATGGTGTAGGTGCCTACTCCGAGGCCCTGTCCGTTGCCACCGCCCGGCAATGAAAACGTGTAGGGGCCTGTGCCGCCGCTGATGGCTACTGTCACTGTGCCATCTGTGTTTTGTGGGCAGGATGCCGGGGTCACCGATACTTGTACCTCAATGGGTGCAGGCTGGGAAATAGTAGCCGTAGTGGTAGTTTGGCACCCTGCGGCATCACTAACCACAACAGTGTATGTGCCAGCTGCCAAACCGGAAGCCGTAGCCGTGGTGGCGTTGTTGGACCAGAGGAAGCCTATGGGTGCTATGCCGCCGCTTGGTATGGCTGTTGCCTGGCCAGTCATGTCGCCGTTGCACAGAACATTAACTGCCGAAATGGTAGCTGCCAGGTTGCAGCCGAAGGCGTTGACCGTCACCGTTTGTACGGCGGTGCAGTCATTATCGTCGGTAACGACGACAGTGTACTGCCCCGGAGTGAGACCGGTGATAGTTTGGGTCGTAGCATTGTTGCTCCACTGGTAGGTATACGGTGAGGTGCCGCCGGTAGGCTGGGCCGTGGCCGTGCCGTTATTTTGGCCAACACCTGTTTCGTTGGTGGACGATGCATTCGCTGTCAGTAATGCCGGCCCGGTGATTTGAACAGTTAGCTCGGCGGGGCAGCCGTTTGCATCTTCGATTTCGATTGTGTAAGTGCCGGGTACGAGGTTGTCGGCTGTGGCTGTGGTATCGCCGTTGGACCACAGGTAAGTGGCTGGCAACGCGGCACCCGTAAGTACTGCCGTGGCAGTGCCGTCGCCTGCCCCGAAACAGGTCACATTAGTCGTAGTAGCAGAGGCTGAGATGGTACAGTTAAAGCTGTTGACGGTCACGATTTGAACGGAAGTGCAGCCAGCGGCATCGGTGACGGAAACGGTGTAGCTGCCGGGGGCAAGGCCGATGATAGTGGCGGTCGTTTCAGTCGTATTCCACAAGTACATGTAGCCGGGAGTGCCGCCGGAGGGGCTGGCCGTTGCGGTTCCGTCGTTAGCGCCGGAACCGGTTTCGCCCGTTGCGGTGGCGTTGGCGTTCAGCACAAGCGGTTGAGTGATAGTAACTGAGGCCGTGGCTGTACAGTTTTCGCTATCGGTGACACTGACAAAGTATGTGCCTGCCGTGAGGTTGTCGGCTGTGGCTGTGGTATCACCGTTGGACCAAACATAGTCAAACCCGCCGGAGCCGCCGCTGCCCGTGGCCATAGCAGAGCCGTCTTGTCCGCCATTGCAATTCACGTGATCCACGTTGCTTATCGTTGCACTCACGGGAGGCGATTGCACGACGACAGTGTTGTCCGTCGCGGTACAGCCGTTGGCGCTGTTTGTCACCAACAAAACGTAGGTGCCAGCCTCGTCAACCGTTGGCGTAAGGGTAGTATCGCCTGAAACTATATTCCCATCAGCGGTCGTCCACTGGTAGTCAAAGTTGGGCCCTTGTGAAGACGGGGTGCCATTCAGTTGGATTTCCGTGACCGTACAGTTCAAGTTGACTGGCGTGGCGATGTCAGCTATTGGTGGCGTGGTGTTTTGAGTTACCGTGACCGATGCCGTGTTGGTGCAGCCGTTTCCACCGTTGGCGATGGTCACGGTGTAGGTGCCGGTAGCGTTCACGTTCGGGTTTTGCGCTGTGGACATAAACCCGTTCGGGCCAGTCCAGAGAAATGCCGCCGGGCTGGCATTGGTGGTGGTAGTGATCTGCGCGAGGGTATCGGCGCAGGTGATCGTTTCGGCGGTAGCCGATGCGGTAGGCGGTGTGGTATTTTGTGGTACAGAGACCGTTGCTGAATTTGTGCAGCCGTTGGGGCCGTTGGTCACGACCACGGTGTAAGTGCCAGCGGCGGGCACATTCGGATTCTGCGTAGCGGACATAAATCCGTTCGGACCAGTCCAGGCAAAGGCGGCCGGGCTGGCATTGGTCGTTGTGGTGATCTGCGCGAGGGTATCGGCACAGGTGATCGTTTCGGCGGTAGCCGAGGCGGTAGGCGGCGTATTGTTTTGCGTCACTGCCACGGTAGCGGTGTTGGTACAGCCGTTGGTTCCGCTTGTCACGACCACGGTGTAGGTGCCGGCAGTGGGCACGTTCGGGTTTTGCGTTGTGGAAGTAAATCCGTTCGGGCCGGACCAGGCAAAGGTGCCCGGGTTGGCGTTAGTCGTTGTAGTTATTTGTGCGAGGGTATCAGCACAAGTGAGGGTTTCGGCGATAGCCGAGGCCGAGGGCTGGGTCACGTTTTGAGTGACGGATGCCGTGGCGGTTTTGGTGCAGCCATTGGCCGTATTGGTGACTACCACGGTGTATGTTCCGGCAGTATTTGCTGAAGGGTTCTGTTGGGTTGACATGAATCCGTTGGGGCCAGACCAGGCAAAGGTCGGGCTGCCTGCGTTGGTTGTGGCCATGAGCGTGACAGAGGTGGCTGTGCAGGTCAACGTGCCGCCTGTGGCAGTGGCGGTGGGCGGGTTGATGCTGCTGCTAACGGTTGTGAAATCCGTTGCGGTACACCCGTTGGTGGCATTGGTTACCACGAGGGTATAGGTGCCAGCGGCATTTACAAGGGGTGTGAGCGTGGTGGCACCTGACACGATGTTGCCGCCATTGGAGGCTGTCCATAAGTACGAAATTGTTGGCCCTGTGGAGGAGCCCGATCCGTTCAGTACGGCGGTTGGCTGGGCACAGGTCAAGGTAAAGGTTGGCCCGGCCTGCACGTTAGGTGGCGTGGTGTTGCTAACTACGGTGGTTTGGGCGGTTTTAATGCAGCCGTTGTTGTCGGTTACCGATACGACATTACTGCCGGGTGTGGTCAGCTGCACAGGGTTTCCGGTTTGGCCGCCTGACCACTCGAATGTGTAGGGGCCTGTGCCGCCAGATACGTTGGCCGTGGCGGTCACAGAGGTGTTCACACAGGTTAAAATGCCTTGCACTGTGACGGTGGCAGTGATTGCTGGCGGCTGGGTTATCACAGCCGTGGCTGTGGCTGTGCCTGATCCGCCAGAGCCGGTGACGGTAGCGGTGTACGTACCGGCAGTGAGATTGATGGCGGTCTGGCCGTTTTGGCCGTTTGACCACAGGTATGTGTAGGGCGGTGCGCCGCCGTCACCTTCCACGGTGGCGCTGCCATTGTTTCCTCCAAAACAGGATACCGGTGTTACACTCGACATGGACGCGGTGACAGGGGGCAGGCCGGAGAAGGCGTAGGTTTCGTTAGCTGTTATGGCGTTGTCACCGCCTGTGTTGCCATTGCCGTTAGTGAAATTACCGATATAGAAAAACTTGATCGTATTGCCACTGGCAGACACTGGTGATTTCCAGTTGAAAGCCCACTGCACCGAGCCGCCCGAAAAAACTTTGGCACCGCGTTGTTCCATATACTCTCTGCTGTTAAAAAACTCGGTGCCACTTTGACCATTCACAGTAATCAGGTCACCAGCGTTGGCATCGTTGCCATCTACTACTGCCACTTGGTAGCCTGCTCGAACGGGGCTGCCGCCAGTTGCGGTGAGCGTTATTGTGAGTGGATAGGTGGTGTTGGGTTCGATTGTACCCGGAAGGCCGTCCACTACTACAGTACCAGTGAAACTGCCTCCACCATGGCAGTCGTTGCAGCTTGCGTTATTATCGAATTGTGCCCCGGTTCTGCCGGTGGGGGGGTTACTGGCGTTGGCTAGCCAGGTCAGTATTCCAAGCGCAAGGCCGGCTATTCGAAAAAGGCGGGAATGGAAAAGAAGATGCATAGGAAAATAATTGGTCGGTAAATGTGAACTAAGAAATTGCAAATGTCGGCGCAGGCATGGGGACTGTCAAACAAAGAGCACCTCTCGATTTGCCGAATAGTAGCGATATGTACACCTTCTTCCCCGGGCAAGCGTGATTTGTCCAATACCATACACTTAATTTGGCATGACAAAATTCATTATTTCATCTGATTTCAATTGTATGCAAGCAGCCGAAATTGTCTTTTCAGGGCCTTACTTTTGCACCCGTAATGATACATGTTTGCCAAATATCGCTGCTACTGGCTGGCGGCCTTTTCGTGGCCGCTTCGGCCTCCTTGCCAACAACACCCGCCGAAAACTCAACCGAAGAACTGGGCAAGATGCTTTTCGAAGATAAAATTTTATCCCTCGATCAGAGCATCAGTTGTGCCTCCTGCCACATCCCGGCGTTTGCTTTTTCAGATACATCCGCTGTGAGTCTTGGCGTGGGCGGCCAAAAAGGCACGCGCAATACGCCCGCCATTACCAACATGGCTTTTCGCGCCTCTTTTTTTCTGGACGGCCGCGCCAACACGCTGGAACAGCAGGTGCTTCAGCCTATTGAAAACCCCGTGGAAATGGCCCTGCCCCTGCCCGTCGCACTCGAACGGCTGCGCAGCAGTGCCCGGTATCAGGGCTTTTTTCAGGCCGTTTATGGCCGACAACCCGATTCAATCAACCTGGCTGGCGCACTCGCCGCATTCGTGCGTACACTCGAAACCGGTGCAACGCCCTTCGACCGCTGGATGAACGGCAAAGATACCGCTATGGGTGCCGAGGCGGTACGCGGACGGCTGATTTTTATGGAAAAAGGCAAATGCTTCGATTGCCACTTCGGCCCCGATTTCACGGGTGACGAGTTCCGTAACATCGGCTTGTTCGACGGCAAGACGCGCAACGATACCGGGCGCTTCGCCATTTCGAAGGATTCCACAGATATCGGCCGGTTCAAGGTACCCGGTTTGCGCAATGTAGCGGTATCCGGGCCGTACATGCACGACGGTTCCTTTCGCACTCTGAGCGAGGTTATTGACTACTACGACCAGCCCGCCAAATTTGTCCCGCACAGTTTCAACCGTGATACGTTGTTGGCCCAACCGCTTGGCCTGACGGAGCAGGAAAAAATGGATCTGGAGGCATTTTTGCGGGCGTTAACGGATGATCGGTTCGCCGAGCGCAAATAGGCGGGGATGCCTGCCTTTTATTACTCCACATAAATTTCGTCTGCAAAAAGCCAACATAAGCCGCCAGCGCCCTTGTGCCCTGCGGGGCACTTGCCGAGACTTTGGGCCACTACCCGAACGTAACGAGCCGCTGCAGTGCTCTCGAACTCAAGTGCCATTTTTTTCTGCAATGACCCTATGGCGGTGTACGGCACATCGTTCATCACCACGCCTGCCGGGCGGAATGTCTTGCCGTCGTCGGACAGTTCAATCGTCAATTTAGTCGGGAAAAATATCCACGCGTTTTCGTCCTGCAAGAAGTTGGCTCGCAGCGATCGGAGGTTTTTTTTGCTGCCCAGGTCAAGCACAACGTCGAGATTGACCCCTTCGTAGCCCTGCCATCGCCCGGAACGGAAGTCGGCCCCGCCGGGCTGCAAATCAACCAGCGCCTGGTCACCGCCTCCAGTGTACTGGGGGCTGTACCTGGTAGCGAGGCGCTGGATGCGCAAGTCAGAACGCAGCTTGAAAAATTCGGCCTCATCTACGACGCTGGTTTGTTCGCCGCGCACGGCAACAAACCGGATTTTGCCTGTTTCTGTGAGTACGATCGGCTTGGTGTATCGTGTCGAGGAATCCCGATTCGGCTCGCTGCCATCGAGGGAGTAAAAAATACTGGCCAACGGGTCAGCGCAGCCGAGTTTGATCGCTTGTTTGTTCTGAAAAACGCGCTTGGCTTCGGCCACGAACGGAACGGGCACTATCTGTGCAACCTCTATGGCCGCCACCGGGCAGTCGGCCTCGGCTTTGCCCCAGGCCGAAGGTTTGTCGCCCATCTCGAAAGTGAGTTCTCCGCCAGCGAGCAGGTCTTCGTGCGAAAACCAGGTCTTGTTCCACGGCTGGCCGTTGAAAAATGCCCGTTGGATGTAGCAACGGCGTGTCGAAGCACCCTTTGCCGAAACAGAGAATGTCTTGCCATTATCCAGGTGGATGGTGCCTTTTTCAAACAGTGGGGTGCCAATCACGTAGCTGCCGTTGCCGGGTACGACCGGGTAAAAACCAAGTGCCGAAAAAACGTACCAGGCAGACATTTGGCCGCAGTCTTCGTTGCCACTAAGGCCGTCAGGCCGATCGGAGTACTGCCCGTCGAGGATTTGTCGTACGCGCTGTTGGGCTTTCCAGGGTTGGCCTGCGTAGTTGTACAAATAGGCCATGTGGTGGCTGGGTTCGTTGCCTTGCACATACTGCCCCACGAGGCCGGTTATGTCGGCCTGCTGGCGGCCTGTAGTTTTGGACTGGGCTGTGAAAAGCGCATCCAGTTGTTTGGCAAATGCTTCGCGCCCGCCGAAGAGGCGCATCATACCCGATACGTCGTGCGGGGCAGCAAAGCGATATTGCCAGGCATTGGCTTCCGTATAGTTGAAATTGACCTCGAAAGGGTCGAACGGCGCATGCCAGGTGGCGTTGTTTCGCGCACGGAAAAAGCCAGTGGAGGGATCGTACAGGTTTTTGTAGTACTGTGCCCGTTGCATAAAGGTGTCGGCCACATCCTGCCTGCCAATGACTCGCGCAAATTCCGCTACGCACCAGTCGTCGTACGCATATTCGAGGGTTTTGGACACCGATTCCGGCTCTTCGTCGGAGGGTATATAGCCGAGTTTTTTGTACCAATTCAGTCCATAGCGGTCGTGGTTGGCGCTGGCCAGCATGGCTTCGAGCGCTTTGTTTTTGTCGAAACCGCGGATGCCCTTGCGCCAGGCATCGGCGATGACCGGGATGGCATGGTTGCCGATCATGCAATCGGTTTCGCAGGCACTGAGCTCCCAAACCGGAAGCAGCCCGCCCTGTTCGTACTGGCGCAGAAATGTTTGTACAAAATCGTTGGTGCGTCGGGGTTCAAGGATGGTAAACAGCGGCTTGGTAGCACGGTAAGTATCCCACAGGGAAAACACCGTGTACACCTCATGGCCAACCGCCTGATGCACTTCTTTGTCGCGCCCGCGGTACTGGCCGTTCACGTCGGAGTAAATATTCGGGGCCAGCATAGTGTGGTAAAGCGACGAGTAAAACGTGCGTTTCTGGGCCTCGGTGCCGCCTTCCAGGGTAATCTTGCCGAGGTGTTTAGCCCATTTGACCTGGGTTTCAGCGCGCACTCGGTCAAAATCGAAGTGGTTGCACTCGGCATCCAGGTTTTCGCGAGCGTTTTGAACGCTCACCGACGACAGCGCTACCGTGATGACCACCGGCTGGCCTTCGTAACTGTAAAAATCCAGCAGCGACACGATGGCCTTGCTGTTCACCGTGCGTTGTGACATGATTGGGTCCAGTGTCATGTCGAAAATGCGCATATTGAAACAAGGCCGGGAAAACCGGATGGCGAAGTACAAACGCTGGTCCCTGGCCCATGAGCTGGATATCCGGTAGCCCACGAGCTCGCGGTCGCTGACGGCGGTAAGGCTGGACGCCAGCACCTGATCACGATGGCGCAGGTCGAGCAGGATATGACCGAACTCGCGGTTGGCGGGGAAGATGTAGCGGTGTACGCCCACTCGATCCGTCGAGGTCAGTTCAACCGAAACCCGGTCGGTGGCCTCGTTGAGGGCCACGGCGTAGTAGCCCGGCTCAGCGCGTTCGCTTTTTTTATCGAAAGTGGATGCGTACGACTCCGGATCCAACTTGACCTCCCGCATGTACGGCTGGAGCAATATGTCGCAGTAGTCGGGCACACCGGTGCCACTGAGGTGGGTGTGGCTGAAGCCGTAGATTTTTTTGTCCGAATAGTGGTAGCCGGAGCAGCCATCCCAGCCTTCAAGCCGGGTGTCGGGACTGAGTTGCACCATGCCGAAGGGGGCCGTGGCACCGGGGAAGGTGTGCCCGTGCGCGTCGGTGCCGACAAAGGGGTCAGCGTAGCGCAGCAGGCTGAGGTTGGGCGGCAGGGTATCTGTTTGGGCGGTTAGGGTGGCGGCGAGCAGGGAAGGGAGCAGAACAAGAAAAAAGCGCATGGTGCGAGGCGGTTGTTGTGGGGGCCAAAGGTACGGGTTCGGCCGCAACCTCAAGCCACCACCACTAACACCCCGATTTCCTCGCCCTCCTCCAGTTCGATTTTTTCCCCGCCGTCCACGACATCCTCCAGTATCAAATCCGTAGCCAGCACTTCGGACTTGATATAGTCTCGGAAGTTGTTCACGGCATCCTGTAGTGCCGGATGTCGTTCCAGCGTGACGATGATTCGGTCGGTCACGTTGAAATCCTTGTCCTTGCGGATGTTCTGGATTCGGTTGACGAGGTCGCGGGCAGTGCCTTCGGCTAGCAGATCGGGCGTGAGCGTCACGTCCAGCGCCACCGTCAATGCACCATCCGTTGCCGTTTTCCAGCCTGGCAGGTCTTCGGTACTCACGATCATGTCGTCGGGTGTAAGCGTATAGGCGTTGCCGTTGAACACGATTTCCAGTACACCTGATTTTTCCAACGCACTAATTTCCTCGTTGGTGAAATTGGCGATTAGCTCCGCTGCGGCTTTCATGTCCTTGCCCAGTTTGGCACCCAGGGTTTTGAAATTTGCTTTGGCACCTTTTTTCAGCAAGCCCGTCGCGTCGGTGATATACTCGATTTGCTTCACATTGATTTCCGACAGGATCAGGTCTTTCACGCCATCTACTTCGGCGATGAACGCCTCATCAAGCACCGGCAGCAGGATTTTTTGCAGGGGCAGACGCACCCGCAGTTTTTCCTTTTTCCGGATACTCAATGCCAGGGAGCAGATGCGCTGGGCGTAGTCCATGCGCTTCTCCAACGCTGCGTCCACTTTGGTGGAATCGGGCAGGGTCAGGTCGGTGAGGTGTACCGAGTCGTGGCGCAGCGGGGTGTTGTGGGCTTTGGCCGCGTCGCGGATGGGCGCGGTGAGGTTGCGGTACATCCAGTCGGCGAAGTGCGGCGCCACGGAAGCCATCAGTTGGCTGGTCACCATGAGGCACTCGAAAAGGGTTTGGTAAGCCGCCAGTTTGTCTTCGCCCGGCCCCACCCCCGACCCCTCCCCAACTGGGAGGGGAGAGCCTTTCCAAAAACGCCGGCGCGAGAGGCGGACGTACCAGTTGGACAGGTGCTCGTCAACAAAATCCTCGATGGCGCGGCAGGCTCGGGTCACGTCGTAATCGTCCATAGCGGCGTGGTAATCGACCACCAGCGAGTATAGTTTGGAGATCACCCAACGGTCGAGTTCAGTGCGCTGGCTGTAGGGCAAAACATGTTGCTCGTCCATGCGAAAACCGTCCAGGTTGGCGTACAGGGCGAAGAAGTTGTAGGTGTTGTACAAGGTGCCGAACAGTTTATTCCGCACCTCGGTGATGCCTTCCTCGTTGAACTTCAGGTTGTCCCAGGGGTTGGCATTGGCCATCATGTACCAGCGGGTAGCATCGGCGCCGTGCTCCTCAATGGTCAGGAACGGATCAACGACATTGCCCTTGGACTTGGACATTTTGTTGCCCTCCTTGTCGAGCACTAGGCCGTTGGATACCACGTTTTTGAACGCCACCGAATCGAACACCATCGTGGCGATGGCGTGCAGGGTATAGAACCAGCCGCGGGTTTGGTCCACGCCTTCGGCGATAAAGTCCGCCGGAAAGTTGTTTTTAAAAATCTCCTGATTTTCAAACGGGTAGTGCCACTGCGCGTATGGCATGGAGCCGGAGTCAAACCAGACGTCAATGAGGTCGAGTTCGCGGCGCATGGGTTTGCCTGAGGGGGAAACGAGGATGATGTCGTCAATATAGGGGCGGTGCAAGTCAAAAGCCTCACCCCCCGGCCCCCTCTCCAGGGGAGAGGGGGAGAGTGATGCCGCCTCGCTCTTCGTCTCCCCCTCTCCTCTGGAGAGGGGGCCGGGGGGTGAGGCA
>JBJXEZ010000057.1:0-6348 GCA_046153695.1 Saprospiraceae bacterium
GCGGCCTTGTTTTGCTGCTGTTTTCGTTGCTCGTCGGTAGTTTAGGCACCACTAAACGCCCTCCTCTCGCCTCAACAGCAACAAAAACGGCTCCCCAAATTTGTACCTTTATTCCAGCGCCGTTCCAAGCCACAAAACTCTGGTTTTTGGCGGGGTTTGCCGGCGTTTTTCCAAAGTTTGCTAAAACTGACTGAATGAGCCGCGCCTGCCCGCGCCAAAATGGGTTCAAAATCGCATACCGACGGACAGGTTACTGGCCCTACCTTTGCGGCGCATGTCCACCGAACCGGATTCGTACCACACCATATTGACTCCTTCCACCGGCGAATTCAAAGACCGGGGCAGCAAATTTTTGGCATACGCCTACCCGGTGTGTACGGAAGAAGATGCCATCAGTCGCCTCGATGCGCTGCGCAAGGAGCATTTCCGGGCGCGGCACCACTGTTTCGCCTGGCGGCTCGGTATCGACGGGCAACGTTTTCGGGCCAACGACGATGGGGAGCCGTCGGGCACCGCCGGGCGACCCATACTGGGGCAAATAGATGCCGCAGTGCTGACGGATGTGGTGGTTGTGGTGGTGCGTTACTTCGGCGGTACGCTGCTGGGGGCATCGGGCCTCATTCACGCCTACCGGGAAAGCGCCGCCGAGGCACTAAGACAAGCGACAAGGGTGGAAAAAATCGTGCAAGACCGCTTCGTGTTCACTGCCGCCTATGCCCTTTTACCCGACTTGCAAAATGCCTTGAAAAAACTCGGCACCGAAATTTTTCAGGAAAATTACGGCGACGCAGAGGCCATTCTCGAAATAGGTATCCGGAAGAGTGCCGTGCCGGATATTTTGTTGAAAACAAAAGCATTGCTATGGAAAACCACCCCGGATGAGGCACGGACATTGGACTGGCCGCAAGGCATCACATTGCGCGATGCCGAGACAACCTTTCGGTACGATCCTTGTTCAGAAGACTCCTGAATTGAAAGCCCCAATTGGCAGTAACAACCTTTTTGCTGATGTTTGCGACCGCAGCGGCTACTTATGCCGCCACCGTTTTTTCGCAGCGTGCCATGCTCACACTTGAACTGATCACCAAGTCCGACGATACGCGCCCCGTCTTCATTACCGGCAATTTCAACGGCTGGGCTACAAAAGACGGCCGTTTCCGCATGCGCCGGATAGCCGATGGTCGCTACCAGTACACGTTTGTCGAACCCATCAACCTGAACGAACCCATGGAATACAAATACGTCAAAGGCGGTTGGGAAAGCGAAGAGCTCGGCCCTAACGGCCTGCCAACAGCCAACCGCCGCATGGAAGTGCCCAAAGGAAAAGTGACCGATATCGTGCCCAGATGGAAGAAACACGCGGACTGGTACGACCCCAAGTTTTATCCCGAAATCCAGGTGTTATCCAAGCGGTTTAACCTGCCCCAGTTGCGCCGCCGCCGCCGCATATCGGTTTTGTTGCCCTGGGACTACGACACCTCCGGCAAGCACTACCCCGTACTGTATTTGCAAGACGGCCAAAACCTCTTCGAAAACGACGCACCGTTTGGCACCTGGGGCGTGGACAAACAATTAGCCGCCCTCGCCCAAAATGACAAAGGCGGGTTCATTGTGGTGGCTATTGACCACGGTGGCCACGAACGCATCCGGGAGTATTTGCCCTACGATACGCAAAAATGGGGTGACGGGCTGGGACAGGAATACGCCACATTTCTTGCTCAAACGCTCAAGCCTTTTATTGATGAGAAATTCCGGACCCTGCCCGACCGGGCCAACACGGGTATCGGCGGCAGCAGCATGGGCGGCCTCATCAGCATTTACGCTGGCATCATGTTCCCGGATACCTATTCCAAGTTTATGATTTTTTCGCCTTCGCTGTGGGTGGCACCCAATATTTACGCCGAGCCACTTCGGTTCGCCGCTGCGCCCGATACCAAAATTTACTTGTTTGCTGGCGGCAAAGAGGGCGCTGGTATGGTATCGAATGCCAAACGGTTCAAGCAGATCGTTGAACGACAGGGGTCTGGCCGTGCTAATTTTCGAATGGAATTTGACCCGGAAGGGCGGCATACGGAAAGCCGCTGGGGGCAGGAATTCCCCAAAGCCGCCGAGTGGTTGTTTTTTTAACGCGTATTCGTAACTGGTTAGGTAGCCGCAGCGCGGCGCAAGATTTGTAGAGAAATTGCTGGCAATATCGTCCAAAAGGTGCAGCGCACCGTAATATATTTCGATGCGCTGCACCTTAACCCATCACAGAACCTTCTAAATGCTACAAATCTTGCGCCGCGCTGCGGCTACCTAACCAGTTACCAAATTTCAATAAAACAGATACCCTTGGGTTACTTCCCGCTTGCGAACTGCGCAAACTTGCCAAATGCCGATTGGACAGACGAGGCGCTCATTGTCTTACATTTTGGCGTTAAACCTGGTTTTTCCAATTGAAGTTTGACGTTAATCCGGTCCGTACCAGGGTTCGGATAAACTTCGAGATTGGGTTTCGCGGCACTTTCATTTACAAAGATATCCAGGTCGCTTGCGCTTTCATCCCGGACACTATTAGCAAACAACGTAACCGGTCCGGTGGTAGAAACATTGGAAATAGAAGTTGTCGCGGCAGAAGTTGTGCTGCCCGAAGCAACCGCCAGGCCGATGTACGCTGTGCTGCTCTTCGAAATAGTCGTCGTGCTGCCTACCTGCGTCCAGGATGTCCCGTTAAAGGAACGGTAAGCCATGAAGATTTAACTGTCAGAAGTTATCTGCAAAGTAAACCATCCCGCTTCCGGGGATTGTTCAATTACCGCAACACGGCCATTTTCCGAACGACAGGCCGAGCGCCAGCCACACTGAACCGGACCACATAATTGCCTTGCTCAAGGTCTTGCACGTCAAGCGACAAATCGTTGTAGCCCTCCACGCAATCATGCCCTTCTTGCCGTACAACCTGCCCCGCCATATTCAAAATCACAATCTCCAGCGGCATTGCAGTCCGGACGCTAAACTGCACACGATAGAAATCGGAAGCCGGATTCGGGCCTGTTTGTAAGTCGGTAATGCCCGCGGATTCGTCTTTCGAAAGCGTTGGCACTACCGTACCTGCACCTTCGGAATTGCTACCGAGCATAAAGGTGGGCTGACAACCTGTGATAACCACATCGTCGATATACACCTGGTCGTCGTCGGCCGAAGCATGGCAGCGGAAACGGAAACGGGTGGTAGACGTAAAGGGGCCTGGAATCGTTACCGTCACGTTCTGGCGAACGCCGTTGGTAAAATTCACGCTGTAGTCCCAGTCAGCAACAGTGGTGTAGGTAGAGCCGCCGTTGGTGGATATTTGGAGCCAGAAATCTTCGTTGGCATTATCAAAACTGACGGTGATAAAGGAGAAGGTGACTTTTATCTCCGAGTAGTTTGAGCAGTTTTGGTTCGAGGTGGTCGTCAGTGATGAGTTCGTATCGTCGCGCAGTTGAATGCTGTACGGCGGCGAGTTGGCATAGGTCGAATTGCTGATCCGCGCACAGTCGGTACCGCCGTCGGTCCAGATACCCCAGGAAGCCTCGAAGTTTTGGCTGTTGTGCGTCACGTAGTTGCAGCTTGGAACAGGGCTTAAAGCGGCGTTTACTGTAGTTAAAACACCATTGGAAATATTAACCGTTTGCGTGAAAGGCAGGTAGCCGGCTTTCGTGACCTGGAAGGTGTACGAGCCGCTTTGCAGCTGCCCCATTTTGTACACGCCAAAGGCGTTGGTGTTCTGTGTAGTTGTGGTTGATAACAATTCTGCTTTAGCGGCCGGAATCGGATTTCCGGTCACGGCATCGGTCACTACACCTTCGATGTAACAGCCGCGCTGGAAGGTTGGCGTCAGCACCCACAGTTCCCCGTTCGAGCTGCTTGTGCCGTTGATATTCGACACCAGAATATTTCCGGAAGGTAAAAAAGGATACACGCCCCAGGCGCCGTTAAAGCCGGTGCCGGTGTTTGTATAGGTGTCGTAATTGCCCACCTGCACCAGGTTGTCCGGACGGCTCACATCCACAATCGTAAAACCGTCGACATACCAGGAGGTAATGGCGTAGGCATCGCGGATGTACGTGTTGTGTACAATAGAGTTAGTGCCGGGGTTGCTCTGGATCTGGTCGAGCAGGGTGATATTCCCCAAATCACTAATGTCGTAGGCCGCAAGCGTCGAATTGGCTTTTTCATCGGTGGTAAAGAGCGTATTGCCCCAGCGCCAGCTATTGTGCGAAAAAGCAAGGGGTGTTACAATCGGCGCGGCCAGACTGACGCCGATCTGGTTGTTCGCGCCGGTTTTGTTGGTCATGTCGACGATCGACACTTGTCCGGCGTTGATATGCGCAGCGAACATCGTGTCGTTGTTCACATAGCCGTCGTGGGCATAGCCGACGGGATTGTAGTAACCTTTGTACACCGGCGCTGTCGGGTTGGGATTCAGGTCGAACACGCAGGCGCGACCGCCCACCAGATTAGAACCGTATAAGTATAAAAAGCCTGTCGCCTCATCCACATGCAAGGCGTGGATGGTGTTCAGCGCAACCGGTGTAGTGCCGCCTCCGGTGTACGTATATACGGGCAGGCTGGGACTCGGCAGGGGCGACAGGTCGACGATCTGAAGCCCGCCGCCGCCCTCGGTAGCCACGTATGCGTAATGTTGGTACGTTTTGATCTCGCGCCACTGGCTGGTCGGCCCGGAAATTTGTACAATCTGCACCGGGGCGGCGGGGTTAGTCACGTCGGTGACGATCAGACCATTCTTAGCGCCTACCAGGGCGTATTCCTTGCCGCCGGCAGCGTAGCCCCAGATGTTGGCCAGGGTTTGCCCCGTATAGGTGGTTTTGGACTGGAACGTGACGTTCGCATTTTGGGAAAAAAGGGTGCCCGCAAGCAGCCCGAAACAGGTAAACAAAAGCAAGCGCATTGGTATCCAATTAAAGTGTGAAAATGAAGGCTGAATGTACAATTTGTATAGAACTGGTTGTAAATGAATTGTCGAAAATATTCACCAAACTGCGGCATTTTGGTGAAAAAATAATTATAACGGGATGGATCGCCAATAGCGTGATCCATCCCGTTTGTTTGAACTAAGGCCTGTCGTACTTTTTTCACTCCACCAACACCACCCGCTCGGCAGCCACTGCTTGCTTGCCGTGCACACTCAGGGTGTAAACCCCCGCCGCAGCGCCCGCATGGCGCAGGCTGACCAACAGTTTCCGTTCGTCCACAGCGGGTATTTTCTGCTCCCAAACCAATTGGCCCAGGTCGCTCACAATCGAAACAGTCACCGCCTCACCGGCAAAATCCGACAAATCAATCCAAATCTTGTCGCTCGTGGGGTTGGGTTGCAGGCTGACAGTTTTGAGTGTTGGGTTTTGAGTTTTGAGTTCGTCCGTCCGGCTTTCCGTTTCCTGCGGGCCATAACTCGTGCCCAGCACGGTGATCACCTGCACCGTTGAGGTCGAGTTTCCGCACAAATCCGATGCCTGCCAGGTGCGGGTGATGGTGTAGTCTGCCGAGCAGCCGCTGCCGCTGGCCACCTGGCCGAGGAAGGTCACGAATGCATAGCCGCCGCAGGCATCCGTGGCTGTCGGGTTGACGAGCGGCGGGATCGGTTCGGTGCATTCGATGGTGAGCGGGCCGGGAACGGAGGTAAATGTCGGTACACCGGTGTCCAACACCTGGATCGTTTGCGTTGCCGCAGTACTGTTGCCGCAGGCATCGGTTGCACGCCAAGTGCGGCGGATCTGATAACTGGTCGGGCAGGTGCCGCTGACGGTGCTCTGGCCAAGGTAGGTCACGGTAGCCGAGCCGCAGCCATCGGTGGCGGTGGGTAAGCCGACGGCGGGTATCGGGTCCGTACAGGAAATGGTGGCGTTGGCTGGGAACGTCGAGAATGTCGGTTTGCCGTTGTCCACCACCGTGATGCGCTGCGAAATGCTGCGCGTGTTGTTACAGTTGTCGGCGGCGGTCCAGCGGCGGGTCAAGGAGTAGGCGTTTGCACAAGTTCCGTTCGTGCGGGTTTCGCCGTTGTAGGTGATGGCTACAACGGGGTCACAGTTGTCGGTGGCAGTGAGTGTGGCAGCGGCCGGTACGGCATCGCACTGCACGGTGACGTTGGCCGGTGTGCTGGTGAAGTTGGGCTTCTGAGTGTCAATCACCGTGATGCGCTGGGTGGCGGTTTTGGTGTTGCCGCAGGCATCGGTGGCCGTCCAGGTGCGGGTGATGGTGTAGGCATCCATGCAAGCGCCGGAGACAACCGCCTGGCCATCGTATGTAATGTTAACGGCACCCGCGCAGCCGTCGGTGGCGGTGGGCGTGCCTACGGCGGGTACGCTG
>JBJXEZ010000058.1:0-9544 GCA_046153695.1 Saprospiraceae bacterium
AATTTTTTCGTGCACCCCCTGCCGCAATCCGCCCGTCCGAAGAAAAAAAAGCGCCGAACACACCGCTCAACCACATACCCTTGCTGCGTTTCCGCCCTGGAGGAGTTTTGCAGGAGCTGGTCGCCCGGCGCCGGCTGCAAAGGTAGGATTCAGTTCCAAAAAAATTCCAACAAATTCCATTCATTTGTGCGGCTATCTTTGCAGCCCCCCCGACCGTGAGCACAATCAGTCCGAAACACATGGAAAATAATATCGCCAAACCCGCCGCCGATCCAGTCATCGCTGAAAAAACAGCCAGTAGTGTACCTGAGCCGCCCGCGTACAGCTCCGAGGCCCGCACTTGGCTCAAGAACCTCCCCAACAGTCTCGATCGTGCCGACCTCTTCGCCATCAACGATGGCGACATTGCTATCCGGTGCGTACGCGAGCTATTGGCAAAACCGCGTTTCGAACTGGCCGCTGAAGCGACCCACCCGGCATCCGTGTGGCTCAACCACTTTTTTTTCGAGTCGCGCAACCGCGAAAAGGTGTTCGGCACCCGCAACCTTGGTATCGGCTATCCCCTGATATTGGCCAACAAGGGCGGTTACGACCTGAGCGCTCCCCTTTTCATCTGGCAACTCGCGCTGGAACCACACCAGCAGCACCCCGACAACTGGCTCGTGCAGCGTACCGACGCGCAGTTCATCCTCCCTAACTACCCGCTTTTTCACCTGATCGATACACTGCATGGCACGCACTTCGCCAAGCGTGCTGCTGCTCTGGCAGACAGCGGGTTTATCAGCACCCAAGCTCTGGCCGAACTGGCCGACGGCGTGCGCATGGCGCTCAACCTGACCGAAGAAGGGCTCGCCTTCAGCGTGCAACCATGCCCCGACAAGGACGAACTGGCCCATGTACAGGCAGAGGGACAATTGCGTTGGTCGGCAACCGTCGGCATCTTCCCTACCCTACCCCGAACCACGGTCACGCTCGCACCAAACGTAGCACCCGATAAGCCCAACGGGCTCGAATGGCAGCACGGATTCCCCCTTTTGCCCCTCGACCCCTCCCAGCGTGCCGTTTTGCAGGCCGCCCAACGCAACTCCTTAACCGTAGTGGAAGGCGCCTCCGGAACTGGAAAGACCTATCTGGTTTCCGCATTGGCAATCAACGCATTGTCTAATGGAAAAAAATGCCTCGTCGTGTCCAAAAGTATCAACGCACTACGGCGGGCGCAAAAATTTTTGATCGAAAAAGGTTTCGGCGATACCTCATTTGTGCTGCGCGATACCGGGAGCGACCAGCTGATGCTGGCTGATATGTTGCGCATGGCCGCCGAGAACAAATCCAAGGCCGCATTTGATTCCGAGGAGTACAAAACTGTGTTGAACAGGCTTTTGCGCGAGCAACGTAAATTGGATGGAGCATGGGAAGCCCTGCATCAGCCCATTTTTGGCAAGCACAATTTCACCGAAACCGTGGGTCTGTTTCTAAAAGCCAACCGCACGGAGGGCAAAGAACTGCTGCTAACACAACTGAATCCGGCTGATTTCCTTTTCAACAAAGACGAATACGATGGTATTGTGGCCGCTATTTTCGACAGCGAACCCCTCTTCCGCCGTTTCCCCACACTCCAACACCCGCTCGGCGGACTGAACAACGCCGTTTTCCTCGATCACTCCAGCAGCGACGGGCTGGCCTGGACAGAATCGCAGGTGAAAGCCCTGCTCACCAAAGCCACAGCCATCCACCACCGCTATATTGCCAAAACCAACGACTATGCTGAAGCCTTGCTTGAGCATTACGAGCAACATTTTACTGAACTGGCCAGCCTGAACAAGCACCTTCGTGATGCCGTCGAAGACGGTGTACAGCGCTTTGGCCCCGATTTTGAAAAACCCGCTTCCACGACGGAAAAACTCTACGGGGTGTTTTCCGATCGGTACAAGCATATTGCCGAGGCCAAACAGAAACTCGGCGAAGGCTACGAGACACTGCGGCGTGTGTACAACCAGCACAAATATTTCGACTTCGATTTCCCGCAGTCCTTTGACGTGCGGAACATCAAAAAAATAGCCGACCAGGCCACCGGTTTTGAAGAGGCTCTTTCCGGTTGGCGGCGTCGCGTGCCCGGCATCGTGCGCGAGGATGTGCGCCGCCTCAACGCTAAAAGTATCCACGCCGAGCTCGATTTCCGGGAACAGATCAAAGACCTGGAATACGCCATGGATGTGTTCCTGGAGGAGTTCAATGCCGTGGGTTTGTACGGTGACGTGCTCAAGCACGAAATGCTGACCATCCCAAAGCGCCAGGAGTATTTGGAAGACGTGATCGCCCGCCTGGAAGACACCCAGTTTTACCTCCGCGATTTTCAGGATTTTTACATCTGGCAGCGCCATTGGCTCCGGCTTTCGTCGCAGGAACAGCAAGTGGTGCGTGCGCTTTGCAAGATCAAACCGCGCAACTGGACAGCGGCTTTCGACAGCTGGTACCTGCATCATTTTCTCCAAAACACCTACACGCCCGGCCTGCAATGGGACGAGGAAACTCTGGGTGCCTACCTCACTTCCTCCGACGAACTGGCCCGGCTCTTGCCCAACCAGATCAGCGCTCTGTGGCAAAACCGAAAAAATGCAGCGCTGAAAACGCTTAAGTCCAACGACCCGAACGCCTTCAAAACCTGGTTTGGGAAAAACAACCGCAACCTGATGCAGGGCATGAAAGCGGAAGAGTTGTTCAAAAACCACATCGAGCCGCTCACAGAAACCCTGCCAGCCTTGCTCGTGACACCACATGTGGCGCTCGACGTGGTACAGGCCTCAAACATGGTGTACGATTTGGTGATCGTGGACGAGGCGCACAACATCCCCAAGCAGGAATGCTACCACCTGTTCGGCATGGCCAAGAGCCTCGTCGTTTTCGGCGATGCCAAGCAGGATATGACACCCGCCGCTGAAGACGACCTTTTGGAATTTTCCAAAACCCTCGGCGGGCACCACCACGCACTGGAATACCAACACCAGGACACCACCGAGGAGTGGTTGCGTTTCAACCAGGTCGCCTTCGGAACGCCGTTCAAACGCCTGCCATCAGGCCGCTCGGCCAGCGATGTGACGATGGTGACAAACGTAGAAGGCCACTACGACGAAACCACCGGAACCAACGAGGCCGAGGCCCGACAAATCATGGATTGGCTAAACCTCATTGAGCAAACACCTGCCAAAACCTACCCGATCGTGGGCATAGCCTGTGCCACCGTTGAGCAACGCGACCTCATCGCCGGGCATTTGCTTAAAATTCGCCAGCGCAAGACTGCCGGCCACGAGAAAATCCAGCAGCTACACCTCAACGGCATGGGTGTTTACCAGTTTGCCGAATTGCAGGGCCAGCATGTGGACATCCTGCTGCTATCCATCGCCCACGGCCTGGTGGACACGCAAGGCACCCTGACCAACCACCTCCATTTTTGGAACAGCCAGTTGGGATTCAATCAATTGCACGTAGCACTCACGCGGGCAACCCAGCGCATTTATATCGCACACTCCATCCCCCCGGGGTTGCACACGGTGTTGGCTTCCAACAAGAACTTCATCGGCACTTGTGTCCTGTCGCACCTTGTTACGTTTGGCGAAAGTATGCAGCGAGGCGATCGTGTCGCCGCTGAAGAACAACTGGAGCACATGCGTGCACTGTTGGACTATCCCGACGCGTCGTATTCTGCTACCACGTTTATGCAAGAGGTGGAGCACGCCCTTCAGCCGTATTTCGTAGCAGGCCAACTACGCCAAAACGCGCTGGTTGAGGGCGTTGTGGTGCCTACATTAGTCAACAGCGGCGAGCACCGTAGCCTGTTGGCCTACGACGGCGTACTGTCGCCGAGTGCCGTTACATCCTACGAATGGGAGGAAAATGTAAAGCGGTATTTTGCCAAACAGCAAGTGGAATGCGTGCCTACACCCGCCGTTCAGTGGTGGAAAAGCCCGCGCCAAGAGGCCCGGAAACTCGCCGCTCGATTGCTTAGATAATTGAATCAATCCGAACAATGTCAGCACAAAAAATCGCGGCCATGCGCCGCCTGATGGCCGAAAGAGGACTGGCCGCTTACGTCATTCCCGCCACAGACCCGCACATGAGCGAGTACCTGCCAGCCCATTGGAAAACCCTGTATTGGGCAAGTGGCTTCACAGGTTCGGCTGGTACGCTGGTGATCACACCGGCTTTTGCCGGCCTGTGGACCGACAGCCGCTATTTCTTGCAAGCAGAACAACAACTGGCCGGAAGCGGTATTGAATTGGTCAAACTCGTGGTGCCACACACCACCGAATTCGTCGGATGGCTGACTGGCAATTTACCCGAAGGCGCCGTGATGGGCCTTGACGGCAACCTGATGTCGCGCACCTGGTACCAACATATGGAAGCAGGCCTGCGCCCAAGAGGTATCCGGCTCGACCCGAATGCCGACCTGGTCACCCCACTCTGGACCGACCGGCCTGCCCTGCCCAACAGCCAGGTCTTTGAGCATGATGTCAAGTTTTCGGGAGCCACGCGACCGCAAAAACTCGCCCGCATCCGCGAACGGCTGGTGGAAAAAAAGGCTACGCACACTGTAATTTCCAGCCTAGATGACATCGCCTGGGCGTTCAACCTGCGCGGTTCTGATGTGCCGTACAACCCCTTGTTCGTAGCGCACGCCGTGATTGGCCTGGCGGATGCCGCGCTGTTTGTCGCTCCCGAGAAAATGCCGGTAAACCTGCGCCGCAAACTGGCACGCGACGGTGTCCGGGTTTTTCCCTACGATACCATCACCGCACACCTCGGAAAACTGCCTGCCGGAACTGCCGTTTTGCTCGACCCCAAACGGGTGAGCCAAAACCTGCCCGGAGCACTCCCTCCGGCGGCCAAAGTGTTCGACGAGGTGAATATCACAACCTGGCTCAAAGCCTGCAAAACGCCCGCCGAGGCGGCGCACACCCGACAGACTATGATCCGCGATGGTGTGGCACTCACCAGGTTTTTTTACTGGCTGACGCAAAACATAGGCAAGGTCACGATCACGGAAATAAGTGCTTCGACCAAATTGCACGCCCTGCGGCTGGAGCAGCCGAACTGTGTCGGCGAAAGTTTTGGAACCATCTCCGCTTACGGGGCGCACGCAGCGCTGCCGCATTACAGCGCCACGGAAGAAAGTAACGTCGAACTAAAGCCCGAAGGCCTGTACTTACTTGACTCCGGCGGGCAATACCGCACCGGAACCACCGATACTACCCGTGTTATGTCGCTAGGCCCTGTTACCGACGAGCAGATGACCGACTACACGCTGGTGCTCAAGGGCCTCATCGCCGTATCACAATTGCGTTTTCCACGCGGCACGCGGGGATACCAGATGGATATTTTGGCCCGCCTTCCGCAATGGGAACGCGGCATCAATTTTGGCCACGGCACCGGCCACGGTGTGGGCTACTACCTGAACGTTCACGAAGGCCCGCAGAGCATTAGTCCTACCATCGGGGCTACATCCGTGCTGGACGCCTCCATGCTGCCGGGTATGATCACCTCTGTAGAGCCGGGAATTTACCGTCCCGGCAAACACGGCATTCGAATCGAAAACCTCGTGCTGTGCGTGGAGGGCGAAAAGACCGAGTTCGCGGAATTTTTGGCTTTTGAAACGCTCACGATCGCGCCAATTTTCACCAATTTGGTAAAAAAAGCACTCCTGACCAAAGGAGAACTGGACTGGCTGCGGGCATACAACAAGCAGGTCGTCAAAAAATTGAGCCGGTACCTGACCGCGGAGGAAAAAGCCTGGTTGCGCGAGGCTTGTCGGGTCTAAGAGCGTGTTTAAATTTCAGTCGCCGGTCTACAAGCGGCGACTGAAATTTAAACACGCTCTTGGCCATTTACTTCACCTCTTTTTCCACCCGTTCCATCAGGCGCGAGGTGATGCGCAGGAAGTCCATCTCGGTAATGATGCCGACCAGTTCTTTGTCTTTGACCACTGGCAGGCAGCCGATTTTGTTGTCCTGCATCATTTTCATAGCCTCCATGATGGTGGTATCCGGGTTTACCGTGATAGGTTTTTCGATCATCAAATCCTTGACTGCGGCCAGTTCGCCGGACTCTAATTTGTTCACGCGGGCAAAATGGCGAAGCAGCATGCGCGAGGAAACCAACCCGACTAACTCACCTTTCGGATTTTCCACGGGCATATAGCGGATGCGGCGCCAGTTCATGATCTCTGCCACGAGCTCGATCAGGTCTTCCCGCTGAACGGTGAACAAGTCGGTAGCCATGAATTCCTCAACCTTCAACTTGGAGGGGTGCCAGTCGTCCAGGTCGGAGGTAGTTGTGTCTTTCCAGGTGTGTACGGGCATGTTTTGTTTTTGATTTTTAATCATAACAGCGGTCAGACAAGAAACAGCCTCGTCGTTGGTTACTTCGTTTCGGAGCGCCGTGAACGAGCGCAAGGCCCAGCGCGCACCGGTTTTGTGCTCCCTGGCCCGCGCCTCGATGATGTCGAGATATTTGGTGATGTCGGCGCTGCTCACTTTGCGAATTTTCAGGCCTTCTTTTGCCAGAGGGATGAGCTCGTTCAGGATCAGTTCGGGGGCATGCACTTTTTTGTCGCCCAACCAGTTGAAGGTACTATCAATGCCAAACTTGGCAGCCTTGATGAAATTGTCGCGCACGTCATCGAAGTCCAGTTGCTTGGTGATGTCGTTGTGGTGCTGGCTCATGCCGATCATAGTCCCCAACCAGAAAGCGGCGTTTGCCTGGGCATCCACGGCGGTGGGGCCAGCAGGCATAACGCGGTTTTCAATACGCAGGTGTGGTTTTCCGTTGGGCGAAATGCCGTAACAGGGGCGGTTCCAACGGTAAACAGTGGAATTGTGGATTTGAAGAGCACGCAATTTTGGCACTTTCCCAGCGCTCACCATTTGGTACGAATCTTCATCGATTTTTCCGGCCAGCAGTACTCGGAAGCGACTGATGTCTTCTTTGTAAATCTGCGTGATATCGCCCCTCAGCCAGCCAGAGCCGAAATTGACCCTCGGGAGCCGCTCGCGCATGTGGTCCGATGTGGTGCGGGTGTCGAGGCTTTGCTGGAACAGCGCGATACGCGTTTCGGCCCACAGCCGGCGCCCGAAAACTAGGGGCGAGTTGGCGGCGATGGCGACCATCGGGCCAGCCAGCGTCTGGGCAATGTTGTACATTTTGACAAAATCGTTGGGCGCTACCTGCAAGTGAACTTGAAAACTGGTGTTGCAAGCCTCCAAAAGCGGCGAATCATGCTTGACCAACAGTTCGTCCACACCCTCCACGCGCAGTTCGAACGAGGTGCCCAACAGGTTTTTTTGTATGGCCGCCATCAGCGCATAGTAGCGGTCCACGGGGGTGAGGTTTTTCATATCCAGGTCGTGCTTTCGCAAGGTGGGCAGAATGCCGCACAGTACAATGGACGCATCGAAACCGTCCAGCACCTTTTGGATTTTCGCCATGTAGTCCAGGTTTTCGGCTTCCATCTCGCTGAGGCAGGTTCCGACAAATTCCCGTGGCGACAGGTTGGTTTCCAGGTTAAACTTGGCCAGTTCTGTGACGCACCACGGGGCATCGGTCAGTTTGGCCAGCACATCCAGGTTGATATTGGCTGGCTTGAAGGTTTTGTTGTGAACAAGGCACATTTCTTGCTCGGCACCGATGCGCGTGATATCGCTCTCGAACCAATCATTGTCCAGCATGTACTCGAACGCCTGCACGTCGTCCAACAAATGGCGTACAAAACCGAGCATATCGGGCTGGTTATCTGCGGTAGTCACTTTTTGAAATCCCATAATTGCGATTGGTTGAAAAAGACGGGGCAATATTATCACATTTCAGTAGCCTGCGAAACAACTTGAAAAAATGATTCAAAAATTCGGCTTTACCATATCATCTCTTATACATTTGCGGCAGTAATGGATTTTGAAGCAGCAATTTCTCACCTGAGCAAAGACAACCGGTTTGCGCCAGTCATTCAGCAGACACGGATTGAACCGCTGCAACCGACGGGGAATGTCTATTTCGATTTGTTGGATTCCATTGTCTCCCAACAGCTAAGTGTTAAGGCTGCGGCTACTATTTTCGGCAGGTTCTGTGCCTTATTTCCCAACAGCTACCCAATGCCGGAGCAATTGCTTGCCATAGAATCCGAACGCTTGCGTGCCGCCGGATTATCCAACCAAAAAGCAGGTTATCTAAAAAACGTTGCCTCATTTTCGCTTGAAAACAACCTCGTCAATACCAGTTGGTCCAACGTGTCGGATAGCGATATCATCGACCGGCTTACTCGGATAAAAGGCGTTGGCAAATGGACCGTAGAGATGATCCTGATATTTACGCTCGATCGCCCAAATGTTTTTCCGATAGATGACCTTGGTATTCAACATGCCATGATAAAATTGTTTGGCTTGACAAGTTCAAAAAAAGAACTCCTTCGCAACATGCTCGAACTTTCCGAACCATGGCAACCGTACCGATCCACTGCCAGCAGATTGTTGTGGCGATGGAAAGATCAAGTAAGGCAATAACTCGCTAATTATTTCGATTCTATATTTTTTCAATTTCTACAAGCACCATAATTATTCATTATTACTGACAGCATGAAAAACTTGGATAAATTGCGCTACCCGATCGGACAATTTGAATATGGGAAATCCTATTCATTGGCTGATACACGCCATAACATAAAAACCATCGCCCGTTTTCCCAAAAACCTGAAAAAATCTATCAAAAAATTGTCCAGCAGCATGTTGGAAAAAGTCTATCGCCCAGGCGGTTGGACTGTACGCCAAGTCGTTCACCATTTAGCGGACTCGCACATGAACGCATACATCCGCATGAAATTGACAATTACCGAACCCACACCAATTATCAAACCCTACGAAGAAGCCTTGTGGGCCGAAACCGTGGACGGAAAACTGAGCTCGGTAAAAGCCTCTATACAACTGTTAAGCGCTCTGCATAAGCGTTGGATCAAATTTCTGGAATCGTTGTCCGATGACGACCTGGAGCGCGGGTATTACCACCCTGTCCGGCAAAATATTGTGATGCTCCCCGAGGCTATAGCACTTTACGCATGGCATTGCAAACACCATTTGGCCCACATCGCACTCGCTACGCAAGGGCAGTCAATTTCGGAAAAAGAGCCCGTGCTCATACGCCGTGGCCGGCCCAAAAATGTTATAGCACCGCAGACAAAATCTACGGATGCCAAGCCAGCCGCCAAAGCCAAGGCTGCCAAAAAAACCAAAGCCGCACCCGCCGATCCGAACAAACCCAAACTCACCCGCGCCGAAATACTCGCAAAGGCACGCGCAGCCAGATCGGCTACTATCGCTGCTCAAAAACCTGCCGGAGCGAAAACAACTGCCAAACCCAAGGCTGCCAAAAAAACAAAAGCCGCACCTACCGATCCGAACAAACCCAAACTGACCCGCGCTGAAGTCATGGCCAAAGCCCGCGCGGCCAGGTCGGCTAACATCGCCGCTAAAAAACCCGCCGAGGCAAAAACAACTGCCAAATCCAA
>JBJXEZ010000061.1:0-2947 GCA_046153695.1 Saprospiraceae bacterium
ACGTATGCTTTTCGCACGATGGCAAGGCTTTTCTGGCAGGAAACTGCTCTGGTGAACTGGCTTTTTTCAACCTGAAGGGCAAACGCACCCGCAGTTTTGCGGGTGGACAGGCTTCCATCATGGAAGTAGAGGTGTCCAAGACCGGCAAATACATCGCGTCGTGCGACAACAAGGGCATGGTTCGCGTATATCGCAGCGACGGCAGTTTGCTGTACACACTTAATGGCCACGGCGGCAATCCCGCCGAAACCATTGAATTTACGCCCGACGAGCGCTACCTTGTTTCAGGCGGGCACGACAAATTGGCCGTCGTTTGGGACTTGGCTGACGGCTCCTTACACAGCACATTAGGCCCCCACAACACCCTCGTCCGCAGCATCGCTATTTCCTCGGATGGCGAGATCATCGCCACTGCTGGCCCCAACGAAAAAACAACCAGGATGTGGTCGATTGATGGCAATCCGTTGAACAGCATCGAAACCTATTTTGCTAACGAAATTCTTTTTTTTCCAAACGATACCTCCTTTGTGATAGCACCATTGGAAAAAGGCGCTATTGAGTATTCCCTTGATGGAGAAGAAATCTACACTTTCACGAATGAATCCTCCCCGGTGACCAGCGTGGGCTTTTCTCCTTTTTCGCCCGATTCGCTTTTTATTGTCACTGGTGGTGAGAGCCGCCACCTGCGTGTTTGGGACGTGGTACACGGCGATGCTACTCCGGTCACCTTTAACCCAAAGGGCTTGCCATACGAAGGTACCAACAACGCTCCCGCAGCATTTTACCCCTACGACCCTGTGTTGCTGGCCGGGCACGCAGGCGACTCGTTGTACATGTACGACCTGTATACGTACAACGAATATGCGGTCAAAAAACCCGGCCCCAAATCCATTGTCGCATTGGCCTGGGGGGGAGACTATTTTGCCATGAGCGACAACTACGGGGGCGTGCAACTATGGACCGGGGACGAGAATAGCGAAGAAGTGGCTTTGATCGTGGAATGGAACAAGCGTTTACCCTCCAACTATGCCACCAGTCTCGAGTTTTCCGACGATGGCAAGTACATCCTCACAGCCCTGTCTCGAGATTGGGTGCCGTCTGTCCGGAGCATTTTTGATAGCAATATGAAACAACCCCGCGACGGCAACGGCTTCCCGGCCACCTTGCGTCGTGTTGACAATTTTGAAGTCGTGCGCTCCTACGGCACTACCTGCAACCTGGCTATCATCTCACCCGATGGCAAATATGTGGCCACCAACGAGGGAAAAGAGCACGGCCTGAGCCTGTTCGACTTTGAAACCGGGGATGAAATATTTCATATATCTCATCCCGTAAATGGTGCCCGTGCTATCTGCATGGCGTTTTCGTTCGATAGCCGCAAGATTGTGGTAGGCTGCTCCGACAACATGGCTATCGAGTTTGACCTGAAAGGCAAACTAATACGCGAATATGATGCCCATTACAGCGCCATTCGCTCCGTTGCATACTCGCCATTGGGCGATTACCTCATCACAGGCAGTAGCGACAACACTGCAAAAATTTGGGATACCAAAACCGGTAAAGAGATCGTGAGCCTGATGGCCGTGGGCGAGGAAGACTGGTTGGTAATCACCCCCGAAGGGCTTTTCGATGCCTCGCCAGGCGCCATGGAGCAGTTGTACTTCATGGTCGGTTTGGAAGTCGTACCGCTGGAGCAACTGAAGGCCCGCTACTGGGACCCGCACTTACTGGCCAAAGTGATGGGTTTTTCGAAAGAAGAACGGCTTAAACCACCAGCATTGACCAACGTCAGCCTGTATCCGGACATCCAGGCCACTATCGAAAAATATCAACTGACAATAAACCTGACCCCACAGGGGGCTTGCGGAGTGGGCAAACTCAGCGTGTACGTCAACGGCAAGAAAAAGGTTGATGATATCAACCCGGGCAAAAAAACCAGCCTGAGTTTTGACCTGAGTAAATTCTACGAGTACTACGTCGGTCTGGACACCTGCGTGATCGGCCTCCAAGCCACCTGCGATGGGTGGCTCAGCAGCCCAATGCTGGAGATCAAGTACGCACCGGGGGCAATCGGCAGAGGACAGGGCGACAATAATCAGAATGACCCGCAAAACCTGAACGAAGAGGATCCGAAACTGTATGCCATCATTGTAGGCAATTCGTATGCCGATACCGAACTAAAACTCAACTTCCCCGATGTGGATGCCCAACGGTTCTATGACGCTTTGCAAGTAGCCGGTAAAGGCCTGTTCAACGAACGCGTCCACCTTAGGCTCCTTACCTCGTCAAGCACCAATCCGGCACAATTGGCCACAAAAGCCAATATTAAAGCCGCCTTTGAGGAGTTTAATAAGGCGAAACCGAACGACGTGTTCATAGCCTTTTTTTCCGGCCATGGTAAAACGATCGGCACTGCCGAAAAAAGCAAATTCCACTACCTGGCTAAAGGGAGCACGGCATGGTCCGAATTGGAGAACCCAAAGATGCTGGCTCAAAACACTGTCTCATCGGACGAGATCATCCAATGGCTTACAGATAACCATGCTGCCAAACAGGCGCTCATCCTCGATGCCTGCAATGCCGCCACGTTGGGCCAACAATTTGGCGGGAAGGGCATGACTTCGGCCCAAATCCGCGTGACCGATGAGATGAAAAATGTGACCGGAACCTTTATTCTTGCCGGAGCCGCCGGCAACAAAGAGAGTTTCGAAGCCCCTAAATACGGTCAGGGGCTGCTGACCTATAGTCTGCTTGACGGAATGCGCGTTGAGGGTGGCGGCGCCACCGACCACAAGGTGGACATCATGAAATTGCTCAATCACGCCTGCTCTAAAGTGCCCCAGTTGGCCAGTAGTGTGAATAAAACACAGGTACCTGAAATGTTCCTGCCCAAAAACGCCCAGGGTGGTGGCTTTTACATCGGCAGGGTGGAAAAGCCGGATGATAT
>JBJXEZ010000071.1:0-5946 GCA_046153695.1 Saprospiraceae bacterium
AATGGTTTGCTGTGTACATCGGTAAATACCCGATCTACCTGCCCAATATACCAAGCCGGGTGCGTATAGCCCGGTTTCACGACATTCATCATGTACTGACGGGTTACCCGGCCAATTGGCGCGGTGAGGCAGAAATCGGGGCCTGGGAACTGGCGACCGGCTGCCGGACTTCGCTTGTCGCCTGGTTTCTGAACAGTGGTGCCGTCTCGGTCGGGCTGATTCTGTATCCAGTAGCCGTTTTTAGGGCCTTCAAACGCGGTTGGCGCACCCGGACCAACCTGTACCACAATTTTCAGTACGAGCCGTTGTTGGAAATGACTGTCGGGGAATTGCGCAGCAAGATTGGTTTGCCCAAATCGTAATGCCTTTTTTATGAAAAAAATCGCCTTTACCAGCCTGCTGCTTGCCCTTTGTGCGAGTTTGCCCGCCGTCACCCGTCACATCGGCATCGGCCAAACCTACCCTACCCTGACTGCCGCCGCGGCTGTCGCTTTGCCAGGCGACACCCTCCTCCTGCATGCTGGAAACTATCCGGGCGGGCTGACCATCACCAACCTGAAAGGCACGGCCAATGCATGGATCACGATCAAAAACGCACCGGGTGAAATGGTTGTCTTTGAAGGCGGGGGGAATGCCATCCAGTTTGTCGAGCCAGCCTATCTGCACCTCATCGGCCTGGTTTTTCAGCACCAGACGGGCAACGGCGTAAACACCGACGACGGCGGAACATACGACACGCCTGCGCACCATATTATTTTTGAAAAATGCGTGTTCCGGGACATGTCTGCCAGCGGCAACAATGACTTGCTAAAACTTTCCGGCCTCGACCATTTTGAAGTGCGCGACTGCGAATTCCGCAACGGCTCGGCTGGCGGGAGCGGCGTTGACATGGTGGGCTGTCACCACGGTGTGATCCGGGGCAACCGTTTTGAGCAAATGGGGTCGAACGCCATCCAGTGCAAAGGCGGGAGTGAGCACGTCCGCATTGAGGGCAATTTTTTCAAAAATTGCGGGCAACGCACGCTGAATATCGGTGGCAGTACCGGTTTGGCATTTTTTCGTCCCGACACTGCCCATTTCGAAGCTGCCCATGTGCAGGTGTTTTCCAATATTATCATTGGGTCGGTTGCGCCTGTCGCTTTTGTGGGCGCTGTGCAGGTGGATGTAGCCAACAACACGATTTACCGGCCCGAAAAATGGGTCACCCGCATTTTGCAAGAGACGGTGGACCCCAACCGGTTTCTGGAATGTGGCGACAATGCTTTCCGAAACAACGTAATTTTCCTGGGCAATGCCGTTTCCACCGTCACCAATATCGGCCCCAACACGCGCCCGGCATCGTTTTCGTTTTCCAACAATCTTTGGTACAATTTTGAAAACCCCAACTGGGGCGGGCCGGATATACCCGTGGCGGAAACCAACCAAATCCTGCAAGCGGACCCCTTATTTGCCAGCCCTGCTACCGACAACTTTTCCATCCCGCCGGGTAGTCCTGCCGCCGGGGCAGGTCTGGTACTGATCGAACCCAAACTTGATTTTTTGAAAAAACTGTTTGCCAACCCGCCTTCTGTCGGCGCTGTGGAGGCCAACCCAATTTCGGCCGTTTGGCCGTTATCGGCTGCAGACCTACAGCAATGGACCGTTTTCCCCAACCCGGCTGGTGGCGATCTGTGGGTACAAGTTGATTTGCCTGTTCCCGCCGAGCCGGTGCTGGAACTGTATGATTTGTCGGGCCGTCTGGTGGCGCAGTTAGCCGTTGCCGAGTTGTTACCGGGCTTGCAGCGGGTACATTTCCCGGTAGGAAAACTTGCCAGAGGGACCTATTTTTTGGCGGTTTTGTCCGATGGAAAGCGGCTGGGCGGGCAATTGGTCGTGGTGGGGCATTAAGTGTATGTTGGGCATTTTCTTGCCGGGCAGCAAGCCGCCAGAGCATAGATGTACATTTTTGTCTTCGCGATTTCTTTCCAGCGCAAACTGAAAAACATCCGTGTAAGCAGAGCCCCCCACTACCGCCCCAACGGCCGAATCAGCCAATTGCACACAAACCCGACCAGCAGCAACCCGGCCATCAGGTACATGGTGATGGAATACGCCTCAGCGGCAGGCAGGTGCAGCGTCTCGATCTGGTAGGCGCGGATGTTGTTCACCAACTGCGGCCCCAGTATGGCTGCCACACTCCAGGCCAGGAGCAAGCGCCCGTGGATGGCGCCGACCTCGCGCACCCCGAACAAATCGCGCAAATAGGCCGGTATGGTAGCGAAGCCGCCGCCGTACATGCTCATGATCAGGCAGAAGGCCACCATGAACAAAGCGACATTGCCCATGCGACCGGTTTGCGGCACCAGAACGTACAGGGCGGCGCCCAGCAAAAAGAAAATGGCGTAGGTGCGTCGGCGACCGATCTTGTCGGACAAGGACGACCAAAAAAACCGCCCCACCATGTTGAACAGGCTCAGCAGGCCGACAAAACCGCCTGCCGCCGCCGCGCCGATGGCCCGCTGGGCGCCCACCGTTTTTTCTGAAAACATTTCCTGGATCATGACCGATGCCTGCCCCAGCACGCCAATGCCCGCCGTCACGTTGAGCATCAGCACGGCGAACAGCAAGTAGAATTGGGGCGTACGGATGGCCTCGTCGGCGTTCAAGCCAACGCTGGCCGAAACGAGCGGGGTTTCTGCAGGGGTTCCCTTGGGGCGCCAGCCTTCCGGCGGGATGCGAATGCTCCAGACACTGAACAGCATGCATATCAGGTACACTGCGCCGAGGGTCACGAACGTTTCCGCCACGCCGGTCGAACCGGGGGTTTTACATACATCCATCAAAAAAATGGACAACGGAGCGGCTATAAGGGCGCCACCGCCAAAGCCCATGATAGCCATGCCGGTAGCCATACCCGGCCGGTCGGGGAACCATTTGATGAGCGTCGAGACGGGCGAAATGTAGCCCAGGCCCAGGCCGATGCCGCCCAGCACGCCGTTGCCGAGGTAGAGCAACTCGATCCGATGCCACCAAACACCCAGGGCCGACAGGAAAAAGCCGCCCGAAAAGCACAGCGCCGACACAAACATGGCCTTGCGCGGCCCGGCCCGCTCTAACCAGCGGCCAAATACCGCCGCCGAGGTGCCGAGGCAAAACAGGGCAATGGAAAAAACATACCCGATCTGTATGAGCGACCAGTCGCCCTCCGCCGGCTGATCCATGCCGATAAGTTGCGCCAGTGGTTTGTTGAACACGCTGTAGGCATAAATCTGCCCGATACACAGGTGGATGGCCAGGGCGGCGGGGGGCACGCGCCACCGGTTGTAGTTCGCCGGGGCGATGGTGCGGGCTTTGTCGAAAAAGGCGATCATGGTGGCCAAATGTAGGGCGAAAAGTGCATTGGCAAGTGAAGAGGGGTAAAGGGTTACTCGCAGGTCGCATAAAAAAATCAAAGCCCCTCCGCCTCCCCCAGCCGCCGAAAATACCCCGTCTCCTGTATCCCCGCAAGGCTTCCGCCTTGTACTTTTCGGCTTCCTCGTCCAGCCCCTCCAGCCGCAGCAGCCGCGCCATGCCGATTTGGTAATCCACCAGATACAGCCCCATGCTGCCACTTTCGGCGATTTCGAGTACTTCAGCGAGGTCGGCGACGGTTGGACGGTTGGTTTCCGTCACAAAGCAAACAAAAGCAATTTGTTTTCAGTGGTTTTGCGCTTTTTTTATTGCCCATTGTTGGTTTTTACACCTGTAGGCTGAGCGGGTAATTGGCCATGGGGGGATCAAAAAAAAGACCGCCTCAAAAGCATTGATGCTTATGAGACGGCCTCCCGGTTAGGTTCTATCGTTGAAAAAGCCTATTTCGCTTCTTCTTCTTCCGTGAATTGTACTTTCAACTGGGCCAATGCAGCCAAATCGCCAAGGGTTTCCTTTTCGACTTTCTTTTGCACGTCGGCAACGGCGGCCTTGGCCTCGCTGTCCTGCTTGCTGCGTTCTGCTTTCATGGCCGTTTCGGCTTTGTACTTCAGATCTTCAACGTAGCGCGTGTGCGATACTAGAATCCGACGGTCTTCCTTGTTGAACTCGATGACCTTGATCGTAAGCGTTTCGCTGGGCTCCACGAGCTGACCATCTTCCTTGCGAATGTGCTTGGCAGGGGCGAAGGCTTCCAGGCCGTGTGGCAACTGGAATGTGGCACCCTTGTCGTCGCGCTTTAGCACCGTGGCATCGTGGTAAGAACCAACGGGGAAAAGGGCTTCGAATGCGTCCCATGGGTTGTCCTCGATCTGTTTGTGGCCGAGGCTGATCTGGCGCTTGTCTTTGTCAATGTCCAACACGATCACGTCAATAGGCACGCCCACTTTGGTGAACTCGCTGGGGTGCGCATAGCGCCGCGTCCAGCTCAGGTCGCTGATGTGTACCATGCCGCCTGCGCCCTCGTTCAGTTCAACGAAGATACCGTAGTTGGTCATGTTTTTCACGGTGCCGGTGTGGCGGCTTCCGGTGGGGAATCGGGTTTCGATATCGCCCCACGGATCTGACGTGAGTTGCTTGATGGAGAGGGACATCTTGCGGTCGCCGCGGTCGATGGTGACCACGCGGGCTTCCACGTCCTGACCCATGGTGAAGTATTCTTTGGCGTTGACGCTTTGGTTGCCCCAGCTGATCTCGCTGATGTGGATGAGGCCTTCTACGCCCGGCATGATCTCCACGAAAGCGCCGTAGTCTTCGATATTGACCACGCGACCTTTGACGGTGGCACCTTCGAGCACGTCCTGCGGCAGCACTTCCCACGGGTGCGGGGTGAGCTGCTTGAGGCCGAGGCTGATGCGTTTTTTGTTCTCGTCAAAGTCGAGTACAGCCACGTTGATACGCTGGTTGAGCTGCAGCACTTCGCTGGGGTGTCCGATACGGCCCCAGCTGATGTCGGTGATATACAGCAAGCCGTCCACACCGCCGAGATCGAGGAATGCGCCAAAATCCGTTATGTTTTTGACGATGCCCTCGAGTACCTGGCCTTTTTCGAGGCTGGCGAGGATGTGTTCGCGTTGCTCGGCCAGATCGCTTTCGATGAGTGCTTTGTGGCTGACCACGGCATTTTTGATCTGCTCGTTGATCTTGACCACTTTGAACTCCATGATCTTGCCCACATACTGATCGTAGTCAATGACGGGTTTGATGTCAATCTGCGAGCCGGGAAGGAAGGTTTCCAATCCGTTGCAGTCCACAATGAGGCCGCCTTTGGTTTTGCTAATGACCGTACCGCTGATGATCGTGCCGTTTTTGAACGAGTCTACGATACCTTCCCAAGCGCGGAGAATCTTGGCTTTTTTACGGGAAAGCCCGAGCTGGCCCTGATTGTCCTCCTGGCTTTCCACATACACTTCCACTTCGTCGCCTTTTTGCAGGTCGGGTGTGTCGCGGAATTCGTTGAGGGAGATGAGACCGTCGCTTTTGTAGTTGATGTCCAGCACCACGTCGCCGCTGGTAATGGCACTGACGCGGCCCCGAATGATTTCGTTTTCGGTGACGCGGCTCAGCGTAGCGTCGTACTGCGCCAGCATTTGTGAGCGTTCGGCTCCGGAGTATGCGATGGCACCGCGCTTGTCCATGTTCCAGTTGAAGTCGTCGTGGGCACCGCCCGCGATGACCGGTTCGGCCAAAGGCAGCTCGATGTCTTCATCTTCGTCTTCTTCCGGCATGGCTTCGGGTTTTACAGCGGCCTTTTCGGTCGAAGCGCCTTCAACTGCCGAGCTATCGTCGGCAAGTTCAGGCATTTCGGCTACCACCATTTCGGCTACCGGTTCTGCTACCATTTCTGCTACTGGTTCTGCTACCATTTCGGCTACCGGTTCTGCTACCATTTCGGCTACCGGTTCTGCTACCATTTCGGCTACCGGTTCTGCCACCATTTCGGCTACCGGTTCTGCCACCATTTCGGCTACCGGTTCTGCCACCATTTCGGCTACCGGT
>JBJXEZ010000093.1:0-33679 GCA_046153695.1 Saprospiraceae bacterium
CACAGACATTCTGGAGTTGATGCGCCCGTTTTTTTGAAAAAAAATCCCCCGCTGACAGCCGGAAGCCAACGGGGGACAAGTCGTTTAAAGAAAACACTGGCCACATCACTGTCGGTTTTGCTACGAATATTCCCGCCAAAGAGCGGGCTGATTCTTTCTGAATCCCAAAACCGGGGATGTTTTTTAATTTGACAAAGTAGAACGGATAAGTCTATGCTTTTGACTTATTGATCATGCCTTGGAGGAAACCGCCGATGCCGCCTCCGGCACCGCCCAGTACGCCGCCACCGAGCAGGGAACCAAGCAGACCGTTGGCCGTATCACCACCCAAAACGCCGCTCAGCATCCCGCCAACACTGGGATCACCCAACAGGCTGGCCACGGTACCGAGTACACCGCCACCAATGGCACCAGATGTAGCGCCGTCTTTCGGATTTTGTTTGAGCAATACGCCAGCGACGGCGCTGATGAGCGGCACAGCCCATGTGGCCGAACCGGCAGGAAGGAACTTGTTGGCCAAAAAGCCAACAACAAGTGTGATTGCGGAGGAGATCAATGTGTTATTCATGCGAATGACGTTTCGTTTTGTAGTGAAAAATGATCTTGCACTTTTATTCCGGCTTGGGCAAATGTAGCCAATGAGTTGACTTAGCCAAATACTTTTTTCGGATCATTTTTTTGATTGCGTTTCACCAATCTCTTTTCACTCGCCCTGGATTCGCTTCGGGTGGCAATGCCCGATACCGCCGGGCATTTTTGATTTCCTCTTGCTCCACGGTGCCATCCAGCAACTGCCGGGCTGCTGCTGCGGTCATCGTTCCCGACGGCGTTTGTTTTTGCTGTGGCTGCCGGGCCTGATCCAGTTGATAGTTGACCGACGGCGGCGGCGGGGGGGGGGGCTGCCGCTGTGGCGGTGGGGGCGGCGGTTTCTGCTGTTCGCGTAGTTTGTTGCGGGCGATTTGCAGGTTTTTCTTCGCGTCGGCGCGGTTAGGTGCCTGGCGCAGGCTGCGTTCGTAGGAGGTGATAGCCTCTCGAAACTTGCCTGATTGCAGGTAGACGTTGCCGAGATTGAACAACGCATCGGCCTGCACCTCAGATGGCGTGGCACCCGCCATTTGGTACCGCTGCACAGCTATATCGAATTTACCCTGCTGGTAGGCTGCATTGCCGGCGTTGTACAGGGCTACCGGGTCGCCCAAGGCCTGCGCATAGGCGTTTTCCGCCTCGGAAAAATTTTTTTTGTCGTAGTAAACATCGCCAGCGCGGCGCTCGGTATGCACCGACTGGGCGGGCATGGCCGCCACCCAACCCACCAAAAACAAGGCAATCGCGATCTTGCTATTCATCATTCAACATTCATTTGGCCTTCCGCCACCAGAGCACCTGCTCCAGCATGAGGAACAACAGGCACGGCAGCAGCAGCCATTGAAAATAAAGGGCATATCCCGATTTTGCCTTTGTTTGCACGGCAGTTTTTTGCAACTGATCCAGATCCGCGACAAGGGATTTGGCGGCTGAAGCATCACTAGCGAGGTACAGGGCGCCGCCGCCCGTTCGGGCCATTTCGCGCAAAAAGGCAGCATCAAGTCGGGTGCGTACCACCTTGCCCGCTGCGTCGCGTTTGAGGCCGCCGCCGGGTAGGGGAATGGTACCGCCAGCAGCGGTCCCGACGCCCACCGTGTACAGTGACAAGCCGTCGTTACGGGCAGAACGGACTTGTTCAAGGGCGTTTTCTCCAAAATTTTCGCCATCGGTGAGCAGCACGAGCGCTCGCCCGGCCGCTGCATTGGACTCAAACATTCGGCTGGCCAGTTCAATGGCCGAACCTGTGGCTGTTCCCTGATTGGCAATAAACTCCGGCCCTGCATTTTGCAAAAAAACCGCCAGCGCTTCGTAGTCCGTCGAGAGCGGCATCTGCGGGAAGGCATCGCCTGCGAAAAAGAGCAGGCCGATGCGGTTGCCCTCCAGCGCTTGCACGAGTTTTTGGGCAAACAGTTTGGCCTGTTCCAGGCGGTTGGGTGTAGCATCGCGGGCCAGCATGCTGCGGGAAATATCGAGCGCAAACACGATGTCCGCCCCCTGCCCGGTACCTGCGGCCTGTTTGACCAAACGCCTCGGGTTGGCAATGGCCAGTACTAAAAGCGCCAAAGCGAAGCCAAAAAGGGCGTTTTTCAACCAAAACCGCTGCGCGGAAAATCCGAGCAAGAGGCGTTGAGCCAGTTCGGGTGCTACAAGGCGTTTGAGCGTGCGTTGGCGCCAGCGCCAGTAGACCCTCAGGAGGAACACCTGAAGCGGCACCGCCCACAGCAAAAAAAGCAAATCAGGATTTTCAAAAGCCATCGGTCGGGCGGTTATTGATCGGGCCGTACGGCTCGGATCAAAGGTAGTAAGCTAAGCGGAGCGACAGCATACTGAACGTTCCCCGGGAGTCCTCCTTCCGCCAGGCGTTTGTTTTCGGGTCGATGACGGTGCCATTGTCGGAGGTCATGTCGGTAAACTGTTGTTGGTAGCCTATACCAACCACCATTGAGCCGCCGTTGGGACGCTCGAATTCCACGGAAAAAATGAGCTGCCAGGACAACGACAGCGGCGCGGTTTCCTTTATGATGACCTCATCTTCTGCCTGAACGGGCGCAGTTCCACGGATGTCGCCGATGGCCCGGGTGCGAAACCCTAGCACGAGGCCGCCATCAATATTGGGCCGGATGTCCAGATCACCCAAACGACCGATAGGGTCGAAGCGGAGCCGGCCGCCGAGCGGGATTTCCAGGTACGTCAGGTGGTAGGTGAGGCGCGAGCCTAATGGGAGTGTATCCAGCAGGGGCGTGCTCAGGTCAGTCTCGGGCCAATAACTGCCCTGCGAGTGGTTAGTGAGCAGGGTACCGCCCTGGTTGAGACCAAGGCCGATACCGGTGACGAACGCCAGGCCACCTTCCGTTTTTTTCAGGTTCGGAAATTCCAATTCTGCGCCAAACTTCACGCCCCAGTTGGTACCGACCCCCTCGATGAGTTTGTCTTCGGTGCGCAGCCATGACCATGTGGGCGCAACCTGAAAACCGCCGCGAACGCCGCCGCTGCGGGGTCTGTAATTATCCTGTCTTGCACCGGTAGGCGTACCGGCCTGTGCGAGCATGGTCGTTTGAAAAGCCAATAAAAAGCCGAATGCCAAAGCAATTATTCGCATAACGTGTAGTTCTTTTGCGTGTTAAAAAATCAGGGTGACGCGAAAGAAGGATGAGCAGCGGATTAAGAGCCTATTTAACATTTAGTGCCGAGGCGAAAGCGAGCAATTTTTGTTTCAAGCAAGGCAAAATTTGCGACTTGCACAGCCCGGCTACTAATTTTCAAACACGCTCTAACGCACCCTGTCCTCGTTTCCCGGCGCTAAAATCGCAGAATTTTCTCGTTGACCTATGACCAATCCGTTTATTTCCAATTTCGCCCGCAGCATTTTGTTGTTGATACTTGTTTTTGTAACCGCTTGCCTCGGTGATGCGTCCAAAAAAATCCCGGATGTGTCGCATGTTTCGGTACAAGTCAAGATACATCGATTTGATCAGGATATGTTCGCACTTGATACCGCCAACCTGCAGGCTGGCTTGGATCAACTCGCCCAAAAGCACCCGGACTTCCTCCCGTTTTTCCTCAATGAGATCGCCCACGACCAGACCAACCCGGACGAAACGCCCCTTGAGGCCATTATCGGGTTTGTTACCGCCCCGCAAGTGCGGCGGCTCAATGACTCCTGCCAGGCTACCTTCTCTGATTTGACCCGCCTGACCGCCGATTTGGAGCAAATGCTGCGCTACTACCGCTACCATTTCCCCGAACGCCCGTTGCCGCAGTTCACGACCGCCATTACCGAGTTTGTGGGCGATGCCTATGCCGTGAACGACAGCACCGTGATGATCGGACTGGATTTGTTCCTCGGTGAAAATTTTTCCGGTTACAACCCCGACTACTTCCCGCAGTACCTGCGGAAGCAGTTCGACCCCAAGTATGTGCCCGTCAAGGTGGCGCTGGCCCTTGCCAGTCGCATCGTCGGGCAGCCGCCGGGCGAGCACATTCTGGATTACATGGTGAACAATGGCAAGGTGCTGCACGTCATGGACTTGCTTCTGCCCAATGTGTCTGAAAGCACGAAAATGGGCTACACCCAAGAGCAACTCGACGGCTGCTATGCCAACGAACAGGGTGTGTGGGCACGGTTGTTGGAACTTGAAGTGCTACACCAGCCGCTCAACAACAAAAACCAGAAAATAGTGATGCCCAGCCCGAGTACCGACATTGTTTTTCAGGAATCGCCCGGCGAGATCGGCAACTGGGTGGGCTGGCAAGTCGTGAAAGCCTATCTGGAGCGGTACCCGGAAACGACCGTTCAGGCGCTGCTAAACGCTCGGGACTCGCAGCAGTTTTTGGAAAAAGCAAAATACAAACCGAAGCGTACCAACTGATGCGGGCATTTTTTCTACTCGTTTCTCTTTTTTTGACAGGCAGCACAGGGCTGTCGGCGCAAGGCTCTATCCTGTTTGAAGCCGAAGGGCCGAGTCGGGAGGTGGCCGATGGCAGCAGTTTTGAAGTGGTTTTTTCACTGAAAAACGCCACCGCTCAGCGGTTTGTGCCCCCGGATTTCAAAGGATTCCGCATCGTTGGCGGGCCTTCGGAAACACGCAGCGCCGGTTTCGTCAACGGGAAATCGTACCAACAGCAATCCTGGGCGTATCAGTTGGAAGCGGGCGACCCCGGCACCTATACTATCGGTATTGCCGTAGCCCAAACGGGCAGCCAAACCCTGCGCACGCAGCCGCTTGTGGTGCGAGTGGGAAAGGCTAAAAAAGCGGGCAAGCCCCAAAAAAGTGCTCCCGGCACGGACGACCGCCTGTTCGTCAGCACCGAACTGGACCGGGAAACGGCCTGGGTAGGCCAGCAGGTGATTTGTCAGATAAAATTATACACACAGGTCAATGTATCCGAGTACGACATCCTGGAACTGCCGCAGCCGGAAGGAGTTTTCGCGCAGGAGCGCCGGCGTTTCGATACCCGTGTGGAGTACCAAACCGTACAGCGAAAAAAATATGCGGTGCGCACCCTGTATGAAATGGCGCTTTTCCCGCAGCAGTCTGGCGTGATCGCCATCGGCCCCGCGCATGTGCGCCTCGGCGTGGAACCTTCGGGCGGAGGGCTGCGGGCGCTGCTGGGGTCCGTGCCAATGTTGTTGCAAACCCCGCCGGTTTCGCTCCATGTGAAACCGTTGCCCGAGCCAGCTCCCGCCAACTTCTCCGGCGGGGTAGGCACCTACTCCTGGACGGTCGTTGCAGACAAAACCACCCTGAGCACCGACGACGCGCTCACCCTCACCGTGAGCATCGAAGGCAACGGCGACCCGCGCCGTTTTGCCAACCCGCGCTTTTCTCTACCCGACGGGCTGGAGGTTTTTGAACCAAAAGCACTGGAGCAGGAAGAATACGAAACCGGTGAGCAGTATGTGCACGCCTGTAAATTGGAGTACGTTGTTTTGCCCAAAGAGCCGGGCGCATACACCTTGTCGCCAGAACTGATTGTATTCGACCCCGACAGCAACCAGTACCGCACACTTCGCACGGAGCAGCCTGTCCCGCTCTCGATAACTCGCGGCCCCAATTACGGCAAAAACCAAGCGCCATTGGATACGATCCAAACGACAATGGCCGAGCCAAACCGACTGGATATCTTTTGGCAGCAAGCAATACGTTGGTTCCCAACCCTCGCATTCGGAGGCCTTGTGGCCGGGCTGATAACCACAGCGACCGTGTTTTTCTTCCGAAGGATGAAAAAAAAGGCCGCCGCGCCGCAAGTGCAGCAGCAGCCCAAAACCAACCAGCGCCAGTTGCGCAGCCGGTTACAGGAACTGGAGCGGCAGAGCCGGCAGGGCCAAGATCCGAAAGCATTTTACCACGAATTACTCCGGGCTGTCCAACACCGTGCGGCCACCAAACTGGGGTGCGAGCCAGCGGAACTGACCGAGCAAGTCATGCTGAAAAAACTGGCTGAACGCGGCGTGCCCCAACCCGTGTCGGAGGCTTTGGCGCGGGTATGGCAAGCTTGCGAAACCTCGGTCTTTTCAGGCCAGGCCAGTATCGAAGCCATGCGCCCGACATGGGAAATGGCCGATGCAGCCATGCGCGAACTGGACGCGGCGCTGCCGGGTTGACACCGTTTTTTTTCAACAATTGAGTAAGAGCGTGTTTAAAATTTAGTGCCGAGGCGAAAGGGAGCAAATTTTATTTCAGGCAAGGCATAATTTGCAGCCGTAGCCGGGCACCTACAGCGAAAATTTTAACGCGGTATGAAGCAAAATTTGCCGCTTGCAGCCCGGCTACTAAATTTTAAACACGCTCTAAACCTCTCGTCGGAGTTTTCGTCCAAGCGTGCATCACAATCCAAACACATAATTTTTTATCTATGAAAAAGTACCTGTTTTTGATCATCGCTGTTCTCGCTTTGACTGCTACCGCTCAAGCCCAACAAACCCCCACTGCCGACAAGCGGGAAGACGTGCGCGACCGCCGCGAAGATGTGCGTGACCGCAAGGAAAATAAACGAGACCGCCGCGAAGACGGGCGCGATCGCCGCGAAGACAAGCGTGATAAACGCGAGGACAAGCGTGATGCCAAACACGATGGCGGACGTCGCGACAAAATGGAGGACCGCCGCGATGCACGTGAAGACGTGCGCGACAAAAAGGAAGACAAGCGCGACAAAAAAGAAGACAAGCGCGACCGCAAGGAAGATAAACATGACCGCCGCGAAGACCGCCGCGACCGAAAAAACGGTTAGAAACCTTCCGGTTTTAGAGAGTTTCTGGTTGGTGATAAGTACCGATGAAAGAATAACCAGGAACCCTCTAAGAGCGTGTTTAGAATAAAGGAATCGCGCTTGGTTTTGTCATTTTGACAAAATAGAACTAAGAGCGTGTTTAATTTTAACATTCGGATGGCAGGGCGATTCAATTTTATTCTGACCAAGGCATTTTTTTCAGGCGTATGTGGGCAATACGGCGAAAAAAAATAACGCAGGGCAGGATAAAATTGGACGGCCTGACGCCGAAATGTTAAATTTAAACACGCTCTAACCTGAAACCAGGCATCAACCCCCTCTCGGGAAATTGTCATTATTTTCCGATTCGTCTGGTGGAGCGGTGCGCAACACTTTTATGAAAAAATAAGCGGCGACGGCTATGACAATGCCATTGGCCGCCAAAAACATGATGAGTGCGGATGTGGTCATTTTCTTGTGTTTTTAGTCGTTATTAAAAACCGGCACGCGGCCTTCACGTTCGCGTTTGCGTTGGGCAATATAAACGGCGTAAGCGATAAGGGCAAAAACGAGCAACAGCAGCAGGCGCGAGCCGTTGACAAACATCAGTTTGTCCTCCAATTGGGCGCGTTCGGCAGCATCAGTGGCTGCGGCGATTTTGGCGTGGATGTCCTTGTTAGCAAGTTTGTCCAGAATCCCGTCCTTGCTCAGCAGGCTGCCGAGGAATACTCCGATGAGGATGACCGGCGTGACGTATTTGATGATGTGCTTGTAAATTGTTGGCACCTTCATGTCGGCGTTGCGGGTGATTTCGGCCCAGCCTTTGTCCATGCCGAACACCCAGGCAAACAGGACGATTTCAAACATGGCGAACACGACCAGCGAGACGGTGCCCGCCCAATAGTCGTACTCGTCGAACACACCGTAATTGAAGTACATGACCGTGGGCGCGCCAAGGATGAGTACCAGAGCGCCGAATGCCCATGCTGAGCGCTCGCGTCTCCAGCCGAATTCGTTGCTGAGAAAACCCATGACAGGTGTGCCCATGGCCAACGATGATGTAATACCGGCAAAAAACAGCAACCCGAACCAGGCCATACCTGCCAATGCAGCCAAAAGTGGTCCCCACTGCTGGAATAAATAGGGTAGCGTACGGAAACCGAGGCCGAGGCCGCCGCTTTGGGTGAGTTCCACAACGCGGTCAATGCCAAGGTAACCCACCGAGATTGGGATCAGGATGGCCGCACCGAGGCACACCTCCACGAACTCGTTCATCCAGCCCGCCGACATGGCGTTGAGTGCCACATCGTCGCGCTGGCGCATATACGATGCGTAGCACTGGATACTGCCCATGCCCACGGAAAGGGTGAAAAATATTTGTCCCGCAGCAGCCAGCCACACCTTGAAATCCCAGATCGTACTAAAATCGGGTGTCCACAGGTAATTGAGGCCGACTACGCCGTCGTTGATGGCTCCGTCCTCCCCAGCGGTCAGTGTTATGCTGCGGACAGCGAGAAAAATGCCGAATACGATGAGCAAGGGCATGCCGATCTTGGAGGCGATCTCGACACCGCCCGACAGGCCGCGAGAAAGAATCCAGGTATTGAGTAACAGGCAGATAATCCAGAAAACAATCGGCTCGGCGCTGCCGAGGCCGACGTAGCTGTCGAACATTTGGCTGACAGTTTCGGGGCTTTGCCCCGAAAAGGCTCCGGAGATGGAGCGCCATACATAAGCCAGCGTCCAGCTCTCTAAGTAGCAGTAGTAGGCCGCTACAGCGAGGTTGGTAAAAATACCGAACACGCCAATATACTTCCACCAGTTGCGCTTGCCACCGCTCATGCTGTTCAGGATAAACGGCGTGGAGTGGTCGCCGTACTTACCGCCATAGCGGCCCATGCTCCATTCCACGAACAGGAGCGGAATGCCCATCAGCAGGAAGCAGGTGAGGTAAGGGATGATGAACGCACCGCCGCCATTCTGGATGGCTTGTGCGGGAAAGCGCAAAAAATTGCCCAATCCGACGGCGTTACCCGCCATTGCCAGCACGAGGCCGACTCGCGAGCCCCAGTTCTCTTTGCTCATACCAAAGTCAGTTTTGTATTTTCAATGTAGATAGGATAGATGTTTTTCGGCGGGAAAGGTAAGCAATATGTTCAGTGTGACAAACCCGGCGCTATTTTGCCACAAGAATTCAGCCCGAAGGACGGCGGGCGCTTCAGGGTGGAGCGGGATTTTGAAAAAAAATTACCGCAACTGCAGCAACTTTGGGCGTTGAATTACCTTCCCCAAAGTCATTTTTTTGAAAAACCTCCAACAACCAACGCACCTGAAATGGCACCATACCCGCATTACCCGTACCTGTTCTCCCCGCTCGATTTGGGCTTTACGACACTGCCCAACCGCGTGCTCATGGGCTCCATGCACACCGGGCTGGAAGAGCACAAAACCTTTGACCGCCTGGCTGCCTACTTTGCCGCTCGCGCACGCGGCGGTGCGGGCTTGATGGTGACCGGCGGTATTGCGCCCAACAGGCAGGGCTGGCTAGCACCGTTCGGAGCCAAACTCAGCACCGCGTCGGAGGCCCAAAAACACCGCATCGTACCCACCGCTGTACACGAGGCTGGCGGGAAAATCTGCCTGCAAATCCTGCACGCCGGGCGCTATGGCATGCACCCGCTGTTGGTGGCACCCAGTCCAGTGCGGTCGCGTATTTCGCCGTTCCGGCCATGGGAAATGTCGCCAAGGCTAATCCGCGAAACTATTGGCGACTTTGCCCGCACCGCCGCGCTGGCCCGCGAAGCGGGTTACGATGGCGTGGAAATTATGGGTAGTGAAGGCTACCTGATTAACCAGTTCGTAGTGCCGCGCACCAACAAGCGTACCGACGAATGGGGCGGCAGTTTTGACAACCGCATCCGGTTTCCGCTGGCGGTCATGCAGGCGGTGCGCGAAAAAACGGGGCCGGATTTCATCGTTATTTTCCGCGTTTCCATGCTCGACCTGGTGGAAGAAGGCAGCACCTGGGACGAGGTAGTGGCCCTGGCAAAGGCTGTGGAGCAGGCGGGAGCCACCATCATCAACACCGGTATTGGCTGGCATGAGGCGCGCGTTCCGACTATCGCCACATTGGTGCCGCGCGGCGCGTACGCCTGGGTCACCGAACGCCTGCGCGGTGCTGTCAGTATCCCGCTCATTGCCACCAACCGCATCAACACGCCGGAAACCGCCGAGGCTTTACTCGCCTCCGGGCAAGCTGATATGGTAAGCATGGCCCGCCCGTTTCTGGCCGATCCCGATCTGATGTTGAAAGCCCGGGAAGGTCGTGCCGATGAGATCAACACCTGCATCGCCTGCAACCAGGCCTGCCTTGATCATGTTTTTGCCAAAAAAGAAGCCACTTGCCTCGTCAATCCCCGTGCCTGCCGCGAGACTGTTTTGCCGCCATTCGGCCTACCCTATACACACGCCAGTACTCCAAAAAAGGTGGCCGTCGTAGGCGCAGGCCCGGCCGGGTTGTCCTGCGCCACCGAACTCGCGGCTAGTGGCCACGAAGTGCATCTGTTTGATTCGGGCAGCGAAATTGGCGGGCAGTTTAACATGGCCAAACGCATCCCCGGCAAGGAGGAATTTTACGAAACACTGCGTTATTTCGGGAAAATGATCGAAAAAACGGGCGTTTTCCTGCACCTGAATACTCGTGTTGGCGCCGAAGATTTGTTGGCGCAGGGTTTCCGTGAGGTGGTGCTAGCTACGGGCGTTTTGCCGCGCACGCCCCAGATCGAAGGTATTGAACACCCCAAAGTACTGTCGTATGTGGACGTGCTGCTGCACAAAAAAAACGTTGGCAAGCAAGTAGCCGTCATCGGCGCGGGCGGTATCGGCTTTGATGTGTCGGTATTCCTCACGCAGCCATCCGAGGAATCCGTCGACCCGCTCGACCGCTACCGCCAGGAATGGGGCATTGACTCGAACTACGCGTTGGCCGGGCAACTGGCCAGCCCAAATCGCGGTGGACTTGCCAAACCGGAGGAGGCACCGGTTCCGAGACAAGTTTGGCTGTTGCAGCGCTCGAAGGGCAAGGTCGGCGACGGATTGGGAAAAACAACAGGCTGGGCGCACCGGTTGACGCTAAAACGCCGGGGCGTTCAAATGTGGAGCGGCGTGCAGTACCACCGCATTGACGATACTGGTTTGCACCTCACCGTCAACGGATCGCCCCAGATTTTGGCTGTGGACAATGTGATTGTCTGCGCCGGGCAGGAACCGCTGCACACCCTTCGGGAACCGCTTGAACAAGCGGGCATTCGTGTTCACTGCATAGGCGGGGCCAAACTGGCCGCCGAACTGGATGCCAAACGGGCCATTGAGGAAGGGATGATGGTACTCCGCGGTACCGATTTTTAAAACAATTGTAAAAATTTAGGCGGGGACAATGCCCCCAGGGTAAACGCATGAAAATTGAGGCGTAAACACCTGCGAAGTCAAAAAAAATTACATGATTGCAGAGTACATGATTTAAGATTGTTGAAGTGCGTAGAGTTGACCGCTTTTCACTTGGCTAAGAGCCTATCCGAAAACCTCCTTTGAGGCTGAAAAGGAGGTTTTCGGATAGACTCTAAATGTCGTGGTGTACGCTACGGATACTTCTTAAATCAACAATCATGTAATCTGCAATCATGTAATCCGATTGATTATCAATGATTTAAATTTTTCATTGAGGCATTCAACGTTCATGCGTTTGCCCTGGGACAATGCCCCGCCTAAATTTTTAAGCGCCGGAACGGAAACCGTTCTGGCGCTTAAAATCTGACAAAGTAAAATCCAATAGAACTACTGCGCATGGACAATAAACTTCACCAACTCCAGCACACGCCCCTTGGCATCCACCTTCAGCACAGCCCGGTCGTTGGGTGATTTCAGGAAAAAACCGTCCTTGCTAGCCAGGATATTTTGGTAGGCAGATGTCGACAGATCGTCTTCGGGTGGCAGTATGCTCACGTCAGCAAGGTTGCGGTTTTGGAAGCGCATCAGGCTGACGAGGTTGCCGCTCTTGTCGGAAAATACGAATGTGCTGGAACTGCCCGCAACGCCGCGTTTTTTTGCAAAATAAATGTCGTCTCGTTCGTCAATAGTTGTGCGCTCCATCTTGTCGGTGCGGCCCAGTTCCATGAGGGCGACCTGTTGGCGAAGGGCCGCGGGCAGGGGCAAGCTGCTCAGCACATTGCCTGCAGCATTTCTGGGGGGCAGAAGTACCTGCAAGTTTTGTTGGGCATACAACGCACTGACCACATACTGGCTGCCCGACAGACGCTGGAAAATCGCTGCAGCTTCGGAGCGTCGAGCATCGTTGGGCAACAGGGCGTAGGTGATACCGAGAGCCATTTCAGCCATTTCGGCTTCTTGACCCTTAGCCTTCTTGCGGCCTTTGATGTACTGGAGCAGGTGCATTTCGGCGTATCGCAACGCCTCGGCAGGCTTCCCCTTCATGTTAAGAGCACACACCAGGTTGATGCGCGCAGGCAGGTAGGTGGCATCAAGTGCTGTGGCTGCCTGGAACTGTGCTACGGCTTTTTCCAAACAATCAGCACGCAAAGGCTCAAACGACCTATCGGGCTCAGGCCCTCTGCCTACTTTGGTATGCCAGTCTGCTTCCAGCGGGTAGATAAATTTGTCTGTATTCGGGTTCCAGAACTCCTGTGCTCTCAGGGTGTAGGCAATACCGAGGTTGTTGTGCATCTCGATACCCTGGTAGTACTGAAGAATATACTCGTAACCAGTAGCGGCCAGATCGTGCTCCCCGATGACAAGCAGGTAGTTGCTGCTCTCGAACAGATCACGCAAGTCGAGTGCGATGGCAAGCACTTCGTTGTTAGTGGCTTTACGCTCGGCCAAAGTGGGGTACCCAGGCAGGTTTCTGCCAATAAGCCCGTATTCGGTGTAGATACGCTCGATCAGGTCGGGCATGACTTCCAGTGAGCGGTAGCCAGCCAGGTAGGCGTTGAACAAACCCTGCACGTCAGCCACCTTTTCGATACGGGTATCGGTGTTGTAGTGGTGGTTGTAGGCCAGGAAATTGGTTTGCGCCTTTCCATTTTTGATTTCTGTTTGGTAAGCATGCACCAGTTCGTGGCCAAGGATATAGGCCAGCGCCGAGAGCGAGTCGCGCCCGAATGCGCGGCAGATATTGTACGCTTTTTGGTCGAGGATGATACTGTTTTTCCAGGGACTATAAGCCGCTACTTTGCCGTTTTCGGAAGAAATGACGAGTTTGGGTTTTTTGAAGCGGTAGTTGCCGTTGGTGGCAAAAAGGCGGTCGAGCACTTCTTGTGCTACGCTCTGCGGCGTGCCGCCCTGCAGCGGTTGCATACAGCACACACTAAGCAAGGCAGGCAATAGGATTGATCTGAACATGAGCCTGCGGAAAAAAAGGTTATGAAATAGGTTTTGTGGGTTTCGGGTTTCGGGTTAGAGGGTTTCGGGTTAGAAGGTTTCGGGTTAGAAGGTTTCGGGTTATGCTCTACGCATAACACAACCAGAAACCTTCTAACCAGAAACCTTCTAACCTTCTAACCAGAAACCTTCTAACTTTCTAACCCAAAACCGCTCACCGCTGCGGGAGGAGCTGATCCAGCACGGCCTCGGCACGTTTGCGGTAGGGGTAATTGCTGTCGGCAGACAGTTTAGTGAAGGCATCGCGGGCATCCTCAAGGCCATTGTCGGCTTTTAGGTACAAAAGCCCGAGGTTCCACAGGGCATCGTTTTTAAGAGCCGAATTTTCGGAAACTGAGATCGGCGTGAGGACTTCGATGGCCTTGGCGTACCGCCCTTGGCTCATGTGGATGATGCCGATGTAGTACTGGGCCACGTCGTTCTCCGGGTGCATTTCGGCAAATCCTTTGAGCAGGGCGAGCGCCTCATCGTACTTGCCGGATTCGTAAGCCTGGAGCGCCAGTTTGAGGGAATCCTCGCCGAGTTGCACCCCAGTTAAACCGGGTAATTCCAGCGTTTTGATGATGTCTTTTGCCCGTTGAATGTCCTCCTTGGAGTCGTAGTACTGGCTATAGAGGGCGTTGGCATCCATCGGATTATCTTTGTGGGTCATAAACCAAACGGCACCGGAAACAACGATGAGTGAAGCAGCAATTGCGATAAAGCGTTTCATGGCTTTGAATTTTTGTTTGTGAACAATGGTGAGGGATGGGGGGGCCTGGGCCTTGGACGAATCGAAAAAGCCTTCGGCCAACAGTTTGCCGTGTACCGATTGGACGATATGGAGCACATCTTCCTTCCCGGCGCGTTCGATACCTGTCAGCAAGGTGTTTTCCAGTTCAACCTCCTCGCGCAGGGCAGGATTGGCCTGGATTTCGGCCTCGAACGCAGTTCGTTCGGCTGTGTCCATTGAACCGGAGAGGTACCGGTGAATCGTGTCAATGTGTTGTTCGTTCATGAAGCGTTGCGATGACGAATTTTTTAGAGGCGGCTTTTCCGGGCGGGCGGGGTTATTCGATGCGTTCATACGGCGGTACTTTATTATTCATTGAAAAACGGGTGTGCTTTGACTTGTTTTCGGAGGTAACTTAGGCAACGGTGTTTTTTTACTTTTACAAATGCTTCGCTGTAACCTAGTGCTTCTGCGATTTCGACCTGCGAGCGTTTTTCGTAGAAGGACATCAACAGCAGCGTGCGGCAGTCCCCTTCCATTTGAGCCAAACAGCCGATAACGGCATTGATCCGCTCTTCCTGCTCGCTCGGCCCGGTATCGGGTAGTTGTACATCGAGCGGTTTTGTTATGTTTTCATCCAGCTGCACGAGTGGTTGTTTGCCGCTTCTCTTCAACAACAAGTTGCGAGCGATGGCGAAGAGGTAAGTACTCAGTTTGGCGCTCAGGACAAAGTCCGTGTCGTGTATTTTGCGTACCAGTACGAGCAATACTTCCTGAAAAATATCCTCGGCATCTTCGTTCGGCAATCCCTGGTCATTCACCTGCTTGGCTACCATGCGGTAGTATTGGCGGTAGAGCGACTCGAATGCTGCCGGTTCTTTTTTGCGCAACGCATCCAACAATGCATTGTCCGTCTCGTATGTCAATGATTTGTCCATTGATCCCTCTTTTTAGTTTTGGTTATCACAAAGTGACACTTTTTTCGTGGCCAAAGTACAAGAAAATACAAAAACGGGCCGAGATTGCCTCGGCCCGTTATTCTGCAAGTTATGTGATTTGCTCCTGTCTTTTTTTTACTTCTGCGGCTTTGTCTCGCTGAATGAAACCGTGGCGCTACCGTCGCCTTGCGCCGATTTCACGACGACTTTGATTTCATAGGCATCCGGATCGCCGAGCACCATATCGTCAAGCAGGTTCAGGTCGGTCGGAGCCGGGATAGTGCCCGACTGCTTTTCGTCCTTCACAAAGTCGCTGAACGGGTTGTCTTTGACCCAGAGTTCGTAGTCCACGCTCGTTTTTGACTTGACGTCAATCGAGGCGTAATTATCGGTAGAGATGATCTCCTTGGTGGCGGCGGCGGTAGGCGCTGCTGCATCAGGCACGACGGAGATCACCACGCTTTCATCGCTGGAGCCAGTAACGATGAGTACAATACTTTCCGATCCGGGCTTGCTCAGGCTGAGGTCAACGAGGCTGTTTTTGTCGGCCGGCTCGTCCAAGTGGCCGGACTTGACCAACGTGAGGTTGCCTTTGGCATCTGCGGCGTACAACTGGTAATCAATGCTGCCCGACTTGATGTCAATTTTGACGGCATCGTTCTTAGCCATGATCTTCGTAGTCACGGGTTCGGCTGCCAAAGCTCCGCCATCGTTGGACATGGTGGCTGTCCGTAAGTCTTGAGCAGAAACTGTGTTGAACAGAGCGGTGAAACAGAAAGCGGCGCCAAGCGCACGCACAAAGAAATTCTTCATAGGACGTGTATTTTTTTAGTGAAAGAAAAATGGTTGAACACGCCAATGTATACCGGTACCAGGAGGCGGTTATCACTGGCTTGAACATTTTTCAAAAAAAATTTCATCCATGAAAATCCACACCTTGGTGCCTGATTTTCATGGATAAAGTGTTTTGAGCGACGTTCAGCGGCTCTATTGCATTAATGCCTGGATCATTTCCCCGTGGTTGGACTGGTTGGAAAAACAACGCTGGCCCGTTCCCGCGCTTCAGCGTTGATAATCGGCGATATACCCGGGCACGGGCAACCCGGCCACACCGCTTTCGTCGGGTTCGGGTTCTAAGGGCAGCAGCCGCAGGGGCAAAACGCCCGACCAGACCGCCAAGCCCATATCGGCCTCATCGTCGCCCACGCCGTGCGCCCGGAACTTGACGGTGGCCTCCTCGATGTCGAGGGCGATGAACATGGTTTTTTTCATCTCGCTGGGGCTGGGTGGGCGGGCCTCGGCCCAGCGACCGGGAAGCACGTGCTCGGAAAACCGTTCGGCGGCGAGCTGTTTCTCCGCCTCGTCGGTTACGAGCCGGGTTTTGCCGAAGGCGACCACCGAACGGTAGTTCATGGAATGGTTGAAGATCGAGCGGGCCAGCACGAGGCCGTCCACCAGGGTCACCGTAGCGCAAATGGGCACACCCTGAGCCAGATGCATGAAAAAATGACTGCCCACCGATCCGTGCAGGTACAGCGTATTGCCCTCGCGGCAGTAGCCCGTTGGGATGACAAACGGCTGCCCGTCGCGAACGAATCCGATATGGCAAACAAAGCCTTCGTCGAGTACGGCATCGCGCGAGGCGGGGTCAAAGTCGTAGCGTTTCGGGTAGTAGCGCGAGCCTTGGGTACGGGATGTTTTTTGTTTCACAGCGTAAAAAAGGTTGGTTACCCGATAAGGTTCAGGAATTTGGTTACCCATTTTTTCAGCCTGTCCTCGTCGTCTAACCGGGACAGTTTGCCAAAGCGCAGGTACACGGGGTTGAGCACGGCTACATAGAGCCAGCTGAGCAGCGAAAACACGAACGCAGCGACGACCAATCCGGCCGATTTGAGCAGGGTATTTTGCCAGTTCATGGCCTTGGCCACGAATGAGCCAATGTACAGCGTGGCCACATAACCCAGCACCGACCAGCCGATGGCTTTGAGGGTTTCGGGCGACAACATGAACGAATAGGTGAACTCCGTTTCCCAGAAAACGGCGTATATGGAAAAAACAAGCCCCGTAAAAAGGGCAAACCCCAGAAGCATGCCGATGAACGACCACAGCCAACTCGTTTTGAACGGTTTGAGCGGCAGTGAGGCGCCGAGGCGCAGCCGCCGGAGCAGGTTTTCGCTCGGTGCCACATGCCGCATCCGAGGTTCGATGTCGAGGAAGTTCCATGTTTGGCGGCTCACCGGGCTGGTGAGGTATTCAAACTTTTTGTCGCGCATTTCGAGGCTGGTTTGGGCGTAGCCACTGTACATGAGGGCGTAGGCTTCGGCATCATTGAATGCGTCGAGGTCGGTACGCAACTCGGCCAGACGGGTTTGCACCTCGCGCCGGATTTCGTACTTGGTCAAGTCGTGGTCCCGGCGGGTGGGTTCAGTGGAGGCGGTGTTGCGGGGTGGTTCCTCGCAGGTTTTCCAGTTGACAGGGTCTTTGGCCAGCTCTTTTTTGAGGTGTACAAACATCATGGCCGTGAGCTGAGCTGAGTCAGCGCGGTTTTTCAGGTCGAGCAACTGGCTTTCGCGCACACGCTCTTGCAGCACGAGGTCGGAACGGAAAAACACGCCAGTGCCGCCGCCACTGCCTGTGGCGGCGTCGCCGAGCTGTCCGCTGGCATCGCTCACCAGCACGACCTTGCACTCCTGTTCGAACAGGCTCGATACGCCCTGATTGTCGTGTACGCCCCCATCTACAAGTTCGACATCTATGTCGGGGTACAGGTTTTTCAGCAAAAGTGGCTCGAACAGTACGGGCACGCACGATGAAGCACCGACGGCATGGCCCAGCCGAACATTATTTTTATACGGCACGGGGGCCTCATGGTAGTACATGCGGCGCAGGCGCGGCTTGGCATCTATGTCCTGTTTAATGTTGCCGGGCGGCTCGCCCATCCACGAAGCGGTGAATTGCCAGTTATGGCCCGTGTTCAGGCTGGTAGCATTCAGTACAAGAATGGGCACTTTGTTTCGCCGGTTCCAGTTTTCGGTCTTGAGGTTGAAATCCTTGCCTTCGGGCACATCGGCGGGGCGGATGCGCAGGGTGTGCATCAGGATCGGCTTGCCCTCCGGATGTATGTTTCGTATAATTTTTTGGTACAAATGCTTTTCGTACAGCTCGCCGAGGCGGTGCGAGCGGGTGTAGTCTTTTTCGAAAAATATGCGCAGGTTTTTCCACGGGTTGAGGAAGATGCGCATACGCAGGTTTTTTTGGCAGGCCGACAAAAAAGCGGACTCCATTTCCCGTACGATGCTGATGTAGTGCATCTGGCTCATGTCTTCGCCGTGGCGCTCCATCTCGCGTTTGAGCAACATATAGTAGTATGCGCCCACGATGGAACCGCCTGACACACAGGAGAGCACCTCCACATTGCGCAACACGTCCAGTTCGGCTAATCGGGCAAAAACGCCGATGTGGAAAAGGGCAGCCCGGAACCCGCCTCCTGAAAGGGCAAGCCCGACTTTGCCCCGAAAGGCGATAGCCAGCGTCTTGTCGTCTGGTTCGTTCGCGTGGGTATGCAGGGCTTTTAGGCAATGGCGGGCGGCCTCGAATATGGCCGGACGGACAAATCTGGGCAGTCCGGGGTCGTGGTCGGGCATATCACCGAGCCGCTCACCGATCTGGCTCTGGACTTCGGCCAGGCGCATGAGCTGGTCGGCGGTGGTGATCGCCTGCCAGGTATCCAGCCCGTGCTGTTGGTATTTTTCATAAAAAAACCGGGCACCTTCGTATTCGCCCAGGCCAAAGTATGCTTCGGCAACGGTGGCCAATTCCCATTGGTTCAGCGCCTTGGGGTCCGTGCCAGTCGAGTAACGTATGTTGGCTTCGCCCAGCAGTTTTTTCAGAATATAGCGGCGTGTGTCGGCGGCTTGTTTGAGCCGGTCGAGCGCCGACTTGGACATGGGCGTGTTTTTCAGGTCGCCGACTTCCTGTAGCCGAACAAAGGCGATCAGGTCCGCCACGAAGGCATAATTGATGGCCGTGTAGCCGCGGTCGTCGTCGCCTTCCTTGTTGCCGGGCTGCACCTCGCCGAGGTCGCCGTTGCGGTATTGCCACGATAGGTAGCCCTCTCGGTAATAGTGCTCGGAGAAGATGAGGTTCTGGAAGTGGTTGTCGTACTGCCACTTGCGTTTGTAAATAGCGCCTGCAGTGCCGAGAAACTCTGCGTCGCGGGTGGACTCCAACGACACCGCCTGACGCAGGTAGTGCAGGGCAGTATCGTACTTAGTGGACGAAGGTTGATCGGGGTCTTTGTACAGGCAAAAAGCGAGGTGTTTGTTCCAGGCCTTTCGCTTGTCTGCCCCGCCGCCGCCCTTCAGGAGCAGGCCATACAGCTCGCCCGCGTAGTGGTAGCGGGCAGCTTTGCGCAGGTCGCGGGCGAGGTTCTCGATTTGAGCGGGATCGGTCAGCTGAGCGCGAATGGCAAGCCGCGCAGCGTGGAGGAGGTCGTCAAGTTGGGTTTTTTCCATTCGTTTTTATCGCAAAGTTAGTGTTTGTTGGGCTTGTTGGGTCTCTAAAAAAATTTCACCGTACAAGACCCGTAAACTTCTCTACTTTTCGCCTGAAAAACCAATACCTCTGATAACGTTGCCCTGCCTTCGGAATTAATTGGCATCTATAAAAACTGGTACGTTATGAAGATTTCGTTCGTTTCTGCTCAAACGCATATCGGGTACTACCGACTGGCGACCCTCGTCCTTATGTTCTTGTTCGGTTTTTCCGCCGTTCATGCCCAATCCGGACGCAAACTGGCCTTACTCATCGGTATCGGGGATTATCCGGCTGCCGGTGGCTGGCTGCCTATCAATGCTCCAAATGACCTGCTCGTCATTAGCGACGCGCTGCGCCAACGCGGATTCCGAGACGAAAATATAGTTATCGTCAAAAACGAACAAGCCACCCGCGCGGGCATCGAGAATATCTGGAAAACTGTATTCTTGCCCCGTGTACAGCGCGGCGATGTAATCTACTTCCAATTCTCCGGCCATGGCCAACAGGTGGCCGATAACAACGGCAACAACGACGAACTGGACGGCTACGATGAAGCTATCGTGCCTTACGACTCGCCGAAGAGCTTCAAATCGGGCGTAAACGAAGGGCAAAAACTCATCCGTGACGACGACTTGAACGATATGTTCAACGACCTCCGTCAACGTCTCGGCCCATCGGGCAACCTCATGGTCGTGCTCGATGCCTGCCACTCCGGCACCGGCACCCGTGGTATGGCACCCGCCCGCGGCACCGACGAGGCTATGGCTTCTGACGAGTTCAAGAAAAAATTGACCCATCGCACTGGCGACAACTTCTCGGCACCCCAATTCGGTTCCGCCGGTGCCAGCGAACTCGCACCTATGGCCGCGTTCTTTGGGTCCGCACACAACCAGCTCAATTTTGAAACCCGCGACGAACAGGGTCAGCTAATCGGTTCGTTGTCGTACGCTCTGAGCAAAAAATTTAGTCAAGCCTCGCCCAACACCACCTACCGCGGCCTGTTCGATCAGATCCGGGTGGAAATGGGCACAATAGCACCCAATCAGCAACCGCAAGCCGAAGGATCCCTGGACCAGGAATTGCTCGGAGGGCAACTGCACAAGCGCCCATTGAACTATACCGTGAATCGCTGGAACGACCCCGGATCAGTGGTAGTAAGCGCGGGTTGGGTACACGGTCTGAACGAAGGCGCAGTAGTCGGCCTGTATCCCGCCGAAACTCGCGACCCCGCACAAGCAGTACCGCTTGCAAAGGGTACTGTACGGAACGCACGGCCGTTTGAGGCCACTCTGGAATTGGACAATTCCCTCAACGAGCAAGTTGCCCGCTCGTGCTGGGCTTATGTTTTGGAACAAAATTTCGGCGACCTGCGCGTCGGCCTGGCCATCCAACTGCCTGAAGGCCACCCGGTTCGCCAAGAACTTTTGAATAAAACGGCCCGTTACCCGATGATCCGCATCGACGAAGCGCCAGAAGTGTTCTTGACCGGCAATAGCAACGGTATCCAACTGATCGGTACCGGGGACGTGATGCTTGAAGAGATCGGGAACAACATGTCGCCTGCTGTGGCAGCAGAGCGTTTGTTCCGCCGTATACTTGACTTCACCCAGGCCAAGTATATTCGAAAATTGGACGTTCGAGGCAATTACCTGAACGTGGATTTCGAGATCGTACCGGTGCGCTTCGACCCGAATACGCTCAAGGTGGCCGAAGTACTTTCGCTTGATTCCAAGCGCGATGCCTTGGGAAATATTCACTTCCAGGACGGCGATGCCTTCACGATTCGGGTAAACAACAGGGGCAATAAAAAGGCCTACTTCACTTTGCTTGATATTCAGCCCGACAACACCATCAACCTGCTCATCCCCGGACAAGATGATCAACAACTGGACGAGTTTCAGGTTGAACCCGGGAAATCAATGCAGGTGGACAAAATATTCACGATCGGGCCGCCTGCGGGTGTGGAAGTGTTCAAACTCATTGCAACCTTGAAGTCCGTAGATTTGCGCCCCGTTTCCACAAGCCGTGGTGCCGCTACACGTGATGTAAAAGACCCTTTGGAACAGCTTTTTGGACAAACTTTTTTCAACGACGAGGTAAAGACCCGCGGCGGAAAAACCGTGAACCTGGCCGCCGGTTCGATGCACGTCCATTCGACCACTTTTATCATTGACAAATAATATGAAACGCACAACCCATTCTGTACAGAAAACCCCCGCCAAACTTCTTCTCGCCATTGCCATACTGCTGAACGCTGTACACCTGTCTGCTCAAGACCTGCAGATATACTACGACCTGTTCACCGACAGTATGACCTACAAAAAAGGCGGTGTCGAGGTTTTTGACCCGAAAATTCGCAAAGGCGATTTCGTAGTCCTGCATTTCACGGAATTCAACCCCTATCTGTACCGCGCCGAAGTGGACGTGGAACAGAGCAACGCCGACGGATGGTCGGGCGGTGCCAGCTCGGGCGCATTGGGTGCCACCACGGGGATTGCCGGGATGTTGGCTCCCTTTCTGGGCGGCTCACTCGGCACTCCTGGCGGCGGCTCTGGTTCTCCGATGTCGTTCATGGATCTGCCCCTGCTCAGCTTGGGTCAAGGGAGTCTAAAACTCAGTGACCTGTTTGGCGGTAGCTCGCGTGGCTCCGAAAAACAACTACTGGAGGATGCCCAAAAACAGCTGCAAACGCTGACCCAGACTCAGTCTCGTATGGCCGAACTTTATCAGGCCATTCAAAAGATGGAGCAATCTGAGCGCGTGGCCAAGGTGGCCGTCAAATACCTGGACCAGCTGCTGCTTAACCCGCGCATACGGCCATCGATGATCCAAAAAATAGTGGCCGAGTACCAGGCACTGGTTTTTCCCGAAAAAAGCGCCGATGCTCTGCGCCTTCTGGATGCAATCGAATGGGAAAAGCGCCCCCAGGTAAAAAGCCGACTGTTGCAGGAACTACAGGCCAAACAGATCGAATTTGACTTGCAAATGGCCAATCTGGAACCGAAGGCCGATGAGTTGAGCAACGTCGCTAATCAAAATAAGGAAATAGAGCAGTTTGTCGCTTCTCTGCGCAACATCACCGGGCAGGGCGGCCCGCTGCGCCAGCAAATGGAGGCCTACATTGCCGAACAGAACAAAAATGCAGCCAAGCCCATGAGCTTCGAGGAAATCCTGGAGCTCCAAATGCGGTTCCGCGAACTGGCTGAGCAACAGTTCACGTACCCCGTAGCCATTTCGGTGGAAAAAGGCACTATCATCGTCACCGGTCGGTTGGTGCCGCTGGACTCCATCGCCTCTGCGGGCAAGGACAAAAAAGTAGGCCCCAAAACCAAAACCGTCAAATTGGAGACCCGCGGTGGCCTGCGCATCTCGACTGGTTTCGGCGTGGCCTTTGGGCGTATGCTCGAGCCTTCCGAAGAATTCAGCGTGCGAGACGGGGCTATTGTAGCAGACGAAGGCGGCGTTGTACAACCCTCTTTGGCCACGTTTATCCACTTTTCGGCCATGAATAGTCGCAAAGGCATCGGCTTGGCAGGCACCTTCGGTATTGGCATCCCGCTCAGCGCATCCAGTATCACGTCCCTGAATTTTTACCTCGGCCCCAGCCTGCTCTTTGGACGCGGCCAGCGTATTGTACTCACTGGCGGTATCATGGCTGCTTCGGCCAAACGCTTGGCCAAAGGCTTCAATATCGGAGACCCCTTCGACCCCGAACAGGGTGACATACCCACCCGCACACGCTACGAACTGGGTTACTTTGTCGGTATATCGTTCAGTCTCGGCGGGTAGGTGCTGCGCAGTATTATTTGAGAAAAAGTTGATATAGCCATACAGAGGCGCGGATTTTTTTGAAAATCAAATCTTTAAAAAACCCCGCGCCTCTGCATTTTTGTGATGGATTACGCTTCAGTCGTGATCCGAGCCAACCTAATTTGTCTAATCAATGTACACGCATCCATGCCCTCCCGCTTCGTTATCCTTCCGTTATTGTTTTGCGCGGGCCTTCAGGCTGGCGCCTTCGCCCAGGAACAGGCGATTCGATACCTACGCCCTGTATTTTCGCCATCGGCGATCATAGGCGCGTCCGGCGAACGCGGCATCACCCGCGCGCTGGCGGTAGGCATTGAGCGTTTTCAAAACCCGGAACTCAGTTCGCTTGCAAGTGCCCGGCGCGATGCCGAAGCATTTGCCGCCTTTTTGAAAACCCCCGCTGGAGGAAGCGTGACGTGGGACAATCTCGCGCTGCTGACAAATGAAGATGCCACGCTGGCACGGGTGGCCAACGCTCTGGACTGGATTGTGGCTGAAAGCCGACAAGGCGACAAGATCATTGTATTTGTGAGTACGTTCGCGGTTGCTGCGAGCCGTTCGGATGCCGCTTTGTTGTTTTTCGACTCGCCTGCTATCGTCACTGCTGGCTCAATGGTCGTGAGCGACTTGTTGGACCTGCTGAGCCAAACCGCTTCGCGAAAGGGCGTTCGCGTGTTTTTGGCCCTTGATTTCACACTCGTTCAGCCCGATACCAAATGGGTGGAACGCTGGAACGAAAGCGAACCATGGGGAAACCTTCTTTGTGAAAAAATGGCAACTCTTCCCCTTGCCGGTGCCGACAGGTTGACCAACACGTACACATTCGGAAATGCCTTGATAAAAGGGCTTTTAGGCCTGGCTGACACGGACCGAAACGAAAAAGTTATGGTGCCGGAACTGGTGCAGTACCTAAAAACCGGCCAGAAAAAACAGGAATGGACGGACCGGTGCGCACTCATGGCCGTATCGGACGCAAACGATTGGCTCTGCAAAGCCGCCAGCGGATGGTCTCTCGAAAAAATTGCCGCTCAGCAAGAGCACAGCCAAACGCCCATTCTGAAATTGGAAGTTCATCCACTGGATGATTTCATGGCACAACTCGGCGACCCCTCCGTGCTACGCATGTACGAGGATTTCATATTGACCATTCGGCTTGGCCAGCTGCTGGCACCCAGCTCCAGGTGCGCAGCCGGGCTACTCGATACAATGCTCCAGATGGAACAGCTCGCACCCGTGCACCAACAACTGTCGCGCCGATTGGCCGTTGCGTACCAAGACGATGCGCAGCAGGCGATAAACGCCTACCTGCAATCGAGCCAACACGAACTAACCCGCCGCCGCCGCGACCGCAATATTTACAAACTATACCCGCAATATCTCCAGCGGACCGCCGATCTGTTGGAGCCGGACCATTTTATGCGCCCGCTGATCGAGGTGAAGCGCTTGTATTTCGAGGCATTGTGCCTGCGCCTGGATGCCGAGCGCATCCCCGACGATACGTTGCGCCTGCCATTGGCCATGCAGCACTTGTGGCGAGCCGTCGAAATCGAGCAAGAGGCCGCGTTTTTGTACAACGAGATGGGTGTGGTTTCGGATATGATGCGACACTACCGTGCAGCAGAGGATTATTTCCTGCTCGCCCAGGAACGCTCGCCCACCTGGCTGCTCCCGCAGGCCAACCGCAGTATTATTTTACAAAAACAAAACCGCCTGGCCGAAGCGCGTGAAGCCAGTATAACAGCCATTGCCCTCAACCCGTCCAACCCAGATGGGTATGTAAACCTTGGATTGGTTTTTCAAACCCTGAACCTGCTCGACTCGGCCGCTTTGCAGTACAACCGCGCCCTGCGGATTGACCCCGAGCACTCCGGTGCGCACTATAACCTGGCTTGCGTGTATGCGCAGCGCGGGCAAGCAAAAGACGCACTGGAAGCATTGGTATTGGCAATAAAATACGGGTTTGACCGCCCGGCATTCATCTGGGCAGATAAAGACCTGGAGCCGCTGCGCAGCGAACTGGGTTTCGAGGCGCTTATGTCATCGGCATTTCCGGATTTTCGAAGGTGAATCGATCACCGCCCCAATCCGCTCAACAGCCCGCCTAACAGCCGCATGGCATTTTCTACGACTGCCGCGCTTTCAACCGGAATTTTTAGGTAGGTCTGCCCCGTTTGTTCGTCAGTAGCTACGATGGACTGCACGAGTTCTTGGGTCTTTTCCGGGCTGCTGAGCGTTTGCGCCAACCCGGCGAAAAACGACACGCCGGTCTGGATCAGTTCCTGCGGGCTGGCGGGCGCGGCTGCGGCCCTGCCGGGCGTACTATGGGCGCTGTGCGCCGATTGGGGCGCAGGTGCAGCAGGCGTGGTTCTTGTCGAAGTCCTGCGGTCGGGCGAAGCGACGGTGGGAACGGGTTCGGGGTTTATGTCGTCGTCGCCAGCAAACGTGTCCGGATTGGGCAGCTGTTCGGGGGCTGGCGCTGCGGGTGCTGGCGGGCGCTCGAAATCCTCGCCGTCGGTGGTTTCGGCGGGAGCCTCCTCGCCCGACGTGGCCGGGGGCATCCAGCCCTCATGGCCCGCCAACGTCTCCACGTTTTCCATGAATTTTTTGAACTTGCTGTCCGACATGAAGATCGTATCGTCCCCGTCGGGGTCCAGCACGCCTTGGGCCATGCTCGACTTGAACTCCAGCACGCCGAGCATGCGCTGTTCGATGCTTTCCAGTGAAATCATGTTGATGACGGTCACGTTGGACTGCTGGCCCATGCGGTGTATGCGCCCGATGCGCTGTTCCAGCACGGCAGGATTCCAAGGCACGTCAAGGTTGACGAGCAGGGAGGCCGATTGGAGGTTGAGGCCTACGCCACCGGCATCGGTGCTGAGGAAGACGCGGCAGTTAGGGTCATCGCGGAAGCGGTCGAGCAGGGCGGCACGGTCAATGCTGGGGATGCCCCCGTGGAGGTAGGCGTACCCGGTTTCGCGAGCGTCAAGTTCCTGAGCCACTAGCCGGGTCATGCGTTCCCACTGGCTGAACACGACCACTTTCTGGTCGGGATCGGCCAGGGCCTCTTCAAAAATACAGAGCAGTTCGTCAATCTTGTTGTCGTTGCGGGTTTGCTGATCGAGGATGTAGGTGCTGTCGGCTACCATGCGCATCTGAGAGAGGCAGAGCATGAGGACTCGGCGGTCGGTCTCATTCAGGAAGTGGAAGCGCCGCCATTTTGCCACAAGGCGGGCCACAGCGTCGGCCAACTCGGTGTGAATCTGTTTTTGCTTTAGCGTCATGGGCACAAACAGGTTTTTGTCCATGCGCTTGGGCAATTGTTTGAGCACATTTTTTTTCAACCGGCGGATCATGCAGTCATCGAGCTTGTCGCCGATCTCACGCAGGTTTTTGTATCCCATCACCTGGCCGTTTTCGCCAAGAATCTGGTATCGGTCGAGAAAGCGGTAGAGCGGTGGCAGTTTGTGTTGGTCCACAAACTGGGTGATGGCGTACAACTCCTCAAGTTTGTTTTCCAACGGGGTGCCGGTGAGCACAAAGCAGAGTGGTGTCCGCACTTTTTTGAGTTGCATGGACACTTTCGTGCGAAAATTTTTGATGCGCTGGGCCTCGTCAACGATGAGCAGGTCGGCACCCATCCGGTTGATATGTTCGGCATCGTTGGCCACGGTGTTGTAGCTGATGATGAAAAAAAACGCCTCAATCGTCTCGTACTGCCGGATACGTTTGGGCTGGAGGCCCTCTACGACGTGTACCGGCAGGCCCGAGAATTTTTCGATCTCCGATTTCCACTGGTACTTGAGCGAAGTGGGACAAACCACCACCGCTTTTTGGATGCCCGATTGGCGGCGCAGCAGTTCGGCAGCGCCGATGGCCTGCACAGTTTTGCCGAGGCCCATCTCGTCGGCAATCATGCACCGCCCTGCTTGAGCGGCAAACAGCACGCCCGTTTTTTGGTAGGGAAACAACGAGACGTTGAGTAGTGTGTCCAGATTGGTATCGGCGGCACCCTTGGGCAGGTGTTTTTTTAAAAGCGCCTGTCGGCGCAACGTTTCGCGGCGCTCGGCGATGCGGTCGTACGCATCGGGGTGACACGAAAAACCGGGCTGAATGGCGCGGGCTTCCTCGATCACCGTCTCGAAATACCCGAAGCCGTGGTCGGTCAAGAAACCCTCCGAATCGAACCAATTGGCAGCCCATTGGAGCAGCCGATCCGCCGAATCACTGCCGATGAACAGCCGGATGCGTGGCCCCTGGCCGTAGTCCACGTACACCGAGGCCAGTTCGGGGTGGTACCCCGTGCGCAGGGCTTTTTTGGCACCGCGCAGTTTGCCTACCTGGTGCAACGCCGCGCTGATATGTTTACACAGACCGAGGCGGTTGGTCTTGAAATCCTGGCAGGTGCAGGTATTGCCGACCGAGGTCAGGGTGTTAAGCAGTGGCAAGCCCTTTTTGGGCAAACCCGTTCGGATGGTCACCGTGTAGTGGTTGCGGGTTTCGGGGTTCCACACCTGAAAATCGGAAAAAACCGGTTGGTTGCCGAGGTTAGAGACCAAAAACGAGTTCTCCTCGCCAAACTGTTTGCGTAAGCCGAGCTGCCACAAGTCGAGCTGCAAATCCTGCGGACGGCGGTGGTAAGAAACGCGGGCGACTGTTTTGGGCTTGGTTTTTTTTCCCGTCTTTTTTGTAGAGAAAGCCATGTCTGTGTGTTTGATATAGCATCAGCGAAAAAACTGCGGCACAAATATGAAGATTCTCGGTAACTATTTAACCTGACAAGTCAATGTGGTATTTTGGGGTACATCGCGCTCCTAATCTACCGCGCCAGCTTTTTCAAATACGGTAAAAAATGCACTTCCAACGAGTGGCGCGGGTTCTTCAAAAACGTCCGTTCGGCGGCAGCACCCTCGGCCACCGCCAAATCGCGCCAGTTGGGCGGGAGTTTCTTTGTGCCCAAAACTACCCGCGCTACCAATCGGGACTGCGCTTCCGAAAGCGGCCAGACACACCCCTGCGGCTGCACCAACCCGACGAAAAACAACGTCGGGTGCTGGGGGTGAAACACCCGCAGGTACAACGGGATACTGGTCGCGTCTTCCCAGTCGAACAACCCGGGTTCGAAAAACGGAAAATGAATTTTGTAGCCCGTGGCAGCCACAATCACATCATACTCTGCAACAGACCCGTCGGTGAAATACACCGTTCGGCCATTCACACGGGCAATACCGGGCCGGGGCCGGACCATACCGTGGCGGATTTTATCCAACAGTTCCGAGCTGACGGTCGGATGCGCCTTGGTGGGCGGAAAATCGGGTTCCGGCAAGCCGTAATCGCGGTACCGGCCCACTTGGATACGCAGGCTAAGGCGTTGCAGCACATCCTGCACTGGCCGGGGCAGCCACTGCATGGCAGCTGCAAACGTATCGGTCGGGCGGCCCATAAACAACTTGGGCACAATGTACTGCGGCGTGCGCACGCTGAGGTCCACGCTACTGGCCACGCGGCTGGACTCCACGGCGCAGTCGCAACCGGAGTTACCCGCACCCACCACCAGAACGCGCTTGTCCGCCAGGCTACGGTTGTTTTTGAAATCGTGGGCATGCAGGTACTGTCCTGAAAAATCGTCTTTCCAGGCCGGGTGGCGCGGTACCGAATGGTGGCCATTGGCCACAAGCAAGTAGTCGAACTCCGCAGTGGAACCGTCCGAGAGGGTGAGCAACCAACGCTCTCCAGCGATTTTTTCAGCGCGGAGCACCGCTGTGCCGAAACGGATGTTTTGCAGCACGCCGAAATGCCGGGCATAAGCCTCGAAGTAAGCCAGCACCTGACGGTGGCTGGGGTAGTCGGGGTAATCATCGGGCATGGGGAAGTCGCTGTACTGCGACATTTTTTTACTGGAAATAAGAAATGTGGTTTCTGCAACACTGCTGTGCCCTTCACCAGCGGTAAAAACCCAGTTGCCGCCGATGCGGTCGTTTTTTTCAAAACAAACAACATCGTGCAGGCCAGCCTCGGCGAGGGTTTTGATGGCGGTGATGCCGGAGCATCCGGCACCTATGATGGCTATTTTCATTTCGGTTCAGAATTTCCAGTGTTTCATCAACAGCCCCCCTGCCTGGTGGAGATACATTTCGTAGGTTTCCCAAATGCGCAGCCCCGAAGTAGTGGGCGTTTCGGGGTGAGGCATGGCTTCCCCGTTAACCCCGGCGATGAAGTTGTGGACACAGCCGGGCAATTCCTCGGTGTTGTAGCCGCCTTCCAGTACTGCGTAGAGCTTGCCCGGAAATATATCCTGGAGTGTTTTGCCGATCCAGTGGAAAAAATTGCCGGTGGCCCGCAATTGCAACAACGGATCGAATTGATGTGCGTCGAAGCCTGCGGACACAGCCACTAGGTCGGGCTGAAATTGCACAGCCACAGGCAGCATGTACTCCACGGCATGGCGAAAAATGTCGTCGCCGCTGCCGCCGGGCAGAGGGCAATTGACCGTAAACCCCTTGCCCTTGCCCGCTCCGATTTCTAAGGGCGATCCGTTTCCGGGGTAAGCGGGGTATTGGTGCAGCGACCAGTACAGCACCTGATCGGTTTGGTAAAAAATGTCCATCGTGCCGTCGCCTAGATGGCCGTCGAAATCAAAGATCAGCACGCGCTTGCCTTCGTTCACCGCTTTTTGCGCGGCTATGGCCACGTTGTTGAACAGGCAGAAACCGCGTGAAGTATCCCGGTAAGCGTGGTGGCCGGGCGGGCGCACCAGGGCGAAATCGCCGCGTTCCAAAGCAAGCATCGTAGCCCCAACCGCTGAAGTGGCGGCTCCGAAACTGCCAACAGAGGTATGCGTATCGCCGTCCAGGGATTCAGCAACGGTGCATCGGGTACGTACGGTTTCGATGTGTTTTTTCGGGTGTACAAGGTGCAAGTATGGTTCGCCGTCGGGTATACCGGGCGTGGGCACGAGGTCGCCGAAGCCCAGGATGCGGCGGCGGTTTTCCGGATGCGTGGCTCCGGTGTCATGGTTGAGTACGGACGGGTGGTAGATAATGTTCATGGCTGAATGCGTGCAAATGTAGCGCAGCGCGGAAATGGGAGGGACAAAAAGTTCGCTGGAAAAATACGGGGTGGTACTTTTGCAACCCAGTGCAGTGGGTACATACTCAAGAATCGAAACGTGCCTTCTTTGCGCAAAAAAAAGATCACGCTTGTGCAAAAGACATACGCCATTACTGCTTGCTTTTTTCTATTGTCCGTCTTTGCCTGTACGGGCGACGAGGAGCGGATCGTGCAAGAAAAAGTGGCCGAGCAGGTAGCCGAATTTCGGCGCAAAGAAGCCCCTAAATGCAGGACCGCATTACTGATAGAAGCCGGTCATATCGCTGATTCCCTGCTGCTATCCGAGGCGCTTGCCGAGGTGAACGACTCGTTGCGCGGTATGCGACCTTTCCGGCCTGTAAAGCCCCCTCATATACCGCCGATTGACTCCTCTGTGGTGAGACCGCTTTTTGACAACGACAAGTGAGTTTCTCCGTCAGGCAACGCGACATGCGTGCTTGGCGTCCGATCGAAGGCATGGGCAGTTTCCGTTTTTTGATGCACGGTTTTTTTTCGAGATTATCGGATTGGGTGTGCCGACCCCACCCCCATCCCATCCCCAGGGGGAGAAGGGGGCACAACACGTGTTGGGGGTTGCTCCTCTTCCTCCTACCCGTCGCCCTCGCTGCCCAATCCCCGCTTTCCAACCTCCGCACACGCACACTGGACGCGTGGGTGCCCGTACACGCATTAGACTCGCTCACCGTGGCGGCTCCGTTATTGTCTGTGGCGGATTCGGCCTCCGGCCAAATACTCGATGCATCCATTTTTAGCCTGGAAAACAACCGCCTGCGCACCGACACCGCCCGCCTGCGCAAAACGCTGCCTGGAGCCGAGCGCCTCGTCGTGGCCTACCGCGTGCTGCCTGCCGATCTTGCCAGACCGGTGCGCCGGCTCGACACAACAGCCATACGCCGCAGCATGGGCGACGATGATATTGCCTTCGATTACACACCGTACACCCCGGAGAAAAAACCATGGGAATCGTCGGGCCTTCTTTCCACAGGTGCATACACCCGTGGGCTGAGTTTTGGCAACAACCAAAACCTGGCGTTCAATTCCAATCTCAATCTGCAACTCAATGGCCGCCTCGGTTCCGAAATTGAAATCACGGCCGCGCTGTCCGACAATTCCGTACCGCTCCAACCCGATGGCACTACCCGCCAACTGCAAGAGTTCGACCGGATTTTCATCCAACTCAAGCGGAAAAACCACGCTTTGATCGCCGGCGATTTCGACCTGACTCGCCCCAACGGCTATTTTTCCAACTATTTCAAACGGGTACAGGGCGGTATGCTGCTCTCCGAATTTTCCAAAACCAACAGCCAACTGCCAACTGCCAAACTGCGAGCTGCTGCTGCGGTTTCGCGTGGCAAGTTCAATCGCCAGATCATTGCCGGGCAAGAAGGCAACCAGGGGCCGTACCGCCTGCAAGGTGCCGAAGGCGAGCGGTTTATCATCGTACTGGCGGGCACGGAAAAGGTGTATGTGGACGGTATGCTGCTCCGCCGCGGCCTCGACGACGACTATGCCATGGACTACAACCTCGGCGAGCTGACGTTCACACCCCGGCGATTGGTCTCCAAGGACAGCCGTATCATCGTCGAGTTTGAGTACGCCGTCCAGGCTTATCTGCGCTCTACCTTGATGGCCGATGCCGAGTACCAGCACGCGAACGGGCGGTTTTACCTGCACGCCTACTCGGAGCAGGACAGCCGCAGCGCAGGCGGAGCACAAGACCTCACCGCCGAACAGCGAACCCGCCTCGCCGAAGCGGGCGACAACCTGCTCAGCGCCTACACCTCTGGCGTGGATACCCTCGCCGCCGATGCCGTGCTCGACCCCGGCAGGGTGCTTTACCAAACGGTGGATACGCTTGCTTGCGGCGCGCTGACTTCGGTACTTGTTTACTCCACGGACCTCGTAAAAGCACGCTACGCTGCTCGATTTACCGAGGTGCCGCAGGGGCAGGGAAATTATGTGCAGGTACAGTCGGCTGCCAACGGGCGCGTATTCCGTTGGGTGGCCCCTGACCCGGCTACTTGCCAGCCCACGGGAAACTACGAGCCGGTCGTGCGGCTCGTGGCTCCGGAGGCGCGGCAGTTATTTGCCACCGGCGGCGAATGGGAGCCGTCGAAAAACAGCGCCCTACGGGCCGAACTGGCCCTGAGCAATCGTGACCTCAACCGCTTTTCGCCCCTCGGCGATGCCGACAACGCCGGCCTCGGCGGTTTTTTCAGCCTGCGGCAAAACCTGTTTCCTGCAGCAGCCGCAACCGGGTGGGATGTGCAGGCAAATGCCACCTACGAGTTTGCCGACAAACAATTCGTTCCGCTCAATCCCTACCGCCCGCCCGAGTTTGTGCGCGACTGGAACGTCGGAACCTCCGACAGCGCCGCCGCCGAACATTGGGCACGGGGCGGGCTGGTGGCCCAACGCAAAGACTGGGGCACTGCCCGGTACGAGTTTGGTGCGTTCGTACGCGAGGGCCGGTACGATGGGAACCGGCAATTTGCGCAGGTACGCGTCCTGCGCGGCGGGTTCGATATTTTGGTGGAAGCCAACCTTTTGCATACCGACGGGCCGGCTGAGCGTACACAATTTTCCAGGCCTAAATTTGATGTGGGGAAAACGTTTTTCCGGCAGGATAAAAAACCGCTGTTCAAGATCGGCGTTTACGGCGAGCGCGAACGAAACGAACGCAACACTGCAGCAGCCGACACGCTCAACCGGGCCAGTTTCTGGTACGATCTGGGCCGAATTTATTGGCAAACCGTGGACGAACAAAGCCCGCTCAAGTGGGGTGCCAGCTGGATGCACCGCAACGACTATGTGCCCACGGGGAGTTTTTTTTCGCAAAATACCGCCGTGGACGAGGCAAATCTGAACGGAACATGGGCTACGCCCTCGTTGGGCGGGCAACTTGCCTGGAACATTTCCTGGCGGCAATTGCGCGTGCTGGCCCCCGAACTGACCAAACTGACCCCTCAGGAATCCTACCTTGGTCGGGTGGACTATTCTGTTTCCGCCTGGAAAAACGCCGTGACGTTCACCACTGGCTACGAGATCAGTTCGGGCCAAACCCCGCGCGTTGAGTACAACTACCTGCGCGTGAACCCCGGTGAGGGCCAGTACACCTGGATTGACCGGAATCAGGACAGTGTACTTACCGTGGACGAAATGGAAATCGCCGTGTTTCAGGATCAGGCCAGTTATGTGCGCGTGGCCGTAACCACGCCCGACTATGTGCGTACCAACAATACCGCCCTGAACCAGAGCCTGCGCCTCGACCCCCGCCCGTTGTGGGTGCAGTCAAAAATAACCTGGCAGCGGCTGCTGGCGCGGTTTT
>JBJXEZ010000094.1:0-48976 GCA_046153695.1 Saprospiraceae bacterium
TTTTGGGTACATCGCGCTCCGCCGGTACAACCCCACCCCCAGCCCCTCCCCCGACTGGGAGGGGGGCTTGCCCTCAAAAAAGGCAAAAATTAGCCACAGGTACTTTGGCTTTTCAACTTGATGAGACGGTGTTGGAACCCGCGATGTGCCCCCCTCCCATCCGGGGGAGGGGATGGGGGTGGGGTTGTCCCCGCGGAGCTCGATGTACCCCATTGTTACCAAGGTGGGCCGCATGCTAAGTACAATTCAAAAACCCATTTCCTGGGGCCCCATTGGCGTTTTTTTGAGCGTTTCAAATGGTAAAAGTCGTGCCTACTGAATCCGTATTTCCACTCGCCGATTTTGCTCCTGTTCAGCCTCGGTGGCACCGAAATTCGGGAAGAGCATTTCCGTGTTCCCGTAACCTTTGAAGGCCATGCGCTCGGGGGCGATGCCGTTTTTTCGCAGGTAAACATACACCGTCTTGGCCCGATTTACAGACAGATTCCACTCCCATTTTTCCAGTTCGGAAGGCTTTTTTATAGGGTTATTGATGTGGCCGGCGATTTCGACCCGTAAGTCGGGATTTGCTTGCAAAAACTTGAGCACCTTGGGCAGTTCCGGTTCCGAGGTCTTGAGCAGAATGGCCTCATTGCCAACAAAAAACAGGTTTTTGATGGCCATTTTTTCACCCGATTTGGCCGCAGGCAGGGCAATGACAACCGGTTCGGCTTGCATACGACGGATCATTTCGGGTGATCCGTACATCCGTTGCATATACGAATCGAAAAAATAACCCTGGGCATACACCTCGGTCTTGACCACGGAATCCGTTGGCAGCCGCACGGAAAAACGGCCCGCGGAGTCTGTCTGCACGGAATCGCGCAGGGTTCGGGTGGAAAAATGCACCGTGGCGGTTATGCCCTCGCCTGTCTTTTTATCGGTCACCTGCCCGCTATACGGCGACATGGGCAGTATCGTTCCGATTTCAATCACGACGCGGCGGTTGCGTTGCCGCCCCTCTTCCGTGGTGTTTTCGGCTAAAGGCTGGTATTCGCCGAAAGCACGAGTCTCCATTTTTGCGGCTGGCAAACCACGCTTAAACAGTGCTTCGCGCACCGCCTCAGCGCGGCGTTGAGACAGGGCCATGTTGTTGCCCGGGTTGCCCACGGAGTCGGTATGGGCAGTGATGTACACGTCGCTTGAGTTGGGCTGTGTTACCCAACTGGCGGCGAATGAATCGAGCACGACTAGGGCCGCTGTGTCTATGTTGTGTTTGCCGAAGGCGAAAAAAACCTCGGCGCGGTGCGCTACGCGCAGGGAATCAAAAATGGACTGGCTGGCAGCGAAAAACGGCAGGAGCAGCAGGCAGCAGACAAGGCGGATATTCGGCATGGCAAAAGCAGCTGTTTTCAAAAGTGGTTAGATCGAACAAAAACCCGAACGCCAAGTTGGTGCTGAAATTTCACGATGTGCTGCACGAATGATTCTGTGTGCGTATTCAAAAAAAAATGGCCCGATGCAATTACTTGCAGCATACCGGCATACTTTCGTGCCCAGCCTTGTTCGTTTTGAATTTCACTTCTCCATACTCAGGCTTTTTTACCATGTTTCGCCTTCAACTGTTTTTTTATTCGGGCTGTTTTTGTGTCGGATTAGCTGCCATTTTGCTCAATGGCTGTACCGAACCGATCTCTTTATCGCAAAGTCGTTTTGAAAAAATAGCTGATGCATACTGCGAATGCACGGAGCAGTTGGTGCTTCTAAACAAACAAGCCGACACCGTCGACCGCGCACGCCTCGGCGAGTATTTCCAGAAAATGCAAGCCGAGTACAACAACACAAAAGACTGCACAGCCTCCATCATCGGGCAATTTGGCCACCTGAAACCCGCTGAACTCGATACCCTGGATCTGCTCCTGAAAAACCGCTGCCCCGAACTAGCCGACAAACGCGAACAACTACAAGAACTACTCGGGGAATAGGGGCAATTGGCCGTTGGTTATTGGCTTCCGAATATGCGTACACCATATACATTTGGAAGCCCGCGGCCAATTGCCAACAACAACCTACAACAATCAGGAGAAAAATGGCGCTAATTGCAATTGAAGGAATGAAGTTTCACGCTTTTCATGGCGTGTACGAAGCCGAACGAAAAATTGGTACGGATTACATGGTAGACGTGTACGTTCAGACCGTGATCGCTGCCGCATCCGCCTCGGACCAGTTGGAGGCCACGATCAACTACGAGTCAGTTTATCTGGCCTGCAAAATGGAAATGAGCCAACCGAAGCAGCTCATTGAATCGGTGTTAAACGGCATCTTCCAGCGCATGAAAAAACAGTTCCCCGGCATGATGGCGTTAAAAGTCCGGGTGCGAAAAATGAATCCTCCCCTCGGTGGCCAGGTTGCCAGTGCCTGGGTGGAGGACGAACAAACGTTTATGCAACAGTGCCCGCGGTGTTCCCGCAGTTTTGTCAACTACAACCCCGGCGACTGCTGGGCACGCCACCCCAACCTGCACCCGGCTACCCGCGAAACCCTGACCCGTCAGTTCGGCGGCAAATGCCTGTGCGACGACTGTTTGAAATTTTACGCTGGCTAGTACCGCATCCGATTGAAAAAACATACCATGCTCATCAAACGCCGCGATTTTCTCAAGACTGCCTCCCTGGCCACTGCGGCCTTGTGGGTGCCCCGTTTTTTGCATGCCCATGCACGCCCCGGCGCACTGGCCCGGAACGGAAAAATCCTTGTCGTGATCCAGTTTAGTGGCGGAAACGACGGGCTGAACACCGTTGTGCCGGTTCGAAATGACTTGTACTACCGCGCCCGTCCACGCCTCGGCATTAAAGCCGCCGAAGCCCTTCGCCTGACCGATGATGCTGCCCTGCACCCGGCACTCGGCACACTCAAAAAACTGTATGATGCTGGCGATATGGCTGTGCTGCATAATGTAGGCTACCCCAACCCCGACCGTTCCCACTTCCGCAGCATGGATATTTGGCATACCGCCAGCCCCGCCAATGAATACTGGCACACCGGCTGGATTGGCCGTTATCTCGACGCGCAATGCTCGGGTGCCGGTAGTTGCCAGGCGCCGCCCGTACTGGAAATTGACGACACCCTGAGCCTTGCCCTCAAGGGCGAACAGCGCAAAGGGTTGGCTATGCAAGAGCCAAAACAACTGCGCGAAAGCGCACGTAGCCCGTATTTTACCGACTACGCTGCCGCTACCCGCGTGCCCACGCACGAGGACTCACCCGTGGGCTACCTTTACAAAACCATGACCGAGACCATTGCCTCGGCGGAGTATATTTTTGAAAAAAGCCGCGCCAAACCCAGCCCGGGCACGTACCCCAACTCGGGTCTCGGCAAACACCTGAAAACCGTGGCTTCGCTCATTCTTGGCGATGCCGAGACCTCCGTGTACTACCTCTCGCACGGCAGTTTCGACACTCACATCAACCAGGCATTCCAACAAAAACGGTTGTTTACCGAGTTCAACGAGGCGCTCGCAGCCTTTGCCGCGGACCTGAAAGCCCAAGGTCGCTGGAACGATGTGTTGGTGACGACGTTTTCCGAGTTTGGGCGCCGGGTGGCGCAAAATGCCAGCGGCGGCACCGACCACGGTACCGCCAACCAGATGTTTTTCCTCAGCGGAAACCTGAAGCAAAAGGGCCTGCTCAACCCCCTGCCCAACCTCAGCGACCTCGATCAGGGCGACCTGAAGTTCAACGTAGATTTCCGGAAGGTGTACGCCACCCTGCTGGAGCGCTGGCTCGGTACCGAGTCAGTACCGATTTTGGGAAAAAAGTTTGAACCGATGGGTTTTGTGTGAGCAGCAGCGTTTTTTTCACTTCCTCCCCAAATGAAACGCCAGTACGGACACTATTCCGGCCGTTTCAGTGCGCAAGCGTGTAGGCCCCAAGCCAACACTGACAAATCCGCCAGCCTGTGCCAGCGTAACCTCTTCCGGGGTAAAATCTCCTTCCGGCCCGATGAGGACCAGCGTATCTGTGTTGGCGCGAATTAATTCGGACAATTGGGGTTGGGCATCCTCGCCGCACCAGGCGATGCAACGCAGCGGTTCAGCAGCCCTACGCACACACTCGGCAACGGGCGTGAGCGGGTTTAGAACGGGCAGCCGGGTTTGCAGGGACTGCTTCATGGCCGACACTACTATTTTTTCTATTCGGTCGTGCCGAACCGTCGTGCGCTCTGAGCGTTTGCACAGCAAGGGTGTTATCGTGTGGATACCGACCTCTACGGCTTTTTCCAAAAACCACTCGAAACGCTCCATTTGCTTTGTAGGAGCAATGGCAATGTGCAAACGGGCTGGAGGTTCAGGCGTTTGGGTTGTTTCCAAAATACGCGCAGTGGCCGTTTTTTTGCCGGTTTCGAGCAGTTCTACCACATACAAAAACCCCTTTCCATCGGTCATGTGGAAGCGTTCGCCGGGCTGGCGGCGCAGCACGGTGAGCAGGTGGCGGCTTTCCTCCTCGTCCAGAAATACAAGGCCATTTTCGACCTTTGAAGAATAAAATAACTGATTCACGGGTTGAAGGTCGGGCATGGAAACGGGATTGAAAACGTTAAAAAAAAAATTTTGTACCGTTGAGAATAATATCCCTGCCCTCTGGGCTGTTTTAGGGCCGATTAATTTGAGTTTCAACCACATCATTTTTTTCATGCCTATGCAAGAAAACTACCTATACGACGAACTGGTCCAATTTCTTTACCACGACACGACGACCGAAGAAGCTGAGAAAACTGCACAGCTCCTAAAGGAAGACGCTGCCGCTCGCAAACAATATGACCAGATGTTGACCGCCAAGAACCTGCTCCCCAAAGCACATTTTGACCCTGCTCCGGCTGTTATTACCAATATCCTGCAATACAGCACAAAAACGGCTTTAGAGGCCCAGCTCTGACCAAACACAGAGCCGCCGAACCATGAAAAACCCAAGCCCCCGTCCTGGAAACAGGCACGGGGGCTTTTTTCATGTGCCAATGCGTTCTTCTACTACGGCTTCGTGGTTTGAAATGGTGGTTTTTGTAAATATTATCGCCTCGTCTCTTCGAGGTTGTCGGGCCACAAACTAACTTGCCCCTTCAAAATTCATGGCCACGGATTTTTGTGGCAACTGACCGACAGGCCTGATGTTTGTCCCTGCCAATGTCCACAGATAAACTATTTTCGTAAAGTTTTATACAACCAACTTGGATTATGAAAAAGACAATAATCATCGTTTTAGCCTTGCTGCCAGCATTCACTTTTGGCCAGGCAGCCATCCAAAAATCAATTGCCCTGTCTTCGAGCTATGATGCGGGCCATGAACTGATCCCCGTTTCAAGCGGCGGCTACGCTATTTTTGGCCGGCAAACGCTGTCTCTTGGGGCTAAAACAGACGTGTTTTATTTGCGGGTTGATGCACAGGGCAACCAAACCGCCTACAAAATATATGGTGACGGCAATGCGTCCGAAACTTTTGGAAAAGGTGTTGTCGCTTTGCAAAACGGCTGGCTTTTAGTCGGCTCAAAAACGGTCATCGGTTCCTCTGGCTGGATGCTCCGTACCAACGCTGCGGGCGATCTGCTGTGGTCAAAAACGGTGGCGGGTACAACCCGGATCAACCAGGTGGTGCCGCTGCCCGATGGCAGGCTGTTGGCCACCGGCCAAGCCACCGGCGGGCTTATGTTTCTCATGGAACTGACCGAGGACGGCACCATCATCTGGCAGCAAAATTATACGTCCGGGGAAGGCCGCGACCTGTACGTGACCATGGGCGGAAACGCCTGCGTAGTGCTCGGCGGAACCCAAATTTGGAAAATACACCTCGCTTCGCGCCAACTGCAATGGGAAAAACCGGTCGTACCGCCAACTTTTGGCCCTACCAACCGCACCGAGTTTCTTGTCCTCAACGGCATCGTTCAAGTGGATAAGGGCCAATTTGCGATCATCGGCTCGGCCTACACCGACCTGATTACAGAGTTGCACTCCGGTCATTTTGCCGCTGTCTGGAGCGAATCCGGGGTGCCCTTGTGGCAAAAATTTCTGCACGAGACCACCAACTCCAGTTACGATCAGAACGAGGGCTTTTCCATTTTTACACTACCCAACACCAAGACCATTTTGTTTGCCGGTTCTGACGACGGGAAAATCGCCATCACGCGCACCGATCTGAAAGGGAAGGTCGTGGAAGATACCGAGATTACTGCCCCGGGCCCCATTTTGGGCCTCTCGCTCATCAAGGAAGCCGGCTTTTATGCCATGACCGGTGCTGTGCTGACGGGCAGCGTCAATACCTATTTCTATCGGTCTGGCAGCAATGACCTGGCCAAAATCGCAGCCCCGCAACCCGGGTCGGAGTCGGGAAATCGAGCAGAAAATTTCCGGGTTATACACCAACCCGATGCCGCTCGCCTGACTGTGGAAACAAGCACCGTAGCAGAACGCGAGGGTGTTTTTCAATTGTTGGACGTTAGCGGGCGCGTGGTTTGGGAAAAAAAGGTAGGCCTGGCCGCCGGTGACAACCGGCTGGAATTGGAAACGGGCAGGCTCACGCCCGGGCTTTATTGGTTGCGCGACTTGCGTGGAAATGAGCCAGCACGGGCTTTCATGCAACCGTAATCAGCGGGTGAGCGGGTGAGAGAGTGAGAGGGTGAGAGAGTGAGAGGGTGAAAGAGTGAGCCTAGAACAGTCCCGCTACCGACCGTGGCCGACGGCTGCGTTCCCAGAAGAAGCCCTCCAGTTTTTTACTTTCCTTAGTGCCCGCCTGTTTCATCGGGATAAACTTGCCCTTGGGTTGGGTGTAGAATTTGATGTCTGTGATCTGATTGTTTTCAAAGAACAGCCGCATCTCTGAGCAATCGGTTTCGTTCACGCCGACGTAGGCCCGCTTATCGTCAAGGGCGTAGTATAAGGCCTGGGCGTTGCCTTCGACAAGCATTTGGCGGGCCTGGTTGTCTTCAAAAAAGACGGTGTTGTTGCGGCCCTTGATTTGGTTGAACATGCGCTCGTCACCGGAGTTGATCACCAGTGCATTTTGGCGCAGCCAAATTTGATGCACCTTGTTGTTGCGAAGGGCCAGCCGAATCGTGTCGGCGGAAAACTGCGAGGTGTCGGACCAGATAAGCGGCAGGGTGTCCAATTTGAAAAAGTGGAAAATGCTGTCGACGGAGCTATACGTAAGCGAGTCGCAAACGGCCTGTAAGTCTTTTTTGAAAATACGCACATCCCGGTAGGCCAGCAACAAGCGTGCATTGGAAGCTGAATCGGGCTTAAACGAGGTGAGCGTATCGGCACTCATGTACAACGTGTCGCTGTCAATCAACGATTTCATCAGCGGCCGGCCCGCAGCCCCCAAGTCTCCGAACGCGCCATAAGCGTGGAGGTAACTGGACACTTTGTTATAATCCATTCGGTGGGCGATGAGGATGTAGTCGTTAGCGGTATCCTGCCAAATGACGCTGCCGAGCGCGACACCGTTTCCGAGCTCGTCGTTGAAATCGATGGAGTCAGCCTCAATGATATTCGGCGGATCGCTGATGCGGCCACGGCCGCTGAGCTGGTACTGCTTGTTTCGGCTGTCGTAGCGTACTTCATGGCCGGTTATAGTTTGGGAACTGTCGCGGTAGTCCACATTGCCCACGAATACGGCCTTTTCTGTCTCGGTGTTGAACCGGATCACTTCGGCATCCACAATGCGCCCGGCGGCAGGTTCTTCGATATGGGCCTCGCCATCGAGGATATACTCCTTACTGGAGCCATCGTAACGCATCTTGCGGGAGCGTCCGCGCTGGCCGTCACGCTCGTACTGGGGGTTGCCGTCGAACACAGCGAAATTGTTTTCGATGTCGTAAAACCCGTTTTCGCAGTACACTTTGCTTTTCTGCTGACTGATGAGCGTGGGAGCTACGAAACGCACCATTTGGGTTTCGGTGTTGAAGGCCATGGTATCGGTACGCATCGTAAACTCCGGGTCTGTGGCCAGTACATCGCCCTTGAAATAGACCATTTTTTCGTGCACATCGTAGCGGCCGCGGGTACTGGTGAGCTGGCTTTTTCCATTGGAGAGCGTAGCACCCTCGACGTAAGTGGCTACTTTGTTGGCCAGGTCGTAGTGGAGGCGACTGGTGTACAACTCTTGACGACCGTTGATTAGCACAACTTCGCCGAAAAGGTCGCTTTCTCGGGTATTTCCGTAGTACAGTGCCGAGTCGCCGAACACACGCACAGAGTCGCCCTGTTCGATGAGCACATTGCCGATGAGGCGAGCATCATCGCGGTCGAGGATGGCGGTGTCGCAGAAAACGAGGGTGTTTTCTTGTCGAAGGCGGACTTTGCCGCTGAGTTTTTGCACATAGCGCCCGTCACGCAGGAAGTATTCGCCGAGAATGGACGATTCGACCTTGATCTTGCCGGATGTATCCTGGGGCGGTGGCGGGACGTTGATTTGGGAAAAAAGCCCAATGGGGGCCACAAACAAGGCAATAACGGGGAAGCGGTATGGAAAAACACGCATGGTTGTTCGAGTTTTGCGGTAGTCGTGTTAAAAGCATGTTGGGGATTTTCTGCTGGCGGCAAAAACGAGGGCTTTTTTTCGTCAGCAGAAAATCCCCAACATGTTCAGAAACCGTCTGAAAACCCCTGACGAGGTGAAAAGGTGCAGGTTTTGGCGTCAGACAAGTCTCGTTTTTGAGGGAATAGACTTGTCCTATTGCCGAAAAAACAGCCGCCGTATGACGGCAAAAGATGCGCCTTGTCGCCCGCCAGGGGTTTTCAGACGGTTTCTCATAACGCCCGTCGCATAAAAAATGTCAGAGAGGCCCTCTGACATTTTTCCTTCACTACCCTCCTCCATTTTTTTCCCGACCAGTGAATTTGGCCGTCATGATGCTGTTTTTTTGGCCCGTGCTATGCAGGTTGTACAAGGCACCATCTTCGATGAGCAGGCTTTTCATAACACCTATTCGGAGGTTTTCGTCGTGGAGCAGGTCAATGCAAATCAACCGACCGTCGTACAGGGCCGTGATATCCTGCACCAGTGTGTGGCCTACCACAATACGCTCCGCTCCGACAAACTTCAGGGCATTGTCCATGTCCTGGGTGCTGATTTTATTTTTCGCGGCTCCGCGAAACCACATGATACCGAAGTTGGGGTTATACACGAACTGGGCAAGTGAATCCGTCATTTTGTTGTAGGGCGTGCCGATAAAGGCGCGTGCTATTTCGTTGATGTTGCTCAGCGAGAGGGTAGAATTAGCCAATTCCGGGCTTACGCCGCCGTGGCAAAAAACGAGGTCACCGATTTTCTCTACAGCGTTTTTTGTACGCAACCAGCGACCGAGTTCGGAGTTGTTATCGAACCACAGGCCGTAGTCTTCGCCGATGAGCTGGGCGTTTTCGATGTATTTGTTGCGCACATAGCCGTACTCGCCGCAGAGGTTGAGGGCCTCGTGGTTACCAAGCAGGAAATGGACTTTGCCGCCAACTGCTTCGGCCTCGTCCTCCAGTTTGTAGATCAGCCAGAGCACTTCCGTGACGTTTAGGCCGCGGTCGAAAAAGTCGCCCACGAGTATGAGGCGGTTTTTACCGTATGTCCACCGGAATTGGTCGTTGACGACTCCGGCATTTTTCAGGATGATCTTGAACGCTTCGAAATTACCCTCGATGTCGGATAAAACGAGCATGCGATCAGTTGGTTCGAAGCGGTCTTTTTCGACTCGGAGGTTATTTTTAAGCGGAAAACTGAACCGGTCGCCGGTTTCGGGCACCGTACAGGTGAGCATCAGGCCTTCGCGCTTGGTGTGGTATTTTACGCGAACGATGTTGGCCGTATCCTGCCGTTCGATGGTCTTGACTACGATGTTCCCGCCCCGATAAAAGACGTGTGGGCCGTCGGAACTGGCCTTGGAAACATCAACTTTGGGGTCGCCCGCGTGAGCGAGCAGCGGCGCAAGCGGCAAAAGGGTGAAAAGCACAAAGCGAAGCAGCAGCATGAGAGCAGTAGTTTTGTTTGTACACAACACTGTGGTGTAAACGCAGACAAGCTGCGACAGTCACACCGTAGGGAAACGGCGGCAAAGATAAACTGTTGGCTCGTGGCTGTCTGATTCTGGTAAAATTTGTACCGCCAAACTTTTTAGGAACGCGGACGAATATAAGGTTATCAAAAGAGCCTATCCTAAAACCGTACACTCGTAAGAAAAAGCCCTTGTGGCGGCACACTCCAACTTTTAGGCAGCGGGGTTTGTGTTTCCAAGGCGACCCGAATATCCTCTGGAGCAATTTGGCCTTGCCCTGCCAGCACGCATGCGCCCACGATAAGCCGGACCATACCACGCAAAAACCGGTTCGCCGAAATATGAAAAACCAATTTGGCCTGTTCCGGCAGCAGTACCCAGCGGGCGTCGGTGATGGTACACCGATAGTGAACCACGCCACTTTCGGTTTTGCAAAACGGCGCAAACGCTGTGTACTCGGGCAGCAACGCGGCCACTGCGTGCAGCGCATCTGTGTTCAAACGTGTGCCTTGTGGGTAAAACCACGCGGTCTCTACGGCAAAAGGATCTTTCTGTAACGAAATGTGGTACTCGTAACTCCGTTCCACGGCATCGTATCTGGCGTGCGCGTCGGGCAGAACGGGGAAAGCGGCATGTATAGCGATATCGTCGGGCAAGAGGCTATTCAGGCCGTTCAAAAACGTCGGAGGAAGATCGCCGTCACAGTCGAAATGCGCCACATAGAACCGGGCATGTACACCCGCATCGGTGCGTCCGCATCCGACAACCTCCGCGGGCTGCCGGAGCAGCGTCGCCAAGGCAGTTTCCAGTGTCTCTTGCACGCTCGCGGCATTGGGCTGGCGTTGCCAGCCGGAATAACGGGTGCCGCGATAAGCCAGGTGAAGAAAATAGCGCATTATTCTTTTACGACGGGTATACGCTCCTTGCGTTCTTTCGGCATTTCCATACGTTGCCCCGGCATGGCCTTCATTTCCGGGGAATCAATGCGGAATTTGCCCGGTGGGGTAGGCGTATTTTTGGCATCCGAGCCGGACGGCAGTTCCAGAGAGCGCGGCGCGTTGGACGAATTGCTCGGCATACCGAACTCCAGGCCCATCTGCTGGCGAATATCCAGCGGGAGCGCATTTTTGTTAACGGAAAACGAGATCGTGTTCAGGCGCATGTACGCATCTGACACATATACAAAACCTTTCCGTTCAGAAATTTCACCCCAGGAGTTTTTCACGGCGTAAAAAAGGCCGCCCTGGGTTTCGTTAAGCACGCCCGTGATGTGCATCAGGTGGTCGTCCTGGGTTTCCAGGCGGTCAAAAGCCTGCTGGCGCAGTTGTTGGGTAACTAATCTTTCCGGCTCCCAAAACTGGAACGTGCTGGCGATCTGGTCTCTTGATTTCGTAGCCCAATCGGCCTCGGGGGCTACAGCAAGACCATTTTTTCCGGAAAAGCCCGGATTACTGACATCTGTATCCCATTCTACGGAAAAGCCTTTTTGCAAGGAATGGTTGAGGCAACGCATCAGGTCGTTGAGCGGCATGTTGAAAAACTGGCCGTTGGAAAAATTGTCGGGAACCTCCAGCACAAAATTGGACCAAAACGGGTGGTGCGAGAACGACGTGATGCTGACGTAGTTGTCGGGGTTTATACCCAAGTACTCACGGAAGGAGGAGGGCGAAAACTGGATGTTGTTGTACACAAACGACAGTGGCACTGGCCCGAATTCGGCATCCAGCATATCGTCAACACGGCTCAGCCAGTCGGCTCGGAGTTCGCCCCTGCCTACTTGGGCAACGAATGTGTCGCACAGGCTCTGAAGCGATTTTTCAATTTGCTTGTGGTTGTACGGCTGCGCGAGGTCTTTTCGGCCAGGATAGGCGCTTTCAGGGACCACACCATACTGCCGGACGGCATTGAATTTGTCGTGCGCCAGTCCTCCTTCGCTGAGGTTGGCTTTGCCCATGCGGCGCACATAATTTTCGCACTTTTGGCGATAAATGTGCCGTACAGTAAACATTTCCGACAGGTTATGTTCGCCCTTCCCGGTGCGCAACACCTCGCTTTCCAAAAAAGAGGTCGTGGAAAAACTCCAACAGGTGCCCGTTTTATCCTGGCTTTTTACCGGAGTGGCCGACAACATTTTGACCTCTTTGAACGCATAGTGTTCGGGGGTTTGGGCCTCCAGGCAGCAGGCGGCCAAGGCGGCGGCGATTGCAAAAGAAAGTACCTTTTTCATGCTTAACGCTGTTACGTTTTTGTGTTTGACTGGCTTAGTCCAGGTCGGTGTGTTTACGTGCCTCGGCACTTACCTAAAATTGATATAATCATTCGGGTTGACCGCACGGCCTTTGTGCCAGAGTTCAAAGTGCAGGTGTGGTCCGGTCGTATTTTCACCAGTGTTTCCGATGATAGCAATGGCCTCTCCGGCTTTAACGGCAATTCCCGCCTTTTTGAGCAGCACCGAGTTGTGTTTGTACATAGTCACCACATTATTTGGGTGCTGGATGGCGATGCTATACCCTGTTTCGACTGTGTATCCGGAAGAAATCACCACCCCGTCGGCGGCGGCTTTCACGGCGGTGTTTTTGGGCGCGACCACATCCACCCCGAGGTGGTCTTTTTGAAGGTCATACGGTGATATAATTTCGCCGGAAACCGGAGGCATGAAAAACAGTTGTTCCAAGGGCTGTTCTCTCGACAGGACCGGATTCAGGCCCGTAGCCGCGGTAGGCTCGCCAGAGGTAAACGTACCTTCGTCCACTGCTTTGCGAAGCGCCTCATCTGCTGCAATGCGCTCTACCTTTTTAGCAGATGCAGCGGTGTCTGGAGTTGCGTTTGTTTCGCTCTTTTTTTTGGCCGACTCCTGGCTGAACGACTCCAAATCACCGGTCAAAATTTTTCGGAAGTTCTCGTTGTAGGCCCTATGCGCCTGAATTTCGTCTTCCAGGCTGGCTACTTTGTTCGTCAGTAGCGCGATTTCGCCGTCGCGCTGAAAATCACCGTACCCGGGGATATAGCGTTTGAGCGGCGTGTACATGATAAGCAGGGTCACCAGAATAGCCGTGCCCACCACAAGCGAGCTCAAAAAAACATATACACTCAAGGGCGACAACTGTAGCGAGGTCACCTCTTCGAATGTTTCGTCGTTCATTATGACTAAACGATACTTGTCGCGCAGCTTTTCCATCAGCCCGCGACCGTCGCTCTCGCGCCGCCAGAAAAAGCCCAGCGCCCGTTTTGCCAACGCCAAATATCTTTGCATGTCGTTTGCGTTATTTTGAGATGCCTTTGCGGCGTACCTCCCGTGGCATTTTTTGGACCACGACGGGTAAGCCTGAAAGGCAAACACCCGCAAAGTTCGCTCAAAATGTGTAGCGGACTACTGAAAATATCACGAGGATGCAACGCAAAATTTTATTCCCAATCTGTTGGACAACCGATCTGCCCAAAAATGCACCATAGTTCTCCGTTAAAGCCGGGCTTTGCTGCCCCATCCAACTTTCTGCGCATGAAAAATTCACGGACCATAACTACTGTGCTGCTGGCGGTGCTGCTGCTTGCCATCGGCTGCGTGACCACTAAAAAGAAAAACGAAGAGGCGGGTTGGCTCAAACGCAACTGGCACAACCTGACCTCCAAGTACAACTACTGGTTTAACGCCGACGAACTGCTTGACTTGACCGTTGCCGGGCTGGAAAAACAGCATACCGACAATTATGGCCAAATGCTGACTTTGTACCCTTACACCACCCCAAACCCGCAATCTGCCCTGGCTGATCTGGACAATGTGATCAAAAAATCGTCCATGGCCATTTCGCTGCACCGCGTCAGCGATTTTACTGACGACTGCTACACCATGATCGGTCAGGCGCAGTTCCTTAAGCGCGATTTTGAAACTGCCGAGGCAACCTTTCAGTACATCCGAGAAGAGCATAACCCCAACACCAAGGCCAAGATCAAGATCAGCAAAGAGAAAAAAGAAGACGCCAAAAAGAAGAAGAAAAAACCGGTCAAAAAGAAGAAGAAAAAACCGGCGCCCAAAAAGAAAAACAGCAAACCAGGCGACAAGACCGAGGGCAAACCCGAAGAAGCCAAACCCGCCGCTCCAGCCCCGGAACCGTATGTGCAACGCTACGACCCCTACAACAAAACGCTGCAGCGCACAGCCGCCTACCCTTTGGCTATGGTGTGGTACGGGCGTACCCTCATCGAACGCGAAAAGTACGACGAGGCCGATTTTCTGTTCCGCGACCTCGATCAGGATGCCTATTTTCCGGAGGACGTTCGCCAAGAGCTGCATTCAGCTCAAGCGTACCTGTGGATCAGGCAAAAACAGTATGACAAAGCCATTTCACCGCTGGAAAAAGCCGTCAAGTTTGCCGGAAACAAAAACGCTCGTGCCCGGCTCGCTTATATCCTCTCCCAACTGTATGAACAATCCGGGCAGTTCGATCGGGCCTACGACGCGCTTGAAACTGTGCTGAAAAGCAACCCGGTCTATGTGATGGAGTTCAACGCCCGCCTGCGCCGGATCGCCGCCGGATGGACAAACGGCAAGATCAGCAACGAAGAGGCCAACAAGTCGCTGGAAAGCATGATCCGGGACGAAAAAAACAACGAGTACCGCGACCAAATTTATTTCACCATGGCCTCTATCGCGCTCAAGGCAGGAAAACGCGAAGATGCCATCACTTACTTGCAAAAATCCATAGCCGCCAGCTCAGGCAATAACAACCTGCGCGGAGAAGCCTACCTGTTGCTGGCCGACATGTACTTTGAAGGCGAAGATTTTGTGTTTGCCAAAAAATACTTCGACAGCACGCTGACCGTCCTTCCCGCCACCGACGAGCGCTTCTCCCGGGTACGCCGGTACGCTGATAACCTGACCGAAATCGCACGTCACATCACCACCATTGCGACAAACGATAGCATCGTGCGGATTTTTTACATGAGCACGGAGGAGCGCAAGGAACTGGCTCAAAAAATAAAAAAACAACGCGAGGAGGATGCCCAAAAAAATCTGTCGGCTTCCACGCCCGACAAAAAAGGCCCACTCCAATCCGCTCCAACGCCCAAGGCAGGGCAACCCGGTACGTCGTTTTATTTTTACAACGATGCCTTCCTGAAAAAAGGCCGGAAGGATTTTGCAAAAACATGGGATGACCGAAAACTGGAAGACAACTGGCGGCGTAGCACACGCCAACAAACCGGTGGCCCGGCCGATTTCGCGGGCACCGACAGCCTCCAAACCGAAGCTGCTACCAGCGCCGACCTCGCCGATATTTTTCAGGGCGTGCCGCAGAGTGAGGAAGAACTTGCCGTGCTGCACGCTTCCACATACGAAGCGCTATACCATTTGGGTGTGCTGTTCCGCGACAAATTAGAAAACAACAAGCGCTGCTCCAATACGCTTGAAGACCTGCTGAAGCGATACCCGGAAATTGACAAGTTTGAAAAAGAGGCCTGGTACTACTGTTACATGGCGTTTACAGCACTCGGCAACACGGAACGCGCCAAATATTACTTCGACAAGTTAGTAGGAAAATACCCCACCAGCCCGTTTGCCCGCGTGCTCACCGACCCCGACTATGTGGCTTCAAACAAGGAGCGCGAGCGTGAACTCAATCAATTCTACGAACAAACCTACTCGTTTTTTACCCAGGGAAATTTCCAAACAGCCTTCGACCGCTGCACGCAAGCGCCCCAAAAATACGGTACGACCAACCCTCTCATAGCCAAATTCGCCCTGCTAAGCGCCCTATGCACGGGTAATTTGCAGGGCAAGGCGGCCTACTGCCAGTCGCTTAAAGAAGTCATCGCCCGGCACCCGGAAAGCGCTGAAGCCACCCGAGCCAAGGAAATCGCCCGCCTGCTATCCTGCGAAGGTTTCGAGGTGGTAGATCCTAAAACTGCTGCGGGTAGCAGTACTCCGACTACCCTTGACGAGGCCTTCACACCCGACGACGACAAACTGCACTACTTTTTAGTAGCCATCACCGGCGATGTACGGTTGGATGATGTCAAGATCGCTGTTTCGGACTACAATCGGGAATTTCACAAACTGGAACAGCTGCGCATTTCCAACATTTTCCTTGGTACCGACACGAATACACCCATCCTCGTCATCCGTAAGTTCGACAACAAGGCACAGGCAATGCGCTATTTCGAGGAGGTGCGAAACACCAAGGAGTACCTCGGCGAGACAACCAAAAAAACCTACGCCAAGGAGTTTTTTGCCATCACACAGGAGAACTACCGCCGTGTGCTCAAGAACAAGACATTGGACGGGTACCGGGAGTTTTTCTCGGAAAATTATATGAAGTGAGGGGACTCTCTTTCAGCGAGGGCATGTTCGTTGACGCATGTTGCTGTCGCCAGGTAGCGGCGACAGCTCAAAGATAGCTCGATTCAGCAAAAGGCAAACGGGAGAGGAACGAGTAAGCCTCCTTTCCGATGCCAATTTTCAATCAATTTTTGATTTTTGTAATCCCACCGATTTCCGAAAACGGCAGTACGAACTGAGTTTCGCCATGCACGACTAAAAAAATCTCGCCGGCTTCGTAGTTGAAAAAGAGGCCATCTTTGACCAATCCATAGCTTTTCGGCAGGTCAAACTTGAATTCTTCGTTGAATTTGAGCGGCTCCGTACCGTCCGTCGGCTTGAACAAATCCGGGTAAGCGGCCACGAATTTCTTTTCGGCAAGTGCTTTCAACGCCGCTTTGTCGGAGACCAAATCATCCCAAGTCAGTCGGTTGCCCGTCGCGCAGTCGAATGTGGCGACGGCCACCGAAAGATTGCGGTGATTACCGCCCGTGAAGGCATTGCCGTCTATTCGCAGGGTAATGTGCTTGCCGTCGTTCAGCAGGATTGTGTCTTTCGATTCGACCAGGTAACTGCCAGTCATCACGCTTTCATTTTCTATCAACTCCTGCGAGTGGCTGTCGAAAAAGGTTTTAGCGGCAGATTCGAGGGTGGCCGTTTTGACCTTTTCCTCGGTCGAGTTGTAGGGCATCGTTATTGACACCAAATAGCGCGTTGCCCATTCGGCGACGCTTTTTTTCAATGCCTCGCCTCCCGCTTCGATGGTTGGATAACTGAGTTTGATTTTAGCGCAATTACTACGCTCGTCCTCGGGTTTGTCGCAGTCTTTGCCTTGCGTATTTTCCATTTTAGCAGTGCCGATGGTTGCGGGTTTTTCTGCCGGGGCCGTTTCGTTTTTGCAAGAATGCAAACAGGCGAGCGTGAAAAAGCAGGCTGCCGCAAAAAACAGCGGCGAAAAACGGGAGGCGAAAGGGTGAAATAGAGTGCTGTTCATTTAAGATTGAATCTAGAAGTGATGTAATACGTTTTTGATCCCTCGGAAGTTTTTCAAGTTTCCGAAGGCTTGGTTTGCGTCATTTTGCTGCGGCAGCAACACAACCAAAGTTGGTCAGAAGCCATTTTCCGTTTTCCAATTTTAAGCCAATATTATAAATCCCCTTTTCCTCCGAGTAAGCACTGACTCGCCCTTCTCCTTGTTTTGAAATGGAGAAAGTGGCTTGAGGTGGCTCAATTTCGCCGCACACTTTTCTGTAAAGAGATAAGGTTCGGTTGGTTTGATTTTTGGGTTCAAAGTTCATTGACCAGGCAGTCTAACAGTTTGCGCAGCATGCCATTTTTGCTCAAACAGTTCAGGTATTTCGTAGCCGATTGACGAATGTCGGCGTTTTCGGTTGTAGTACAGTTCAATGTATTCAAAAATCTCAGTGTAGGCATCGTCGAAGCCATTAAAGGCCCCTTTTTCCAGTAATTCAGCCTTGAATCGGCTAAATAAACTTTCTCCCATAGCATTATCATAATGGTTGTCTTTACGGGTCATGCTCTGCAAAATTCATGCTGCCTGAGCAGGTTCCGGAACGCTTCGGAGGCATACTGACCACCACCGTCACTATGTACAAGTAGCTCTTTGGGTAAGGTTTTGCGGTTAATTGCTTTGTTTAATGCGTTTTCAACCAAAATACTCCGCATGTGCTCGGCTAACTCCCACCCTACAATGAATCGACTGAACATATCTTGCCAACAAGCCAGGTACAAAAACGAGCCCTTGGCCAGTGGAATATAGGTGATGTCGCCTACCAGAACCTCGCCCGGACGGCTCGGCGCCGGCCGATCCAGCAGCAGATTCGGGCTACGTCCCATTTGATAGAGCAGCGTCATGTCGTTCGTCCGAAGATAGCCAAGGCTTTTTTTAAAATATCCCGCTCCATTTCAACCTGCCGTAATTGCTTGCGAAGTTGCTCCAATTCGGCAGCACTACCGGATTCTTCCGGCGAATACGACGACTTTTGCTCCGTACGCCATTTGTACAATAAGTTCTCACTCATGCCTAAAGAGCGGGCTACATCCGGTACGCTCCGACCCCCGTTGACCATCCGTAGCGCTTCGCTTTTGAAGCCTTCATCATACTTGCGACGCACTGCTTTGATCTTTTTTTGTTTTTCCATCTTGACACAAATTTAAGAGAGTTTTGTGTGCGGAAAAATTAGACCATCTCAGTGCGCTGCACCTTAACCCATTACAGTACCTTCTAAATGCTACAAATCTTGCGCCGCGCTGCGGCTACCTAACCAGTTACAATCAGAATTTATTATTGATTCTCACTCTTCACTTCTTTACGAACCATTTTCTAATACGACAGAATCAAAACACCCACTTTAGCCCTGCCGTCCAGCCGATCCAGCCAGAGATCCAGCCGTCGCCTTCGTTTTTAAACAGGATATTACGCCGCACTACCCTTTCCCTAAGGGCATTACTTTCCGCTACGTCCGGGTCGGAGGCGAATACGTTTATGGTCGGCCCACCGGTGATATGCAGCCCACCCGCTATGCGCAAGTCCAGTCCAAGGGCAAATTGTGCCCATTCCTGCCAATGCTCGTCGTGGCTACCCTCGTTGAGGTGTCGAAAATTCAGGTCGAAGGAGAGGCCTCCCCATGTCCCGAAGCGTTTCTGCGAGCCGATGCCAAGTCCATAGCCCCAGAGTGTATGCCTGAAGGAGGAATCCGGTTTTACTCCGCCAAGCAACGAAATATAAAACCCCGGGCGGCCCGACTTGAACGCCAGATTGGCTGGCAGCACATCATTGATGCTGGTTTCGATTGCCAAAAAACCTCCTTCTTTGGACAAGTTGACCAACCCGAGTTGCAGGCCCTTGTTTTCCCGTGCATAGTTGACGAGGCCGAATTGTACGCCGCGCAGGTGCTTCGCATGGTTGTACAGCCCCGACACCTGGGCACTAATCAGTGTGTCGGCCATATTGGCGAGGCCAGCAATTTGCACCAGTACCCTGCTGCCGCTTCCCACGGTATTTGTCAGTCCTGCCAACTGACAGGCATTGTAGGCAAACCGTGCATGGTTGCTCACGGCGGATGCCTGAATGCCCGATAAGTAGTTGGCCTGATTCCAGACCCCCGCCGCCTGTACTGCCACAGAGTCAGCAAGGTTCACCACGCCCGATGCCTGTACGGAGAATTGCCCGTGCAGCGCGAGGTTGAGCACCCCGGCTGCTTGTACACCGCGCCCGTAGCTGGCCACGTTGACTATGCCACTCCCCTGAATGCCGCGCATTGTGTCGCCAACAAAGTTGTACACGCCAGCGAGTTGCACTCCTGTCGCGTTGCCGCCGAGGTTATTGAATACACCGGCGGCCTGCAGACCCGTCATGTGTTCGCGGGTGATGTTGCCGATACCGCCAAACTCGGCGATACGGTTGCCGCGTGAATAGCCGGCGAGGATGTTGAACGACCAGTCGTTCATCACGCTGCCGCTCAGGCGGTGATTGGTACCGATACCGGGTAAAAAGGAAAGTTGGAAACGCCGGTGCAGCGAGTCCTGCACATTCAAGACGGTGAAACGCTGTGCTGTATTGACAAAAAAGCGCTCCAGCGCGTACGGGGTGTTATTCAATCGTTTGCGCAACGAAGGCCCGGACGGTTCAGGGAATGCCGACTGGGGCACCAAATTGAGTTGGACAAAGCGTGGCGTTTGCGGGCTCACTAGTAACACCGTATCGCGGTAGTCCAGTTTTGAAATCACAACTTCCGAGCGGGGTGACACCTCCAGTTGGTAAAAGCCGCTGCTGTCGCTGGTTGTGGAACGGAGGGTGTGGCGGTCGTACACCGTGGCGTTGGAAATTTTTTGGCCTGTTTGCGGGTCGGTGAGGTAGCCGCTCAGGCGCTGTTGCGGTTTTCTGTTCTTTTTCAAAATGAGGTATTCGCCGCTGGGTTTGAACGAGTAGTCGTCCCCAAGCGCCATGGTCAGGGTTTCGCGCACCGTCCAGCCGTCAGCGTGCAGTGTCACTCGGCGGTTTGCGTCGAGGATTCGAGCGTTGTACGACCACTCAAAATCCCCCTGTCGGGCAATCTCGTCGAGCACCGTTTTAAGTGGTTCCGAGTTAAAGTGTGCAGTGATGCGACGTTCAAGCACATCGCTAGCGTAGAGGTTGTGGGCTGCCGTGAGCAGCAACAGGAGAAGTATTTGTTTCATAGCGTTGTTAATCACAGGGCTCTTGCCCTATGTAGAGAAAAAAAGAAGTCCTTTTAAGTTTGGGTTAGTCGCAGCCGATACCGTCCAGTTCGTAGGCATCGGGGCTTTTTTTCAAGGAGATGGCAAAAGATTCGGCTATCAAAGCCAACACCCGGTCAGCAGACAGGTTGTTGTAGCGGGCGGTGAGCAGGCAATCTTCCAACAACTTGTTTTTAAGGATGATCCGTACACCATAAGCGTGTTCGATCTGTTGGACAACCTCGCGCAGGGGGCTTGCATCGAATCGGAGCACCCTGCCAAGCGATTGATCTTGAGTCAGTACGCCGCTTTTCAGGTTGTAAATCGCCTGGTCATTTGCTGCGAGCAGCAATGATTGCCCGCGTGCGCTTACCCGCACTTTTCCCGATGTCACCGTGATGCGCACCAGATCTGATTCCGAAAGGTTATCCACCCGGAATACCGTGCCGAGTACCTGCACTTCCAGGTCACTCAGCGCCACAATGAATGGTCGCGACGAATCGGACTGCACATCGAACGTGGCGGCACCGTGCAGGCGCAAGCGCCGGTCCCGGGCATTGAAACCGGCATCAAGCGACAGGCCGGAGTGGGGTTCGAGCGTAACCAACGATCCATCGGACAGAGATTCGGACACAGCAGTATTGGTGGCAACCAAGGTGCTGCCGGGAGGCGGGGTGTTGCGGAGCCATAGAAAATATGAAGCAGCCAAAGTAAATACTACCGCTGCGGCTGCCCGCCATACCACCGCCATACGCACCATACGCGGGCGGGTTTGGCGGAGCCGGGTTTTTACCTGCAACAGGGCTGCTTCGGTATCTACGGAGCGGCTAGTAACCGGGCGCAGCGCCGGAGCCTTTTGCCAGAGAGCCACCAGGTCGGCGAGGTAGCGTTGGTTTTCGGGCGACTCTCCTGCCCAGGCAAGCAACGCAGCAGCCTCTTCAGGTGTGGTTTCGCCTGCGAGTTGTCGGGCGATCAGGGCATCTGTTTGTTCGTCGAAGGCTTCCATGATCTATATGTTAGCGTGTAAGCAGTATTGCGTATTTTGAAACAGGTCGGTCATATGGCGGCACTCAGACAGCACCAAAAACCGAACAGGGTGACTAAATAATCGGCCAGTTGGAACCGAAGGATACGCAGGGCCTTGCCCATCTGGGTTTCGACGGTTTTGATAGATATGCCGAGCTGTTCGGCGATCTCGCGATACTTCAACTCCTCAAACCGACTCAATTCAAAGACATGGCGACACTGCGGGGGCAGTTTTTCAAGGGCAGTTTGCAGGCGGTTGGCCAGTTCGCGAGCGGGATAGTCGGGTGGTGCATGTTCTTTTTCCAATTGAGTGGCATTGAAATCCAGGTACTTCGAGTGAGTTTTGGCCGACCGGATACGGTTGAGGACGGCGTTATGCACAGTTTTGTACAGGTAACTCTTGAGCGACCATACAATGTTGAGGCGCTCGCGTTGTTCCCAGAGTTTAACAAAAACCTGCTGTACGATGTCTTCTGCGCCGTCAAGGTCGCTGTCCGTCAGGCGTGCAGCATACCCGCATAGCGGTTCGTACCACTGCCTGAAAACAGCCTCGAATGCGGCCTCGTCGCCGCGTCGCAAGGCCTCCGTTTGGGTAAATTCGTCTTGATGTTCCAACGAGTTACAAGTTTTGAACGAATAGAGACACCGTCGGGGCAGTTTACCCTGATGTGGGTTCCGTTTTTTTTAAATACAAATTTTCCGTCAGGGTAAACCACCCCCTTCCGTGTCTCTGGGGTGAAACTGGATAAACACTTCCTCAAACCGGGAACCACGTTTCAAAAAAACACTTAAGCACTAATTTCATGTACAAAAACATCATTTTTCTTCTCGTCCTTTTTCTCTTTGCTGTTTCTGCTAATGCTCAGAATTTTATCCAAAACCTGAAAGGCACCGTGTACGACAAGGCGGTAAAAACGCCACTTGTTGGTGCCACGGTAGTCCTGCTGAGCGCCGAACAACCCACAGGAACCACAACCGATCCCGATGGGCGTTTCCGTCTACCGTCGTTGCCTGTAGGCAAACATACGTTGCGCATAACCTGCCTGGGTTACAAAGAAGGAGTTGTATCAAATATCACGCTCAACTCGGGCAAAGAAATGGAACTGACTATAGAACTGGAGGAAGACCTGGTCACGATGCAAGAGGTGGTGGTGCGGGCCAAAATTGACAAACAAAAACCGCTGAACGAACTGGCTGCCGTAAGCGCACGCACATTTTCGGTGGAGGAGACCCAGCGTTTTGCCGCGGCGGTAAACGATCCCGGGCGCATGGTTTCGGCGTTTGCCGGGGTAGCCACCGCCAACGACGGCAACAACACCATCGTTATTCGCGGTAATGCCCCAAACGGCCTGCTTTGGCGCATGGAGGGCGTAGACATCCCCAACCCCAACCACTTCTCCGCTGTGGGTACCTCGGGCGGCGGCATCTCAATCCTCAGTACCCAGTTGCTATCCAATTCCGACTTTATGACCGGTGCCTTTGCTGCCGAATACGGCAACGCTCTGTCCGGGGTATTCGACATGAAACTACGCAAGGGTAATTCCGAAAAACGCGAATACACACTTCAAGCCGGATTGCTCGGCCTTGATGCCGCTGCAGAAGGCCCCATGCGTTTTGGCAAACAAAACGGTTCTTTTTTGGTGAACTACCGCTACTCTACCTTGTCGCTACTGGGCAAACTCGGTGTCAGTCTCGGCGACGCGAAAACGGACTTTCAGGACCTGTCGTTCAACCTCTGGATGCCCGCTGGCAAAATCGGGCAGTTCACCCTGTTTGGCATTGGCGGATTGAGCAAACAACACTACGAAGGCAAGGCCGACTCTAGTGTCTGGCAGAACGACAGCGGTGCCCGGCACAACTGGAACTACACCGCCAACACGGGTGTGCTGGGCCTGACACACCGTATGGTGCTGGGCGATAATACTTTTCTGCGCAATGTTGTGGCAGTATCAGGCACCCGAAATGGTTTTCAAAACGAGAAATACCAGCCGGATTACAACCTGCGCCGCCTGTTCGACGGAGGCTATGATCAGGTCAAAACGACTGTTTCAACCACGTTGACGCACAAGCTCAACGCCCGAAACCTGCTGCGCACCGGGATGTATGTCAACTTCTACGACTATAATTTCCGGCAAAACGAATGGGATGACGAAGCCGAGCACCTCGTTGAACAAATTAAAAATAACGGCGCTGCCACGTCCGCCAACGCCTTTGCTCAATGGCAGCACCGGCCCTCCGAGCGGCTGACGCTGAACGCCGGTGCACACGTTCTTTACTTTTTCCTGAACAACACCTATTCGGTAGAACCGCGTGCAGCTGTCAAATATGCGTTCAATGATCGTCAGACAATCAGCCTCGGCTATGGCCTGCACGGACAACTTCAGCCGCCAGGTGTGTACTTCGTTCAGGACGAAAACGGCGCACAACCCAATCGAAACCTCGGCCCCAGTCGGGCACACCACCTTGTGCTCTCATACGACCATTCTCTGCCGGGCAACTGGCACTTGAAACCGGAGCTGTACTACCAGGATTTGTTCGATGTGCCGGTTAGCCGAGATGAACGCAACGCATTTTCCATGCTCAACCAGCGCGACGGGTTCGCAGGTGAAATATTAGCCAATAAAGGGAAGGGCCGCAACTACGGCGTGGAACTGACGGCAGAGAAATTTCTTACCGACGGGTTTTATTTCCTGCTGTCTTCCTCCTTGTTCCGGTCGGAGTATCGGGGTTCCGACGAAGAGTGGCGCAATACGCGCTTCAACACAGGTTTTATCAACAGCCTCGTGGCTGGCAAGGAGTGGAACTGGAACCGGGGACGGAAAAATCGAACCTTTGGCCTCAACATGAAACTGACCTGGATGGGCGGGCAATATGATACCCCCATTGACCTGGCGGCTTCCAACGAAAAAGGTAAAACGATACACGACGAGAGCCGCGCTTTTTCAGAGCAACTTCCCGCTTACTTCCGCCTAGACCTGGGCATCAAGATCAAACGCAACTACGAGCACCTGACTACCACACTGTCACTGGACATCCAAAACGCCTCCAACCGGGCGAACTACTTTGGGCGCTACTACGACGACATGAGCCAGACGATCAAATTCTGGGACCAGACACCGCTCATTCCGGTGTTGAATTACCGGGTGGAGTTTTGAGAATGAGCGTTCATCCGAACATGGCAACATAGCAGTCAATGGCGTATTTGCTCCGCCGATCAGGGAAACGAGCAAAATGCAAATTTATCCACGTTAGTCCTAGCGGATTCACTGCCCTGTTTTGGGGGCGCATTACAATACAATACGCCCCCAAAACAGCCGGACAGAGCGAGGCACAATACCGGCTTTGTCCGAGAGAAATGAATAGGACATTATTTCCGGGCCATTCGGAATTGCTGCGCCTGGCCGTCGCTGTCTGTTACATAAACCATGTACATACCGGCGGGCAAGCGGTTCGGTGGCACTACATCCTGGTTAGTTTGGGTCTTTCCTGTGAAGCACAGCCTGCCTGTGCTGTCGAAAATTTGTATGTCCAGAAGTATTTGTTCATTACTCAAAAACCGAAAAGCGCCGCTGGTAGGATTCGGGACGAGCGATAATACCAGGGATCGGCCTTCCGAAACCGACGAAACGAAGTCGCAGATGATGGTTTCCGTGAGGCCGACCTGCTGGTCTTGTGCGGCGGGTGCTCCTGCGGAAGGGCCAGCTGTTGCGACGGGAGAGACTAACGGGATGCCGGGGCTAATCGTTTGTGCAATAACGGGCACATCGATAGCCCGACAACCAGATAAATTACCTTCAGCATTAGTTTTCACTATGTACATATCATACCCATTGCCGGTCGAATAACCAACGGCTACAAAACCACCATCAGGGCAGGGTTTTGCATGGTACATTCGTCCACTAATCAAGTGAGATTTCGCCCATATAATATTACCATTGACATCTGTGCGTACCAAATAGGCCTCTGCGGCATCTTCGTTAATGTTGAGGGGAGTGAAGACAAATCCACCATCTGGACAATTTTCAGCGTTCATATTATGGTTTCCTGAAGGGAAAACATAACGTTTACCCCAAACAAAATTGCCAGATGCGTTAAAGCTAATGATCCATGGTTGGTATTGAGTGTTATTGGAATACGACCATGTGGAGCCGGAAACACTTAAACCTGCCCCGCCCCTGGCAAGGAATTCGCCGCCCTCATGTCCAAACCCACCCAAGCGTCGTCCACTCTGGTATGCCCCGCTAGAACTTAATCGGAATAGTAGTGCTTCCTGATTTCCAGCGAAATAGCCCCCTGAGACCCAGATGTCGCCGTTCGATCCGGGGAGCGGCTCCCCAGAAACATCGGCACCATTAGTACCCCATCCTTTCGTCCAAATACTGCTACCGTTTAGGTCGAGTTTTTCCACGAAGGCATCCCAAAAACCTGACCCAAAGCTTTGTGTGCTTCCTGTAATAATATAGCCGTCAGATACTTCACAGGCTCCACCACAAGACCACTCCGGCCCAGCCCCCCCACACGTCCGCACCCAAATCACATCCCCCTTAGGGTCAAACTTAACAACGTAAATATCCACATTGCCCGCTCCAAAACTGTTCGTTTCGCCAACGGCTATATAGTTACCATCGCTGCAAGCCAGAATATGCATGAAAAACTCGTCGCCCAATCCGCCGTGCGACCTGCTCCACTCTACCGTCCCATCGGCTCTGAACTTGACGAGCATCGCGTCTTTGCCTCCGAGGCCGCCTTCGGTACTGCTGCCAGCCACAATGAAACTATTATCCGGCAAAACCTCTACAAAACGGGCCTCGTCGTCACCCGTGGTTCCGTGATGCTTGATGAACGTGGGGATTTGAGCGTTAAGCTGCGAAAGAGAGAACGCAAAGAGCAGGATTGTAACAATTTGGTACATGGTGAAAGATGGGTTTGTGAAGAAAAATGGGTTCCAATTTGTGCTTAAGGAAAACACAAAGTACGGCACTGGGGATGACGTTGTCATGCTGCAAGGCTGCCTAGGCAAAATAGTTATAAAATACAATATGGAGAAACCGAGTAGGACTTCCATAGTACATACGGCCCACTTGCCCTGTTTTTTGGAACTGCAGTCCAATGAAGAAAGACCAGACGTTACAATTGTCCAGCCAAATAGCCCATGTACAACAGCTGACAGGCCACCGTCAACGTTATCAGAGCGTAGGCCAACCGCGGAAAAAAATACAGCCCGTAGGAAAAAAAACGATCCCAAGCCGGGAACAACAACAAAAGCAACAGCACATACGCTGGAAACAACCACTGGATGTCCTGTGTCGGAAGGCCTGCCACAAACAACAAAAAAAGCAGCAGGCTCAGCGCCAGTATCCGTTTGGCATACAGGTGTACATCTGTTTTTTTGAACAACAAAAACAACGCGGGCAGGGTGAAGCAAAAACCCGGGTGTGTCAGCGGAGCCAATACGAAGACTACGTTTGGAAGTAGGTGGGATGTTGTATTTCCGTGCCATTCAAATGAGTTTTTGAAAAAATTCAACGCAGACCATTCATTCCATTCGGGCCCAACCCGCTCCGGATGGAGCCAGCAGGCAATCCCAAAAACAATGCCCCCGATCAGTACGGCCCCAACCAAACACGCCCACTGTCGCCGCCGAGCAAGTTCCAACAGCAACGCTACAGCGAGCAGGGCCAACAGTACCGCCATATCCCACCTGAAAAAAATAGCCAGCGCCGCCAGTCCGCCAAACCAAAGCGCATCAAGGCAGCGCTCCCGCTCGATGGCCCGCAAACCAAAAAACAGCGCCGCCAATGTGAATGCCAGAGCCGTTGGTAATACGAATCCCTCTGCAGACACCCGAAGAAAAACCGGCGATAGTAACAACCCCAACACTGCGTATGTCCAGCGGCTCTTGGTGTATGCCCCGGGCGAGAGCACACGCAGGATCTGTACGAACAGCCCCAGCAAAGCCGCTGAAGCAAGCCAGGAAAGGGGCTCGAAAAAGGGAAATATCATCGGCGCGGCCCCTCAAAATTTGCTCACCTTCACGCTCTTTGTCTCGCCTGAGCCGAAAACAATGCGTGCCAGATAAATCCCGGCTGGCAGATCAGCCACCGGTATTTCAAAAAATGCGAGGCTTCCAGCAGCAATTTTCAGCGCGTGCAGCAGAACGCCGTTAACGGTGAATAACTGCACTTGTGCATCGGATTCGTAGGTTGTCAAATTGCGCACATATAAAACTTGAGCAGCCGGGTTGGGGTACACCGCCAGCGATTCGCTTAACGGAACCTCCAGCATGGCCTCCCGCACCTCCGACTGTATCGGTTCCCCCGTGGCGCTGAGTCGCCGCACACGGTAGTAGTTCATCCCGCTTTCCGGCATATGATCCATCAATGTGTAGCGGCGTTCCGGCGCATACTGCTCGCCCAGTATCTCACCCACGACGGTCCAGTCGGTCTGGTTCATGGATCGCTCGGCAACGTACAGATAGCGGTCCATGGCTGGCAGTGTGCGCCATTCCAATTTGACTGCGGCATTACTCATTGGCGTAACAACAAAAACAGTGAAAAACTGCGGGCACCCCGACGACCCGGCGGGTTTCACCGTAATCGTGATCATGTTGCTTTCCAAAAAATTCAGGCAGTTTTGGCGGCGCACGCAGCGCATAAAGTAGGCTGTTTGCACCAAAGGCCCGGGTTGGTAAGTCGAACCGTTGGATCCTGGTATGGGCACCCATGTCCATTGCCCCTGGCTGTTCTGGACGTACTGCATCCAAACATATTCCAGTGGGCCGCTTCCGCCTTGCGGCGGATACAACGGGTTACCATACAATGCATCCGGTGTTTCGCCTTCGCAAATGGTCTGGTTGCAACAGATCAGCCCTGGCTTGGTGACATTTTCGCAAATCGTGTGAATGCCTGCATCAATGCAAAGTGTATCGGCTTGCCCCGCTACGATCGTGATTGGGTCTGTGTTGCCATTGGCTTTAGCATCACTGTCCTTGCAGGTATTGTTCACTTTGTTTTTTCCGGTAAACTCATAGCCCGTCTGGAGGCCGCTGAATTTCACAACATACTTGCCCGGAACAACACAGGAGAATTTGTACTTACCTGTCGAGTCTGTCAAAATGGTGGACAAAACAACGTCGTCCGGAGTCCCGAACAACGTATCCAGACCGGGTTGTACAAGCTGGACGCGAATACCGGGAACGCCTTTTTCCAATGCATGTTGGGCACCGTCCTGATCGTTGTCGTACCACACAAAATCTCCCAAATTGGTACCACCACTGCCGGATACTTGTATCGTAACCATTGCCGTGGCAGTGCAATTGTTGGCATCCGTCACGGTCACGGTGTGCATACCTTGCGTTAGATTGTTCGCCGTGGCGGTGGTAATACCGTTACTCCAAAGGTAGGAAAATGGTGGTGTACCACTTGTGGCGACAGCAGTAGCGCTTCCAGGGCCGGAGCAGCTCGCGTTGGTCACATTTCCAATGGTCACGTTGATCGCAGGTGGGGGTGTTAAGGTCGCTGAAGCGGTGGCAGTGCAGCTGGCTCCGTCGGTGACGGTCACGGTATATGTATTGGGAGGCAAGCCGGAAAGGGCCGGTCCTGGTTGGGCATTTGACCACAAAAATGTCAGGGTGGGCGTGCCGCCGGTAGCGTTTGCCAACAAGGCACCAAGGCTGGTACAAGTCGTTTGTGCTGTCACGGCAATGGTTACCGAAGGGATAGGCGGTGCCGAGATTTGGACCGTACTGGTAGCCGTGCAGCCGCCCGAGTCGGTGGCTGTCACGGTGTGTGTGCCCGACGCCAGATTGGCAGCCGTGGCAGTAGTTGCCCCGCTGTCCCAAAAATAAGTGAACGGCGGTGTGCCGCCAGCGGCCGTTGCGGTAGCGCTGCCAGGTTTAATGCAGGTAGCGTTTACGGCCGAGCCGACAGTCACCGTCGGGATGGGCGGGGCGGTGAGTACCACAGTAGCGGTGGCTGTGCAACCACCGGAGTCGGTGGCGGTCACGGTGTAGGTGTTTGCCAGCAGATTCGGAGCCGTATCGGTCAGGCTGCCGCTGCTCCAGGCGTAGGTATAGGGTGCCAGCCCGCCCGTGGCTACAGCTTTGGCGGCACCCAAAACCGAGCAGGTGACCGGAGAAAAGATACTGGCCGTAACACTAGGCAGCGGCGATTTGGTGATGGCGACCGTATCGGTAGCCGTACAGCCGGTAGCGTCCGTTACTACGACAATATTTGGGCCTACGGCCAAATTAGCAACCGTGGCGCCGGTAATCGTTCCGTTCCAGACGTACACAAATGGCGGAGTACCGCCCGAGGCCAACGCCGCAGCACTTCCGCCGGCGAGGCAAGTCGCAGGGCCGGTAGCGTTAGCGGTGACGATCAGGGTGGAGGGCGCTTGCTGAATTGCCGTCGTGGCTGTGGCCGTGCAGCCCGATGGGTGCTCGGTTATCGTGACGGTATAGGTTCCGACGGCCAGGCTATCCGCCACAGCCGTGGTGTCGCCATTACTCCACAAGTAGGCAAACGTACCGGTACTGCCGGTAGCAGAGGCTGAGGCACTGCCGCCTCTGAGGCAGAGAACATCGCCCAGTTTGTCTGTGTTGGCACTGATTACCGTATTGTTTCCGGGGATGTTCAGGTTAAGGTTAAGCGTGCAGCCATTGGCATCGGTGACCACGGCCGTCACCGGGCCTGCCGGGCCGGTAGTGGTGAATGTGGTATCAGAATTATTCCAAAGAATGGTATAGCCCGGTGTGCCACCAGACGGCGTCACTGTGGCGTTGCCTGGCTGGCCACAGGCGGCGGCAGTAAAATTGGTCAGTATGTCCAGGACTGGTGGCTCGGTCACTGTGGCCGAGGCAGTGTTGGAGCAGCCGTTTATATCCGTCACGGTCACTGTGTAGGTTCCCGGGGGCAAATTGGGCAGGGTTTGCGTTTGCGGATAGCCACTGCCCCAATTGTACGTGTAGGGTTGTGTACCCGTCATCGGGGCGGCGTAGACGGAACCATTGCTGTCGCCAAAACACGGGATATGCGTGGGTGTGGCCATGAGCCAAATGCCTTCATTTTGAAAAAACACAGTATTGCCAGCCACGGCTGTGCAGCCGTTGAAATCGGTGACAGTAACGGTGTACGGGCCGCCGGTTAGGCCAGTGATCTCGATACCCGTGCCGGTATTGCTCCATAAAAAGGAGTAGGGCGCAGTTCCGCCAGTTGGCACGGCAGTAGCTTCACCATCAGGGGCGATACCGCAAATCTGATCTTGGGTGGACACTGCGACGCTAAGCAGGTTGGGCTGGATGATGGAGACCGATCCGGTAGCGGTGGCCGAGTTGGCATCTGTCACGGTAACCGTGTACACGCCTGCGCACAAGCTGTCGATCGTGGTGCCTGTGTCGCCCGTGCTCCATACATAGGTGTACGGGAATGCACCATTAAGGCCGACGGCAATGGCCAGTCCATCGCAACGGCCGTTGCAGGACACGTTGGTTTGCAAAAACATGACACTTATTTGAGCCGAAAGCAGCGCAGGAAGCACAGCAAAAACGGCGGCGGCCATAAGTTTGATTTTAAAAAAATGGAGAGCAGTATGTTGTTGTCCCATGCGTACCGGGTGTTTTTTTAAAGGAAAAGCCAAGGAAGACACCCCCAATAAACTTGCCAAGATGCTCTGGCCAGGGTGCATACTTTTCATGAAAGGCGGGAAAGGCGGTTTGGGCGACTAAATTAGTGCATTACAGAGGGCTGGTACAAATGTAGCCCATGTATAAATCACGCAACTGGTCAATGTTTGAAATTTTTCCACATCATGCTTTCCATTGGCTTGTCGCTGCGTTGATTGTACTTGGCATTGGGCTTCCGGTTGTAGTAATTTTCGATGCCACCGTCCACGGTGAAATAGATCAGCTGCCCAATGGGCATGCCCGCGTACACGCGTACAGGCTGGGCACAGGAAATCTCCAGTGTCCAATGGTTAGAAAAACCTACATCGCCCTTGCCTGCCGTGGCGTGGATATCAATACCCAAACGCCCAACACTACTCTTGCCTTCCAGAAACGGTACGGTAGCGTGCGTTTCGGTGTACTCCTCCGTCACACCGAGGTACAGGGTACCGGGTTGAAGTACGAAACCCTCGTCTGGCATTTCAATCAGATCAATAGAATTATGCTGCCGGGCATCCAGCACCCTGTCGCGGTAGAGACCGAGGTATTTGCCAAGATGTACGTCGTAGGAATTGGTACCGAGACACTCACGACGGTACGGTTCAATGACGATTTCACCAGCTTCAATGGCCTCGAGGATTTTTTTATCAGTAAGGATCATGAATAGAGCAGGTTTGAGGGTGTCCGGTTTTCCGGCAGCGGCCTTGACGAAGGCACGCTTCTCTCTCAAGGAGAGACAAAAGTACGCTTTGAATTTGGTTGGCAAACATTTGGTACGAAAAGGCTGTTTTGGTCATCCATGAAAAAAACTCTCGTACTCGGAGCCACGCCCAATCCTGACCGCTATGCCTTTCGTGCTGTCCATGCCTTACAACGACACGGGCACGAAACGGTACCAGTCGGCATCCGACCTGGCGAGGTGGCTGGCCTGACCATCCTGCAAGGCCAACCCGATGTATCGGGCGTGGACACGGTCACACTCTACATTGGTCCCGAACGACAACCCGCCTACTACGACTACCTGCTGGCGTTGCGCCCAAAGCGCATTATTTTCAATCCGGGTACGGAAAATCCTGAGATGGAACACCTGGCCCATGAGGCAGGAATTGAAACGGATGAGGCTTGTACGCTGGTTCTGTTGGCTACCGGGCAGTACTGACCTTGTGGGCTATGGTTGGTTGCCGTTGGCATCCGTTCGAATGAGGTATATACGCTTCTGGTTTTGCGGCGAGGTGTATATGGCCGTTATGAGGTAGCCGCCGTCGGCAGTTTGGACGACGGAGTAGCTCGTGATTAGGCCCGTTTCGCTGAATAACTTGTCGGCAGGCCAAAGGCGGCTCAGCGACTGGTCTAATTTGTAGAGTAATATCCGCCCGTTGTAGGTCTGGCTAATCATCAGATTGTTGTCGGCAGTTCGGATCATTTGCGTTTTGCTGTTCCATGAGTTCTCTAAACTGTATGCCTCGGTTTCAGACAGGTCGGCTCCGTATTTTTTTATCGTTTTGCCCTCTTCCAACACAAACGACGTTTCGCCGAGTGCTACGATTTGGCTGAAAACCCCGGCTTGAGCCACTTGTTTTGTCGCTGTTATGGCCCCGTTGAAGTCGCACCGAGCCAAGTGGGTGTACGCTGGAGAGGCTGAGGTCTGGTTGGTCAAAAGCATAAAGTCACCACCAGACAACTGCGCTATACCGATCGCATAGGCATTACCTAAGGCGGCAGGCGTTTGCAGGGAACCCGGTGTTACGGTACCGTCTGGCGTTATTTTTGAAAATCCGATCATGTCAGAGCCGCCAAGCCGGGACAGCCCCGTGACCCGGTAGTCGCCTCCAGCGTCAAGTGCCAGCGCGTGCCCTTCCTCGGTGGCGGCACCCGCGGCAAACGGAACGCCTTTTTGAATCTGCACCGTTTGGTCGTTTCCAATTTCTACCAGAACAGCCGTGGGGGCAACCCCGCCAGTATTGGTGCCGACTAGGACAAAACCGCCATTGCCGGATGGGATGATCTGGCGTACCTCATCCAGTTCGGGCACTGAATAGGTTTGCACACTCAGGACTTGTTTAGCCGTACTGATCAGAACTGATTTGAGTAAGCCGTTTTGCCGGAACAGGACGTGGTAACGGCCATCGGAAGTTTCTACACCGAACAGTGGAGGCGCTACGTCTATCCCGTTGATGTCTACCAAGCTGGAAAAATTAGTGGATTGTACTGTCACCGTTTGTTTGGTGGTGGCTGTTCCGCCCGTTCCGGTGATTGTCAGTGCCACCGTATAGATGCCTTTTTTTGCAAAAATATGGCTTGCGGCAGGGCCTGTTGCGGTATTATCGGCCCCGCTGTCGGGGTCATCAAAGTCCCACGAATAGGATTGGGCCTGTTGCGAACAGGCGGCATTTACGGCGACAGCGATCGGGGCCACCAACCCGGAAACAGGTGAGATGGTAAAACAGGCCACGGGCGGCAGTCCGGGCGAAACAACGGTCAGCGTTCGCTCCAAAGTGTCCGCACATTGGTCTGGCGTTTGGGCAATGAGCCGGACACGGTATATTCCCTCTGCGTAAGTTTTGTTCGGTGGCGTGGAACCGGTGAACGTATTGCCATCGCCGAGCTCCCACGAAAAAGTGAGGTCTGCGCCAACGGAGAGATTGGAGAAACTAACTGTACAAGGTGCCGTGCCCTGGTAAATGGAGAGACTAAATTCGGCAGTTGGTGTGGTGTCGCAAGCTCCCGAGGGGTTATCATCTGGCATGCCGCAACCAAAAAGGCCCAAAATAGAGAGGAGTGACAAGCATGTATAAGTAGTATATTTCATGATCTTTTTTTCAAAATACGCTAACAGGAATCTCGATCTCGATTCCACATCGAAACCCTGACCAAAGGTACAGGGAAAAAATTTTACCGGGAGCAGGTTCAAATCGCGCACCAACGCCTTATCCTTGCGAAAAAAACGATGGCCGAACGCTCTTCACTCCCCTCCGAACGCTGGTTTTTCTTTGCGGCGCTGCTGCTTGCCCTATTACCGCTTTGGGCATCCGGGCAGTTTTTCGTCACAGGCGACGGCCCTTGCCACGTGTACAATTCCAAGGTGTTGTTGGACTTTGTGCTGGGTCGGGATATAGATTTTTATGACCCGTTTTACAAACTTAACCTGCATGCTGAGCCCAACTGGCTCAGCCATATTTGCCTGGCAGCCCTCCAATTGGTGCTCGCGCCCGAAGTTGCCGAAAAGGTGTTCTTGTCGGTATACGTCTTGACATTCGGTTTCGGGATGCGCTACCTGCTTCGGCAGATCAACCCCGAAAGCATTTTTCTGAGCGCCGTGGGCATGCTGTTCGTGTGGCACCACCTGCTGGCTTCGGGTTTTTATAATTTCGGTTTTAGCATTGCGCTGCTTTTTTGGGTTGGCGGCTATTGGCTTCGACACCGAAACAATTGGACCACTGGCAGGCTTGTCGCTTTGGCCGGGCTGTGGCTGTTGCTGTATTTTTCGCACGCCATGGGCACAATGTTCAGTTTGGTGTTTGTAGGCAGCGCCCTGTTGGTGGATTGGCTGACTTCCATTCGGGCCGAGGGCTGGCGGGCTGCGGTGCGAACGCACGGCCCGAACACCCTGCGCACGGGCTTGGCAGCGCTGCCCATGCTGGCCTTTTTGGCTTATTATTGGCTGCAAGCACCTGCCATTACGGGCACGGACACCCGTCCGTTTGCCGACTTGTTGGAAGACTTGGTGCAACTGAAAAGCCTGATCCTGCTCAAGTCAACCGAACGCGACACGGTGAAGGCCGTGGCCATCCTTATCGGGCTGCTGCTGGTCATGGCCATTGGGCACCGGACACGCGAACGCCGCTGGGCTGTGGGCGATTTCCTCCTGCTGTTTGCCGCTGTAGCGCTCTGGCAGTATTTTTCTCCTGAAAATGCCAAGGCTGGCGGCCTGCAAATCCCCTTACGCGTGCAGACCTTTGTCTGGTTGGGGCTGTTCCTTTGGGCGGCCACGGCCAATTTCCCCGAATGGGTGCGCCAAAATACGCCGGGCGCGGCTTTCGTCCTGCTGGTGGTACTGACGTTTTTGCGCATGCCCGCGCACCGCCGTGCCTCCGAATTGGTGGAGGACTATACGTGGTGTGCCACCCAGATACCCGCCCGCTCGGTCGTGCTGCTGCTCAACTATGATTTCAATGGATTGGACAAAGACGGCAAAGAGATCGCCAACCGAAACTGGATGTTCATCCACGCTGGCGGCTACCTCGGGGCGTACAAACCGATGATCCTGTCAGACAACTACGAGGCCAGCAAAACCCATTTTCCGATAAACTGGGAATGGCAGCGCGATATGTACGCCCAAACCACCAAAGACGGTATCGGCTTCGAGAATCGCCCGCCCCGTGCCGATTTCCTTGACTACAAAACCCGCAGTGGTGGCTACGATATTGACTATATGATCTTTCTCAGCTACGACCCCCGGTTTTACGACCACGATTACGCAAGGGAAATCATGGCTCAACTCAATCAAGGCTTTGAGCATGTCGGGTTTTCGCCGAGGCACAAGGCTGAGATTTGGAAAAGGAAACGCCAATAGACACCGGCATCAAATCTACTGGCCAACAGTCGCTGTCGCCTCCATGAAGCCTTCGCGCAGCAGAAACAGCGACATCAGCAGTGTGGGCAAAAAGTCGAGCACGGCCAGCAAAATGCCGTTTCGGACGTTGACGGGCTGCATCTGGCCTTGCAAGCCCGATAGGATACAATCCACGATCACCCGGCCGCCCACGAAGCCTCCCCAGAGTAAAAAGCCCCAGCATATCCACACATTGGCCGTGCGCAACACCTCAGGAAAAGGTGTACCGGAACAGTAGTAATACAGGTATATGCCGATAAGCAGGCACATGTAGATGAAGTTGAAAATGAACATCTTGATTCGTTTTGATGTAACGGCCTAAACACCGACACGGCGATCAGCGCCAATTGGGCCGAAGGATGATGGCAGTGCCTATGTACAGTAAAAATGGCAGGGACAACACCGCCGGTATCGCTGCTATGATGAGCGCCGCCAAAGGTTGGTTGTGGTTTTTCAGGTACAGGCTGCCGAACAAAAGGGCCAGAAGGGCCAAGATCAATGCCGTCCATATCAGGATATAGGCCGGTGTGGGGGCAGCGTAGCGGCCGAACACCATCATTATAAACTCCCGGTGCGCATACAATGCCGCAACTACATCCAGGAGCCAGAGTACCCAAAACAGAACAAGTGAGGATTTCGTCATGTCTTATTTTTAGCAAACGTACTTCCTTTTAAACTGCTTCTCGCAGCTGGCCATTAAAAAACAATCTTCCCGTTCCACCATTCCGTTTCGATCACGGCCTCGTTTTTTCTGTAAAAATCCAGAGCAGGCGTATTCCAGTCCAGTACCTGCCACTTGACCAGTCGACAGCCCCGACGGCGACCCTCGGCGAGCACGATATCGAACAGCATTTGACCGATACCGTAGCGGCGGTACTGCTCGCTGACCACAAAATCGTCCAGGTACAACATTTTGCCCCGCCATGTCGAGTAGGCCATGTAGTATAGAACCATGCCCACCACTTTACCGTCCATTTCGGCTACATGACTTTGGAAAAGGCCATTGCGGAAATCTTCGAGGTATTCCGCAGGGGTAGTGGTCACCGATTCGGGCGACTTTTCGTACACAGCCAATTCATACACCAAGGCGTGAATGGCGGGCAGGTCGGCCTCGGTGGCCGGGCGAATGTTGACAGGAATTTTTTCCATAAAATATTCAAAAAAGGGAGGTGGTCATGTACACCCTTGAGGTTATGAAACACCTGCTTTGTTATGTGTATTCTGCGTGGTCGGCTAAATGTACCCGTATTGGGGGTGCAAGATAGGTTATACCAAAGAATGAAGCCAAGGCTGCCGGTTTCCAACAACATGACACAGAATCGTTCCGTGAAAAATCAAAAATCTAAGCTCGACTTTAGCTATTTGAAACGTTCAAAAAAGCGCCTTGGGAGTCCAAGAAGTGGGTTTTTGAATTGTATCTACCCGGGCACCCACCTTGGCAACAATGGGTACATCGCGCTCCGCCGGTGCAACCCCACCTCCAGCCCCCATAGCCATCAACTTAAGGCGGGGCATGGTTTAAGAATTTGATTTGCAATATGTTGTGGAGGGTTAAGTTTGTCAAAATGTAGGAGCTGGTTGAATTTTCGTCGTCGAACCTGTTTTTGGGCAGTATTTCCGATGAGTTGGTAGAGTACGTTCAGGAACTCGAAGCAGGCTTGGAAAGAGTTGTTCCACAGGGCTTGTTGTAGGTCTGTTTTGAGTTCCTGTAAGATTTTAAACCCCTTGAGTTCACTCACATCAATATGGTATGTATTCCAAAAATAGCATTTGGTCCAACTGAAGAGTTTATGATGGAGTAGTATCCAGATCAGTTTTCCATACAACAGGCACATAAAGCGGTATTCATTCATTGGACGCATTTCATCAATACGATAAACCGACTTCCAAACTTTGAAGATAATCTCAATCATCCAGCGTATGGTGTACAACTTCATCACCTGTTGAGCGCAAAATGAATTTTGGGGTAAATTGGTAATGAAGGCATTCAAGTCACAAAATTGCAAGCGGTCTTGCGAGAGATTTTTGCGCTTGTTTTGTTTGTCCTCTTTCAATTTTTTGCGCTTAGTCTGGGCCACTTTGACTGGCACCTTTTGTAGCACAAGTCTCGTTCTAAATCGTTGTGCTCTACCGATATAGCACCAGATTTGCCGCACTTCATTAACCTTCATTTTCCGGCTAATCGTCAGTAAATCAATTGGTTTTTCTGTTAAATCCGCACTTAGATAAACAGTAGTGTTAAACTTAAAACGCGAAACATAAAAGGCCTCGCTCTTTTCAATGCTGCGCAAATCATCGATTTTAAAGTACCCTAAATCGCGCAGCAACAGGCTGTGGGCGCTAATGCTTCCCATAGGGGACGTATTGTCGGGTGCCGTAGCGTTTCGAAAACACACTTGCCAATTGGCGCTTTTCAAGCCTATGCGAAGGTTCAGTTTTATGCCAGCCTCGGAAGCGCCGCCGCCAAATCCCTTGAAACGCGCCTTTAAACACGCCGGAAGTTGCCAGTTGCTGGAATCCTCCACCAGCACCTCAGAAAACGCATCCAAGGTGTTCAGTTCTAACTCCTCTTCGATATGCCAGGCGGCTACCTTGGCAAACAACTTTTCCATAAATGACTCCGCCTGGGCGGTAAATCGACTATTTAATCCTTCCGGGCTTAAGGCCATACCCAACTTCCTGGCTTGAGTAAGCAGTTGCGTCAGCGAAGCATTCAACCCGGATTCTTCTGCACCCCCTATGCATAATTGGGCAAAGCCCAAACCGCTCACAATGCGCTGGCGGTGGATAAATCCCAACTCGCGCCCAAGGTCGTTGAGTTGTTCTTTGCGAAAAATTGTTTCCATGCGCTTGGAAATATCTATAAACTTGCACTCTGGTACAGAGAACTGCATCTTATTTAGGTTTAGTCACCATAAAGATGCGGAACTCCGTACTTTTTTAAAACTATCCATTATTGATTATCAACGCCTTGCCAAAAAATTGACCCTTAAGTTGATGGCTATGCCCCCAGCCCTCCCCCGGGGGGAGAGGGGGGCTTGCCCTCAAAAAATGCAAAAATTAGCAACAGGTGCCTTGGCTTTTCAACTTGATGAGACTGTGCTGTAATGCGCGATGTGCCCACCTCACTCTCGGGGGAGGGGCTGGGGGTGGGGTTGCACCGGCGGAGCGCGATGTACCCAAAATACCACATTGGCTTATCAGGCTAAACAGGTAATTTGAATTTATGAATGTCTCAATTTTACAGCGATGTTCAAAAATTATTTCAGTCGCCATATCTCACTGACTTGAAACGGCATTATCAATTTCCCAAATGGCTAAAGTCGAACTAAGAGCGTGTTTAAATTTCAGTGCCGAGGCGAAAGCGAGCAAATTTTAGTTCAGGCAAGGCGAAATTTGCAGCCATAGTCGGTTGCCTATGGCGAAAATTTCAACGCAGCATGAAGCAAAATTTGCCGCTTGCAGCCCGGTGACTGAAATTTAAACACGCTCTAAAACCGGTATGTTCAAGGATCAGCTACCTTTGCCATCATGTATCCAGATTTTTCGTACCTCTTTCACGCTATCCTCGGCACGGAGCCGGACAACTCGCTGTCCGTCCTGAAAACATTTGGTTTTTTTCTCGCCGTGGCTTTTTTGGTGAGCGCCGTGACGTACTATATTGAACTCAAGCGCAAGGCACGCGAGGGCCTTTTTCGTCCGACAAAGGTGACCATCACCGAAGGCCTCCCGGCCACGCCTGGTGAAATTATTTCCAACGCGTTGGTTGGCCTCATCATCGGTGGTAAAGGTGTATACGCTTTTCAGCATTTCGCTGACTTTCGGCATGACCCGGCCTCCATTGTCCTTTCAGCAAAAATGCACTGGCCAGCGGCCATAATCGGTGCTTTGTTTTTTGGCGCACTGAGCTGGTGGGAAGCCTGGCGCAAGCGCACAGACAAGCCGGAATCCCGCGAGATGGAGGTATGGCCACATGATCGGATCAGCGAGATTACCGTATGGGCTGCTGCCGGAGGGATTGTGGGTGCCAAGTTATTTGATCTGTTCGATAACTGGGAGTCTTTTATGCGTGACCCTGCCGGGGCATTGCTCTCGGGCAGCGGGCTGGCGTTTTACGGCGGCCTGGTACTGGGGTTTGTAGCCGTAGTGTCGTACATCTGGCGCAAGGGGATCCCGTTCCTGCACGCTGCCGACGCTGTGGCCCCGGCCTTGGTGGTCGGTTATGGCGTGGGCCGCATCGGCTGTCAATTGAGCGGCGACGGCGACTGGGGCATTGTGAACCAGGCACCCAAACCCGAATGGATGCGTTTTTTGCCCGACAGTTTTTGGGCTACCACATACCCGCACCACGTGGTGAATTCGCCGTACACCGACCCGGTGTCAAGCGTGCCCATCGAGGGTTGTACCTGGGAGTACTGTATGCAGCTGTCCATGCCCGTTTACCCGACCCCGCTATACGAAACCCTACTGATGGTGGTGGTTTTTGGCATTCTTTGGGCATTACGCAAGCACCTGCGCGTACCGGGGCTGTTGTTTTTTATTTACCTCGCCCTCATCGCTATTGAGCGGTTTTGTATTGAAAAAATCCGGGTCAATGTGGACCACGAGTTTTTGGGCATGAACCTGAGTCAAGCAGAAATCATTTCCTTAGCGCTGCTGGCCGCGAGCGTTGTTGGCATGGTGGTGGTGTGGCTCATGCATCGCTCTCGAAGGTGATGCGTGTTTTTTTCTACTATGGCGCTGCGACGGGCCAACCCCTGACAAGGGTCGCTGACCCGAAGCAAATTCCATTCTCACTACCTTGTTGGGCGATACTTGCCCTGCTCTTTTTTTCTCGCTTTGCTCAAGCCCAGCCGGGCACCGCTATTGCCTTCGAGGCTACCACCTATCACGGCATTCTTTGGCGGCATACCCATAAAACTACCATCCAAACCGGTCATCCTGTTTGGGGACAGGAGATTGGCATTCGGCTTCAAACACAGGGCAAAAAATCGTGGCATGCGTGGCAACGGTACCCATCGTTTGGGGTTTCGCTGGCGCACTTCCGGTTGGGCGACCGCTCGCACAGCACCACCTGGGGTCTGCTCCCCCACCTGAATGTGCCGGTGTGGCGCTCGGGGCGATTTTTAGCCACATTCCGCGTGGGCACGGGCTTGGGCTATGTGACCCGGCCGTACGATTCCTTCAGCAACCCGGGGCAAAATGCCATCGGGTCGCATTGGAACAATTTCACACAGTTCCGACTGGGATGTGAGTACCGGCTGAGCGAGCACTGGCGCGTGCAAGCAGGCGGCGCACTTAGCCATTTTTCCAATGGGGCCTCGACCTTGCCCAATTTTGGGGTAAACCTGCCCGGTGGTTTTGCGGCACTGGTTTGGTCGCCCGACGGCATCCGGGAGGTAGATTTTTTTCCTGCTTCCGAGTCTAAACAAGGCGGAAAACGCTGGGGCGGAACGGTGACGGGCAGCCTTGCATTAGTGGAGTATTCAATTTTTGACGGCCCGCGCTATCCAGTTTGGGGGCTTTCCGTAGCGGGATATTTCCAGCCCAATCGTATCAATCGCGTGTCGCTGGGCCTTGAGTACGAGTTTAACCGGGCCGTGTACGAGTTTGGCCTGCGCAGTACTGCGTTTAAAAACAAAGACGAAGCACATGCGGGTGCAACGCGCCTCGCCGTGTCGGTTGCGGACGAGTTTTTGTTCGGCGACCTTGGCGTGCAGGTGTTGGCAGGCATTTATGCAGGAGGTGGCGGGCTAAACCGCGTAGTGCCGAAGCCCTGGTACAGCAAACTCAGTGTTCGGTACTACCTGCCGCGGTTATTCGGCACGGCGCTGCGCTGGCACGTCGGTATTTCGCTGAAAGCACACGGCACCACGGCGGAACTGATCTCGACAAATGCGGGATTGGCGTTTTGACTGGCATTCAACATACTACAAACTCTTTGTTCGGCCGCCGTCTACCGGCATGTTGATTCCGTTAATGTAACCAGCCGCCGGGCTGGCCAGAAACGCAACCGCCGCAGCCACCTCAGCGGCATCGGCAAAACGCCGAACCGGAGCTTGGTTTTTAAACAGTGTTTCAACGGCTTCCACGGTCATCCCGGAAGCTGCTGCTCGTTTTTCGATGATTTCTCGAAGCCGTGCGGTGTCCGTGAACCCGGGTAGCACATTGTTCACCGTAATACCGAACGCCCCCACTTCGTTGGCCCAGGTCTTGGCCCAACTGGCCACCGCCCAACGGGTGGTATTGGACACACCCAGGTTTTCCAAGGGTTCTTTGACGGACGTGCTGATGATGTTGACTATGCGACCGTAACCAGCCTCCTTCATTCCTGGCAACACCGCTTGTGCCAGCAGTTGGTTGCAAATAAGGTGGTTGTGGTAGGCTTTCAAAAAATCTTCCGGCTTGGCTCCCACGATCGGGCCGCCAGGAGGGCCTCCGGTGTTGTTCACCAAAATATGGACGGGATGTTTGAGCAACAACCCGGTCACCTTGGTCAGCAAAATCTGGCTGTCGTCGAAGTCCGCCACCAGAAAACTGTGCCGCTGGCCTTGCGAAACGTCAAGGTCGGCCAAAGCGGCTTGCAGGGTACTCTCCGTCCGAGCCACCAAGGTCACGTTGGCACCCAGGGCGGCCAATTCAATGGCTACGGCCCGGCCAATGCCGGCACTGGCGCCGCCGACAAGCGCATTTTTATTGAGTAGGGAAAGGTTCATGCCGCTAATTTTTTTTGGTAAACAACTGCGAAATTAAGAGCGTGTTTAAATTTAACATTCGGATGGCAGGGCGATTCAATTTTATTCTGACCAAGGCATTTTTTGCAGGTGTGTGTGGGCAATACGGCGAAAAAAATAACGCGGGGCAGGATAAAATTGGACGGCCTGACACCGAAATGTTAAATTTAAACCCGCTCTAAACAAACGTGAGCAACTTCGGGCTACAACAGTTGCCCCAAACGCCACACGTCCTCGAACGAATTGTACAACGGTACTGGCGCAAACCGGATCACATTGGGTTCGCGCCAGTCGGCAAGGACACCGTTGTCGGTCATCCGGTCGAACAGGGCTTTCCCCCGGCTATCTGTAAGGGCAGATACCTGACAACCACGTGCCGCCGGGTCTCGCGGCGTAATGATCCGAAACAGGTTTTTTTCGCGGGTTACCTCGTCCAGTACGTGTTCCAAAAAACCCGTCAGGCGCAGGCTTTTTTTGCGCAGCGCCTCCATGCCCACGGCATCAAAAATGTCCAAACTGGCCTTGTGAGCGGCGAAGGAAAATATCTGGGCGTTGCTCAACTGCCAGCCTTCGGCCCCGCGCATGGGCTTGAACCCCTTGAGCATTTGGAAGCGCTCACCCTCGTCGTGGCCCCACCATCCGGCAAATCGCGGAAGTCCGGCGATATCGCCGTGGCGTTCGTGTACGAAAATACCCGACGGGCCGCCCGGGCCGGTATTGAGGTATTTGTAGCTGCACCATACGGCAAAATCCGCCCCCCATTCGTGCAGCCGAAGCGGAAGGTTGCCAGCCGTGTGCGCCAGATCAAACCCGGCATACGCACCCGCTCGATGCGCGGCGGCGGTGATGGCGGGAAGGTCGAAAAACTGTCCGGTATAATAGTTTACCCCACTGAACATGACCAATGCGGTGTGCTCGCCTTCCCGTTCGATGGTGGCCACAATATCCTCCGTACGCAGGTTATCCTCGCCTGGTCGCGGGGCTATTTCCACAATTGCCTCGTTCGGGTCAAAGCCGTGCCAACGGGCCTGGCTTTCCATGGCGTACTGGTCACTGGGAAATGCACCTGCTTCCATAATGATCTTGTAACGCTGCCGGGTCGGTCGGTAAAACGACACCATCATCAAGTGCAGGTTCACGGTCAGGGTGTTCATCACCACCACTTCTTGTGGCAAAGCACCCACAAGGCGGGCTGTTTGATCGGTTAAAAATTTGTGGTAGTGCATCCACGGCAGTGCGCCACGGAAATGCCCCTCCACACCATACTCGGCCCATTGGTCAGTTTCAGCGAGCAGAGCGGGCCGAATGCTGTCGGGCTGTAGCCCCAGCGAGTTGCCACAGAAATAGAGCACAGGTTGTTCGTTGTGCTGAGGAAAAATAAACCGGTCACGGTAGGAGCGTAACGGATCTTGGGCATCTTGGGCCAGGGCAAAGGCGCGTGTGTTTTCGTAGTGCATACAAATGGGTCGTGCGGATGCAAAGGTTGGGAAAAACAGGAAAAACTTGCCGAGTGCTTGAGCCATTTCCAAAAGGTGAATTACCTTTGGGGCGAATCTTCGCCATAACTTTAAATTTTTTCAAAAAATGACCGATATTTTAATGCCAACTGCTGTCTTGAAAGGCGGGGAGTTCTTGATCCGCGAAACCGACCCCGCCGATATTTTTGTTCCGGAGGAATTCACGGAGGAGCAATTGATGATCAAACAGATGTCGGTGGATTTTCTGGAGCAGGAAATTTATCCCAATACGCATAAGATCGAGAAACAGGAAGATGGTGTCGCGCCCAAATTGCTCAAAAAGATGGGCGATATTGGCCTGCTGGGCGCTCACATGCCCCAGGTATATGGCGGACTCGAACTTGACACCAATACGAACACCATCATCAGCGAGGTTTTCGGACCTGCTGGCTCTATCATCGTGGCCTTCGCAGCGCATACCGGTATCGGGATGCTGCCCATTTTGTATTTCGGCACGGAGGAGCAAAAACAAAAATACCTGCCCGGCCTTATATCGGGCGACTTGAAAGCAGCCTACTGCCTCACGGAGCCAGGGAGCGGTTCGGATGCTCTTGCCGCCAAAACCCGTGCTGACCTGAGCGCCGACGGCAGCCACTATGTTCTGAACGGCCAGAAGATGTGGATTTCCAACGCTGGATTTGCAGACATCTACATCGTGTTTGCCAAAATCGGCGGTGACAAGTTCACTGGCCTGATCGTAGAGCGCAACTCCCCCGGACTGACCATGGGCGCCGAAGAAGACAAGATGGGCATCAAAGGCTCGTCCACGCGGCAGGTGTTTTTTGAAAACGTCCGGGTGCCCGCCGACAACGTGCTCGGCGAGATCGGGAAAGGGCACTTAATCGCCTTCAACGCCCTCAACATCGGGCGTTACAAACTGGGCGTGATGTGCATCGGCGGTTGCAAAAAAGTGATCAACCTGTCCGCTACATACGCCAACGAGCGCTTCCAGTTCAACCAACCGATCGGCAACTTCGGTGCCATCCAGCACAAACTGGCGGAAATGGCTATTCGGGTTTTTGCTGGCGAAAGCGCTATGTACCGCACGTCTCAATTGATGCAGGACAAAAAAGCCGCCGGCGACGCTGCAGGCCTGAGCTTTGGCCAGGCGACACTTGAGGCCGCCGAGGAATATGCCATCGAATGCTCCATCCTGAAAGTGTATGGTTCGGAAACCACCGATTTTTGCGTGGACGAGAATGTGCAAATTCACGGCGGTATCGGGTTCAGCGAGGAGTACCCGGCAGCCCGTGCGTACCGCGACAGCCGTATCAATCGAATCTACGAAGGTACAAACGAGATAAACCGGTTGTTGATGGTAGACCAGTTATTCAAACGCGCCCTGAAAGGCCAGCTCGACATAGTCAGTCCGGCCTGGGCCGTACAAAAAGAACTGGCATCCGTACCGTCATTTGAAAAAAGCGAGGGCGCCTACGCGGAAGAGCGCCGCGCTGTGGCGGATTTCAAAAAAATTATCCTGATGACTGCCGGTGCGGGTGCCAAAATGCAGATGGACGGCAAACTAAACCTGAAGGACGAGCAGGAGGTCCTGATGAACTGCTCCGATATGCTCATTGACCTGTTCGTTGCCGAGTCCATGCTGTTGCGTGTAGAGAAACTTACCGCACGCTCCAATAAGGCCCAGGCACAGGAGGTCTACGATGCCATGTTGCAGGTGTTTTTTCACGATGCCACGGCCCGGATAGCAAAAAATGCCACGGACGCGCTCGCTTCGTTTGCCGAAGGCGACTTGCTGAAAACGTTTCTGATGGGCGTAAAACGATTTGCCAAATACCCGCCAGTAAATGTGAAAGAAAAAAGACGCCTCATCGCCAAGGCCGTTCGAGAGGCAAACGGGTGGTGTTTTTGAACAACCAGTCAATATCGAAAACCGGTAATTGCGCTACACATAACAACCCGATCTGAACAACGGATATTGGGTTTCCCTGCGTTGGTTGGCCAACGCTACTTCACCAAATCTGCAATCGGGTTGTTACGGCGCATGTTGGGCTTAAGCAAACTGAACGGCACAATCAGGCTGTGTTGACCGTACACGGGATGGAAAAGTGTACTGATCTCCAGCCCATCACGGCGGATAGAAAAAATCGGAAACCCTTCTGCGGACAACCACTCCCGGAACTTGAGGTCGGAAGCAAACCTGGCCAACTTTGGTGATTCCCTGCGAGCGTAGTCCGCAAACCATTCCTTGCCATTGAAGCCCTTGTTGAACAGGTCGTCCAGTGTCACTTCTTTCCCGGACCGAAGGTCAAAATTGAACGCAATGCCCTTGGTCTTGTCCTTCCAGGATTCCGCAAAGGTGAGATGGCCGCAGAAAAGCGTTTCGGTCCAGCAGGTAATCTCGTACCAACCGCTGCCACGAAGCGCGTTTCGATTTTCCGGCTTTGCGGCTTTTTTTTGTGTTGTAATGGTGGTTTTGCACTGCGCCACCCATTCCGAAGCATGGCGATCGAGTGTATTGTTGCACTCGCTGCATTCCGGCCGCGGGTATTGGATATCGTAGCTGCTCACATAGTCGGCGTATTCCATGCAGCCAACAGGAAGTTTGCTGCGCAGCACCAGTTTGAAAGTTCGTTTCTCACCGGATCCGATCCAGGAGCAATCGTGCGCTTGGGGGCTTTTCAGGTCGCCGGTCAGGTGTGCGGCAATTTTTCCATTGGGTAGCAGGACCTGTATTTCGTAGCGCTCATCGGCCAGCACCTTGCCCTTGAGAGCATAGGTTTTGTCATCGGCTTCAATCCAGAGGTAACCGTTGAGCAAATTGTTGTTTACGCGAGCCAGGGTCAGATCGAGGCGCAAGTTGTTCCAGCGGGATACATACCGACTCACCCATTTGTTTTCACCGCACGGTTTTGGTGCCAGGCTTTTGGTTTTCACCTCTTTGGCTTCGATAATGCCCCCAAGGGTGTTGACGGCATTGGTCCACTCGGCTTCAATACGTTCGCCTTGTAACGTCCCTGTCAGGTGGCCGGTAATCATGCCTTTGGTATCACTTTCGTTGAGCAGCAGCACTACACCTTCCAGTGTGCCGGTGAGGTCGAATACTTCCTTGCTCTCAATGTAGGTGAGCTGGCCGCGGCAGTTGTTGCCATCGTAGCCGAGTGAGAGCAGCACCTCCGAAACATCATCGAGGCGGCCACGGAAATGACGAACCCATTTCAGGGTCGTGCCACCATCGAAGCGGCGAACCACGGCCGTGTCCATTGGCGGCGGCCCTGGCGGGGTGGGTCTTTTAGTTTTTGCAGTTTCTTTTTGGGAAAAAACAGCGGCGGGTGTGAGCAAGAAGCAAACGAGCGTGAGTAAGGGCAGAAAACGGAGCTGCATGAGGGTTGGGAATAAGAGCGTGTTTAAATTTAACATTTCGGCGTCAGGCCATCCGGATGTTAAATTTAAACACGCTCTAAATGAGGGTTTTAGGAAAAAACATGTTTACGGCACTTCCACTTTGCTTAAAATCTTATCGATAATGTCCTCTTGGCGCACATTTTCTGCTTCTGCCTCGTAGGTCAGCCCGATTCGGTGGCGCAACACATCGGCACAAATAGCCCGCACATCTTCGGGAATTACATAGCCGCGGCGGCGCAAAAAGGCCGTTGCCCGGGCAGCTTGTGCCAATGCTATACTGGCTCTGGGCGATGCGCCATAGCTAATGAGTGGTCCGAGGTTTTTCAGGCCGTACTGGGCCGGATTGCGTGTGGCGATGACAATATCGAGTATGTACTCCTCTATTTTTTCATCCATGTATATTTTGTGCAGTACGTCCCGGGCGCTAAGCAGGGCGCTTTTGGACACCACAGGCCGTACGCGCGGGTGGTCGTTGTTGAGATTAAGCCGAATGATAGAACGCTCCTCCTCCTTTTCCGGATACCCGATCTTGACCTTGAGCAGGAATCGGTCCACCTGCGCCTCGGGCAAGGGGTAGGTTCCTTCCTGCTCGATGGGGTTTTGGGTGGCCAGTACAATGAACGGTTCTTCCAGCGGAAAGGTCTCGTTGCCGATGGTCACCTGCCGCTCCTGCATAGCCTCAAGCAGGGCGCTCTGTACCTTGGCCGGGGCGCGGTTGATCTCGTCGGCGAGTACGAAATTGGCAAAGATCGGCCCCTTTCGCACAGTAAACTCGGCTTTCACCGGGTTGTAAATCTGGGTGCCCAGCACATCGGCGGGCAGCAGGTCGGGTGTGAACTGGATGCGGCTAAAATGTGCGTCCACGGCCTGGGCGAGGGTTTTTATAGCCAAGGTTTTGGCCAGCCCCGGCATGCCTTCCAGGAGGATGTGCCCACGGGTGAGCAGTCCGATGAGCAACCGCTCGAGCATAGCCTCCTGGCCCACGATCACTTTACTCGTTTCGGCGCTCAGTTTTTCCAAAAAAGCACTCTCAAGGTGAATCTGGTGGTTGAGCGCTTCGATGTCCACGTGGTGCTGCATAAGGCGTATTTATGATTTTCAAAAAGTTGGCAAAAGTAGTGCCGCTGCGGCATTTGACAAACAGACATGTTAGAGCGTGTTTAAATTTCAGTGTCGAGGCGAAAGCGAGCGAATTTTGTTTCAGGCAAGGCGAAATTTGCAGCCATAGTGGTTGTCTATGGCGAAAATTTTAACGCAGCATGAAGTAAAATTTGCCTCTTGCATCCCGGCGTCTGAAATTTAAACACGCTCTTAACTCGACTTTAGCCATTTTAAACGCTCAAAAAAGTGCCTATGGAAGCCTAGGAAATGAGTTTTTGACTTGTAACTACCCTGGGACCCACCTTGGCAACAATGGGTACATCGAGCTCCGCAGGTGCAACCCCACCCCCCAGCCCCTCCCATTCGGGGCTCTCGATTACCCAAAAGTTTTTTAAAATATTTGTCCTGTGTCAGGATGAGTTG
>JBJXEZ010000113.1:0-4229 GCA_046153695.1 Saprospiraceae bacterium
TCGGCCAGCCGGTCGAGTGCCTCGTGGGCGGTTCGGTGGCTTTGCACCTCGGCAGCGAGAAGGGGGTCGGCAGCGACCTCGGCCTCGAAGGCGTGGGCTTCGGCGGCGGGCAGGTTGCCGGCGAGCCAGGCTTCTATTTTGTCGGATAGCGAATCGTGCGTCATGGTTGCAGGTTTTTGGTCAGGTCGCGCAGTTTTTTGTAGCAGTCGTTTTTTTTGTTTTTGGCGGTTTGCTCGTTTGTCCAGCCCATTTTTTCGGCGATTTCCCGCATGGAGCGGTCTTCCAGATAAAACATGGTGAGCACGGTTTTGCATGGTTCGCCCAGATGGGTCAGCAGGGCATCCAATCGGGCGACACGTTCGCGGCGCAGGTAGTCGTCCTCGGGGCTGTCGTCGGTTCCGGGCGCGTGTACCTGCGGGTCGAACTCGACGGCGGTGTTGCCGGGTTTCGAGCGCGACCGCCGCCAGGCCCGGTACACCGACTCGGTGAAGTACGTGCGGAGGGTGGCGGTTCGTAGTTGGAAATCGGGGCGTCGAATTTGTTTGTCCACGTCCAGTACCACGCGCCAAAGCACCTCGTCCACCTGCTCCGGGGTGCCGCCGTCCCGTAAGACCGGGGCGAGGTAGTATCCGCGCCACGCCCGGACGATGTACGCCCACGCCGCGCCACGCCGATCGCCGCCCGCGCGTATCTCGCGGATGAGGAGCGTGTCGGTCCAGCCGTCGGGTTTGCTGTTTGCCATGTAAGAGGTTTCGGTTGGAGAAAAGGTACTCGGGTGAAGGGGGATTTTTTTGGGACGGTCGGCAAAAGTAGCGCGGGGCGGGGATTTGGGGCGTACGTTTGTACGCCAAATTCGAGACATCCAACAAAAAACAGAATACCATGACGACACTTCAGAAAGTAGCCGGTATGCTGCACGAAATGTCCCCTACCGAAAAGGCGCAACTGCTCCAGTTTTGGGTGGGCATGGTGGTGCCATCATTTTGGTGAAAAAAAATGTTTTTGATTTACTTTTGTACGCAAAATCACGGATGACATGAGCGCACTGACCTTGTATTCCAAGTTCGAGACCCTGCCCGAGCACCTTCAGCAGCAGGTGCTCGACTACATCGAGTTTCTCCTGAGCCGCGAGGTCAAAAAAACGAAGCCTCAAAAACCCGCCAATTCGCCCGCCAAGCCCAAGGCCGGGTTCGGGGGGGCGAAGGGGATGATCAAACTAGCGCCCGACTGGGACGAGCCGCTGGAGGATTTCAAAGACTACATGTAACCCATGAAAAAACTACTCGTAGATACCCATGCCCTGATTTGGTTTCTCAGGGGCGATTCGTCGCTATCCCAAGTGGCTGAAAAAGCCATGCGTGCTCCTGAAAATATCAAGTTCGTCAGCATTGCATCGCTTTGGGAGATTGCCATCAAAGTCAATCTTAAAAAAATCGAGTTGGATTTTTCACTGGCTGACTTTGAAAATCTGTTGGCAGACAACCAATTTGAGGTCTTTCCGATAGGGTTTCAGCATGTGGTCAGAGTGGCCGCGCTCTCGCTTCACCACCGCGACCCCTTCGACCGGATGCTCATCGCACAAGCCCTGACGGAGGGGCTGGCCATCGTGACCCGCGACCCGCATTTCCCGGACTATGGCGTGCCCATCGTGTGGTAACCCCCCTCCGAACCGGGGCGGGTGCCGGGGCAGCGGCTTTTTTTGAAGATACTTCGCGTACTTTTGTACGCCAAATTCGAGACATCCAACAAAAAACAGAATACCATGACGACACTTCAAAAAGTAGCCGGTATGCTGCACGAAATGTCCCCTACCGAAAAGGCGCAACTGCTCCAGCGGGTGGTCAGCGACCTGACCAAGATTTTTCCCGGCATCGAAAAGACCCCGGGCGTGTGCGGCGGCGATGCCTGCATAGCGGGCACGCGCATCCCGGTGTGGTCGCTGGTCAATTCGAGGCGGTTGGGGATGAGCGATGGCCAACTTCTTGACGCGTACCCGACGCTCACTCGACAAGATTTGACAAATGCGCGGCAGTACTACGATGCCAATCAAAAAGAGATTGACGAATTGATCACCGAAAACGAAGATTTTTGACATGGCCCGAATTTATGCCATATTGTATGTACGGAAGATTCCAATTTCGAAGCGCTTGCGGTTCGGATTCACGAAGCAATTGAGGCAATTGGTGATGAAATGCATGGCGCTTTGACAAAAATTTATCGCCCGAATCCCAGTCGGAAAAACCCGAATGATGGGTGAAATACTCCGCCAATACAGGTGTACTTTTGTCCATCCCTTTCGGCTGGTACAGCGCGTGGCCGAGGTTTTCCCGGGTCTCCGCCACGTCACATGGCCGCTCGAGAACTGGGCTTCATCGGCGTATTCACCCAAGACGAAGATTTTTACAACCTTTTGCTCGAGCATGGCCCTCCGCCCAAAGTCATCTGGCTTCGCACGGGCAACTGCTCTACGGCTTATCTGGCCGATGTTGTTCTGCGCAATGCGCCTCTGATCCAGGCTTTTTTGGGAGATGATGCGCAAGATTGTTTGGAGATATACGGGTGACGGGCGGACATCGTGCTGGCATTTCATGCCCCGTACAAGCGTATCCATACGGGCTACGCGGTGGCCTGGTTTCGTTCGTAAAAAATCCCCGGCAGCCTGCTCGGGTGCCGGGGATGAGCGAGGGAAGAATTCCGAACTCATTCACTGGTTTTTGCTATCTTTTTATTGAAATAAGCCGCTGTAATCACCACAGCCCCGGCACCATCCCCCACGTCCGCTTACGGTACGCCCGCCATTCATCGCCGAAGTTTGCCTCCAGTGCCCGTTCCTCGGCAGGGATGCGAATGCCGTATGCCACACCCATGCATACCGCCGATACAATCAGACCCACCCAGGCTTGTAAAAACACCGCGCCGCCCAAAAACACCAGATATGCGCCGAGGTAACTTGGGTGCCGCACGATGCGGTATGGCCCTGTGGTAATCAGACGATGCTCCTGCAGTATCTGCACCGTGGATGTGAACGCCGCGCCCAGCGTGCCGATGGCCCAGATACGCAATGCCAACCCGCCGACGATAAGGCCAAATCCGCCTGCCACCCAGACGATGCCAGACGGCCACGCGAGTGCCTCGAAAAAGGGCGGATACTCCCCATTTTCAATGCCTCCTGCAGTCACTACTGCCGGAACGGCGCACGCAGCGCCGGAGCCGAAATAGGCCCACTCGACCACCGGTGCCATCACGGCGGGCAGGGCCAGCACGGTGATCCACAGCAGAGAGTACCGGTCGGTGGACTGTCGCTCCCGCGCCTCGGCCAGATCGAGCGCCGGCTGCGAGAGCAGCATGACCACCGCCACGAGCATCAGCACCAGCACCTGCTCGTGTAAGATGAGGTCGGGTTTGCCCAGCAAGGGCAGTACATAACCTGCAAGCAGGTAGAAGAGAATGCTTTTCAGTTTTTGCATGTCGTTTCAGGTTAAGCGCCAGCGCCGTAGCCGGTGCCGCGCCCACCGGCGCAGCACGCCCGGGAGGTAGCGCAGCGCGCCCCAGTCCACTTGGCCGAGTTGAAGTAAAAAAGCCCCCTGCTGCCGGTACTGCTCCATGCGGGCGGGCAGATCGGGCATGTATTTTTCCACGGCCGGGCGGAATAGCGCCAGCAGGTGCAAGGCATTGGGCCGGTCGTGCTGGGCGGCCAACCAGCTGAACCCGACGCGCTCGTAGATGCTGCGGTGCGACTTTTGACAATCAATGATAGCTACCTGCAAGGCCGGGTCGGCAAAACCCAGCGCCATCACGCCCTCTATGGCAAACTTGGCCAAACCCGTGGAACGGTACTGCGGCAGGATGATGAATCGCCCCGGCTCGCTGTATCGCCCGTCTTCGGTGAGCGGCTCGCCTACAATTGTCTCTAAATTTGGAAAAGATTTTTTGTGGTAATAGATCGCAGCACGAGGAGGCACATTCAAACCGTATTCCTGTTCAATCTTGGTCACGAGCGCTTCCACCCAGTTATATGTGTGTTGCACGACCACGCGCAGGTAGCCGACCATGTCATCGCCAGCGGGTGTTTTTTTAAAGATGCCGCAGTGCCAGGAGTAGGCATCGTAGCCGTCAATGTCCATGCGTGCGGGGTTTTCCTTCAACAGGGCACGCAGCGTGAGCGACTGTTGGTACACCTCGTACCGGAGTCGGAAGGCCCGTAGGAGTTCGACTTCCGACGTGATGAG
>JBJXEZ010000342.1:0-11142 GCA_046153695.1 Saprospiraceae bacterium
CGAAGGAAACTTCATGAGTCAAAATGGTTAAGATGTCAAATCTAGATTCAATAATAAGGTGCAAAGGAACAAAAACCAAGCCATCAACAAATGGTGTTTCTGATTTTTTTAGAAGTTCGGTACCGTATTTTGTGTATAGCAAACATTGCCGAACGAGAGCGTGCCAATAGGAAAAAAAATGCCATGCCCGAATTGGTTACGGCTCGCCTTGAGCGTTATGCGATTCTGTACCAAACAAATTTGAACGCCTGCATATCCACTCAAAGCGGAGGTTGTTACCTTTGGCACACTTTTTCACTGCCCTCAGCGCTTAACTCACCTACTGTGATTGATCAACAAGCCATTGCTACATACTTTGGCGGCGACACGTCGCTGTTGCGCAAGTTCGCATCCATTTTTGTCGAGGAAGCTCCAAGATTGGTCAATGCCATGGATGAAGCCTATTCCTCCCGAGACATGGCTGCCCTCGAAATACAAGCCCATACCCTGAAAAGTCAGGTACGGTATTTTGGCTACCTTGATATAGTCAATTGTTTGCAGGAAATTGAAAGCCTCGCAGAGGCACGAGCGCCACAGGAGCACCTGACTCCACACATGGAGGTGTTCAACCGGGGGTTTCCGGAAGTATACAAAGCACTGACAGAGTTGGTGGCCCTGTGATATATGCTGGCGTATAAGCCTCGGGTCTTTGTGGCCAAAAAAATTTTTGAAAAACTTTCGTTGGTTTTGGAAATACGAGAACATACCTTTGCCCCCGCTTTTGAAAAACGCCTCATTAGCTCAGTTGGTTAGAGCGGCGGACTGTTAATCCGTAGGTCCAAGGTTCAAGTCCTTGATGAGGCGCGAAGGGGCCACTGCAGTATGCGGTGGCCTTTTTTGTTGGCTGCGCCTTTGTGGCACTTTTTATGCTACGCTGGGCAAAAACGCTGCGAGACCACCCGCTGGGAACCGGCGGTTTCGCCATCACTGTGTCAAAATTACTCTGATCACCTTAAAAAGTACATCCACCATGAGTTTAGTAGCCGTAGGCACTGTCGCCTTCGACGACATCGAAACCCCCTTCGGACGCGCAGAAAAGGTCGTCGGAGGCGCTTGCACCTATATCGCTCTCGCTGCGTCGTATTTTGTCAAACCTGTACGAATCGTCTCCGTTGTTGGCGGCGACTTCCCACAGGAAATGCTCGATGACCTGAAAAGCCGGGGCGCCGATCTCGACGGGCTACAGATTCGGCCCAACGAAAAATCCTTCTTCTGGGCAGGCAAATATTACCGCGACCTCAACACCCGCGACACGCTCGACACCCAGCTGAACGTTTTGGCCGATTTCGACCCCGTTTTACCTGAAACGTACCGGCACGCCGAATTCCTCATGCTCGGCAACCTGACCCCCCAAGTGCAACTGCGCGTACTGGACCAGCTACAGCGCCAGCCCAAGCTGATTGCGATGGATACCATGAACTTCTGGATGAACACTGCCATGCCGGACCTGATGCAAGTGCTCAAACGGGTGGATGTGCTGACCATCAACGACGAAGAAGCCCGCCAACTGTCTGGCGAGCATTCCCTGGTGCGTGCAGCCAAGATTATCCACCAGATGGGGCCGCGGTTCTTGGTCATAAAAAAAGGCGAGCACGGTGCGCTGCTTTTCCACGGTTCTGAACTGTTTTACGCTCCGGCGCTGCCTTTGGCCGATGTGGCCGATCCCACTGGCGCGGGTGATACCTTTGCCGGAGGTTTTATGGGCTGGCTGGCCAAAACGGGCGACATCTCGATGGAAAACATGCGTCGCGCCATTATTTACGGCTCTGCTATGGCCTCGTTTTGTGTAGAAAAATTCAGCGTGGAACGCTTGAAAGAACTCGACAACAATATGATAGAAACCCGCATCAAACAATTTGCCGATCTTGTGCATTTCAAGATGTAGCATTGTGGGCCTATACTTTCCCCCCGGCCAAGGCGTTTACCAGTCCAAAAAAAAATCGGAACAACGGATGCGAATACTTCATCTCTTACCTTTTTTCTGCTTGTTGCTGCCAACCCTCAGCGCCCAGAATATCACCGACAAACTAGTCGCCGATTTTTCCTTCAGCGAGTGCAAGGCCATTGACGAGAGCGGCAATGGCTCCACCGGCGCACTTATCGGCAATCTGGACTGCGTTTGCGGCGTACGCGATTCGGCCTTTTACTTCGATAGCCTTGGCAGCGCCATCTTTTTTGTCGGCCCCCTGAGCGACGTGTTCAGCCTGAGCGATTTTACCGTCAGTTTCTACATCCGACAAGATGCAAAAGCCTCCAGCCTGGGTGGTTCGCGGGTGGTCTTGTCCAAACAGGCGAGCTGCTCTAGCCCCAACCGCGCCTTTTGGGTGCGCCTCAACCCCAAAACAAAAAAAATCAGTTCCGGCATCAGTCTGAACGACACGGTAAGCGCCACCGTCACAGCCAACCTCGACCCCACGGCCTGCTGGCAGTTTATCACCCTCACACGAAGCAATACCGTTTATTCGATTTATGTGAACGGTGTGTTGATGGACCAAAAAACCTCGCCGGTTCGCATTGACTTGACATCCACTGCTATTTTTAAGGCCGGCGAACCAATCTGTACGCTCGACCGACCCTTTTGGGGAGTCCTCGATGAGCTGCGTGTGTACAGCAGGGCGCTCAGCATTACCGACATCCAGGCACTCAACGCCCGAGCCGACCGGATCATGACGGGCGATACCGTTATTTACCTCGGCAACTCGTTCAATGTGCTCACCAATCCAACTTGCACCAACAACTTGCAGTGGGTTCCTGCCTCGGGTGTATCGGATCCGGGCATCGCCCAGCCGACCATTACCCCAGTCGCTACCACAACCTATACCCTGAATTTTATTCACGAAGGCTGCACGGCTACCGACACCATCCTGGTCAAGGTCATAGATCCCGACACCCTGGACTGCAACCTCATCTTCATTCCAAATGCCTTCACACCCAGCGCTTCGCCAGGACGAAACGACCTGTTCGGCATCAGTAATCCCTACTCCGTGGACGAATTTATTTCTTTCGAAGTGTTCGACCGCTGGGGCGGGCAGGTCTTTAACGCCGCCTCCCCAACAGACACTTGGGACGGTACATTCAACGGACAACCAGTCAACGCCGGCGTTTTCCTGTACAGGCTGCGTTATCGATGCGATGGAGTAGAACGGATCAAGGCGGGAAGTGTCACACTGCTGAGGTGACAAACGAAAAAAAAGAAGCCCGGTGGCGCATTTGCCCCGGGCTTTTTCACTAAACCGTTTCTATTGTATGAAGATGTTTTTCTTTTAGCCAAACCTGTGCCAAAAAATAACGGTAAGGTTATTTTATCAAAAAAAATTTTAATTCGGGACAAAAATTTCCGGCAGCGCAAAAATTCCCGGCGAAAATTGCTTTTTGAGAACAAAAAACCCTGTCGAATATTTCTACTGGACAGGGTGATCAAAAAACAAACACTATGAACAAACACTATTTTCTTGGAGGGGAAATTGGGGGTTGGTTCAAATCGAGTACTGTTTTGAGGCAGGACAAAACAAAGGTACACCTCCAATTTTTTCTTGCAACATTAATTTTACGAAGGACTTTCTGGCTGTCCATTTTTTGCATCGTCTATGCAGCCTGTAGCCCGGACAAGCCGCCGGATTCCATCCAAAATCCCCTGGATGGCAAGGCTATCTACCGAAAATACTGTGTCACCTGCCACGGATCAGACGGCACGCTTGGCCTCAACGGTGCCGGCGATTTGACCAAATCCGTGCTGGGTTTGGAGGAACGAGTAGAACAAATCACGAAAGGCAAAAACCTGATGACTGCCTTCGAGGGCGTACTTACCCGGGAGGAAATTCGCGCTGTGGCTGTCTACACCGAAACATTGAAAAAATGACCAGCAACTCGAAAATACTGCTCACCGGAGCCACCGGATTTATCGGTGCTTACATGCTGCGACTGTTGCTTAATAAAGGCTATCGTGTACGGGCACTTCGTCGGGCCGACAGCCGTATTGACCTGATACGCGACATAGCCCACGAGGCAGAATGGGCCAAGGGCGACGTGACCGACCTTGGAGCGCTCGAGGATGCTTTCGATGGCATTACCCACGTTTGCCACTGCGCGGCTATGGTCTCGTTCCACCCCAAAGACAGTCGTAGAATGATGCAGGTAAACGTGGAAGGCACAGCCAACATGGTAAACCTGGCGTTGGACTTTGGCGTACAAAAATTCGTACACGTCAGCAGTATCGCGGCGTTGGGTCGCGCCAAAAACCGACCTAACCTAAACGAAAAGTGCCAGTGGGTGCAGAGCAGCGACAACAGTCAGTATGCCATTAGCAAGTACCTGTCTGAGCAGGAAGTATGGCGCGGCCACGCTGAAGGACTACCTGTGGCAATTGCCAATCCCTCGGTCGTTCTGGGCAGCGGATACTGGGACGTGGGTACGGGGAAGATGTTCAAGCAGGTACACAGCGGCCTGAAATTTTGGTCGGTAGGTAGCACGGGCCTCGTAGATGTACGGGATGTGTCGCAATTTCTGTTGCTACTTTTGGAAAGCGACATCTCGGGCGAGCGCTTCATCCTCAACGGCCGGAACACCTCCTTCCGCGATCTGTTTTTTTTAATCGCTGACGAACTCGACGCCCGGCGGCCCAGTGTGAAAGTGACTCCGTTGCTGGCGGAAATTGCCTGGCGCGTGGAGAGGCTGAAGGAAAAATTGTTGGGCACAGAACCCATCGTGACGAAGGAAAGTGCAAGAGCCAGCGTGTCGAGCTATTTCTATGACAACGCCAAATCGCTCACCGTGCCTGATTTTACATACCGGCCGTTAGAACAAACTGTGCAGCAAACCGCGAAACAGTTTCTAGATGCCTTAAATGACGGTTACAGCCCGCGTATGTTGCCTTTCAACTGATCTAAAATTTTTCCTTCGTTTTCTTCCGAAGCCGTACCGTACCTTTGGTGCCGTTTTAATCCTGCTTTCGGTATGAATGACTATCTGATCCAATTCGCTCTCTTGCGCGAACGCGCATTTCGCGAACCGGACAATCAGGGGCTTTTTCGCACCCTGTTGTTCTGTTCGGAGGCTTCCGGCAACTTCGCCGATAGCCGCGACTTGTACGCCGCCGTACTTGATCGCCACCCCTACTGTTGCTACGCCTGGTACAACCTCGGCTGGGCATATCTCTCGCTTGGAGAAACCGAAGAGGCATTGGAGGCTTTCGAGTACGCCTATATTACCCAACCGTATTTCGAAGACGCATACAAAGCCTGCGCCGAACTGGCCGCCCAGTGCGGGCTACACCGGCGTGCCCTGCTCTGTTACGTGGAAATGAATGATCATGCGGAAATGGACAGCAGCGCGCTTGCCCAAATGGGTGCTTGCTACAGGCAAATCGGTGACCTCCGAGCGGCAAAAAAAATGTGCCGCCTGGCGCTAAAATTGGACCCCTACCATGCCGATTCTTGCTATCAGATGGCCGCCTGCCACGTCGCCGAAAAAGACTACCGGCAGGCCGTGCGCTGGCTACAGGAAGCCATTCAAAACGATGACAGCCAAGCCGACTATCACGATCTTTTAGCTTCTTCTTACCGCCATTTGGGCCAGCCATCCAGGGCCTTGAACCACTTGTGGAATGCCGTTGAGATTGCCCCCAACGAGCCAGTCACTTGGCTCCACCTGGCCGAACACCTGCTTGCCAGCGGTGAAATAACCGAGGCTTGTGACACATTGGAGCAAGCCCTTGAAAATGCCCACAGTGCCGATTTGTTATACTGCGCCGCTGCTTGTCAGTTCCTCTGTGGCCAGCGCCTTAACGCGACCGCCACCCTGCGAGAAGCCCTCGCCGCTGATGCCGACCGCCGTTCCGATATTTTCCGCTGGGCACCTGCCCTGCGCGACGATGCCGAAGTGCAAAACCTGCTGGGAATCTACATGTAGCCGAGGCTTGGTTTTTTGAAGCGTGCGGTGTACCTTTGCCCGCCTTTCTGAAAGGCATTACTATTTTTTTCAAAAAAATCTGATTTTCAACATGTTCGCAATCGTTTCCATTGCCGGTCAACAATTCAAAGTTGAGGAGGGTCAACAGATCTTCGTCCACCGGCTGGCAGCTCAGGAAGGAGATTCAGTCTCCTTCGACACCGTACACCTCATTGACCGAGGTGCCGAGGTGTCCATCGGCACACCCAATCTGGCGGGTGCCAAAATCACAGCCAGCGTCCTCAGCCACATCAAGGGCGACAAAGTGATCGTTTTTCACAAAAAACGCCGCAAAGGCTACCGCAAGAAAAACGGCCACCGCCAAGCCTTCACCAAGATCAAAATCGAAGGCATCGCCGGCTAAGTTTTGGCCAACTTCCAAAACACCACTCATCACACACAACTTTAAACTCAAAACTCAAAACTGAGTTATGGCACATAAAAAAGGTGCAGGTTCCACCGACAACGGCCGAGACAGTAAAAGCAAACGACTCGGCGTGAAACTCTACGGCGGCCAGGCAGCATCCGCTGGCAATGTTATTGTCCGTCAGCGCGGCACCCGGTTTCACCCGGGAGAAAACGTGTATATGGGCCGCGATCATACCCTCCACGCGTACGTGGACGGGATCGTGGAATTCAAACGCACGATCAAAGACCGCTGCTTCGTAAATATCGTCCCCTTCCAGGAAGTGGCTGAAACGCCGGCTCCTGCTGAGGTCGCCAAAACTGCCAAAAAAGCAGCCACCGCTCCAGCGTCGGAAAAACCCGCAGCCAAGAAAGCCGCCGCTCCACCGGCAGCACCCGCTGAGGAAGCAGCAATTCAGGCCCCTGTAGCGGAGCCTGAAGTAGCAGAAACTGCAGCCGCCTCCGAAGAAACTCCGGTACTTGTTGCGGAAGCGCCCGCGCCCGAAATGCCTGTAGCCGAAGTTGCAAGCACGGACGAAGATGCTCCGGCTCCTGCCGAAAAGAAAAAGGCCGCTGCCAAAAAAGAGCCTAAGCTCAACGACCTGAAAATCGTGGAAGGAGTTGGCCCGAAAATTGAGCAGTTGCTCAAGGAAGACGGCATCAACACATGGGAAGACCTGGCCAACGCCGAGGTAGAGCGCCTTAAAGGAATCCTTGACGCAGCCGGTCCCCGGTACCAGATGCACGACCCCAGCACATGGCCCGCGCAAGCCCGTTTTGCCGCCGCTGGTCAATGGGACGACCTCAAAGACTACCAGGAAATGCTACTCGGAGGTCGCGATGTGACAGAATGAGAAAAAAAATGGGTGATCCGCTTTGCCGGAACGCTCCAATCGCGTTAAACTTGCCGCACAATTCGTTCGACACAAGAAGTTTTTGTTTTCATAGCTTAATTTTTTAGTTGTTGCCCCGGCTGTAACGGTCGGGGTTTTTTTTTCTCTAGGCACACGTTGCCCACAGCCTACCACGCTCGTGGTATGTTGCCTCAAAAAAGGTTTGTCGCGCCAGCGACAAACCTTTTTTCGTTTTAACAGCTCCCTCGTTTGGGTCGGCACTGGAAAACATTACCTTTACCGCCGTTTCTCATCTCATGCAAAGTCAAAACCGCTCAAAGGTTCGGCTTTGGTCGTATCCCCCCCCGTCTACGATTCCTTGCTCCCCCGCTGACCGCCTTTTCCAAGGCGTAAAAAACGGGTTAATGGTATGTTTTTTGTTCGAGGCATGAGTTTCGGGCATATAGCTAGTGCTAATTCTGTGCCTGCTTGTCCCACCCCAATGCCCGGCCTTTACGCTCAACTGAATTTCAAAATATAAGCGCTTGTGAAGAGAACGCTATACCTACGCCAATTTTGCCTGTGCCTCGCCCTCCTCAGCACGGGCAAGCTATTGTTGGCCCAGGACATCCACTTTTCCCAGTTCAGCAATTCCCCCCTCAACCTCAGCCCAGGACTGAACGGCGTTTTCGGGGGGGATATCCGGTTTGTCGGCAACTTCCGTAGCCAATGGAACGCCGTTCCCGTGCCATACACCACGTTTTCTGGTACAATCGAACACAAGATCTACCACCGTAAAAACCGCTACGACCGCTATTTCACCGGCGGCTTACTCATTAACCTCGATCGCCAAGGCGCCATTTCGCTAACCTCCTTGCAGATCGGTATCCCCATCGGGCTGACTCTGCCCGTGGCCAAGAACAACTTCCTCACGCTCGGTGTCACACCGGCATTCGGTCAGCGCTCGTTCGGCACAAACAAGTGGTCATTCGATGCGCAGTTTGTGGATTGCCTGTACGACCCCACCGCCGCCACGCATGAAGACGGCTCCCTGTTCAGCACCAACCTTCAGTATTTCGATCTGAGCGCGGGCCTCAATTTCCGGCACTACGCTAAAACCAGCCGCACCCGTTTCGACCTCGGTGCCGCCCTGCACCACTTCAACCGGCCCGACCACAACTTCTGGACCAATACCAAAGACGTGCGTCTCGCCTCCCGAATGGCCCTGTACGGCAATGCCCTGGCCCAACTGACCGATCGGTTCGACTTGCTCGGCCAGGTAATGTACCAGGAACAGGGCACATACCGCGAAATCGTGTACGGCGTGGCTGGCCGGTTGCTCTTGAGTGCCAAGCGCTACGATGAACTGGCTGTGCAAGTGGGCGCAACATTCCGCCACCGCTACACCGATGCTTTTGTCTGGACCGCCGAGGTACACTGGCGCACCTGGACACTCGGATTTTCCTACGACCTCAACCTGTCCGAGTTCGATATCGCCACCGAAAGCCGGGGCGGCCCCGAACTGGCCCTCATCTACCGGCTTTACAAAATCAAGCCCGTGGCTAAACAATGCCCCATTGACTGAAAACCCACGCATATCCTATGCTGAAATATGTTTCGTTCCTATTGCCGCTCATTTTCTTGTGCGCTTTGCATGCCGCCGCCCAACCGGGTGTCCCGGAGCGCATAGGTGCCGACCTCGACAGGGGCCCCTCACTCAATGCACTGGAAAACAGGGCCAAAAAGAGCTACAACGAAGGCAACTATTACGCTGCCATGCAGTACTACCAGCGGATTTTACAGGTTGATTCGTTCTATATTTCTGCCCTGGAAGGCTTGGCCGCCGCCGCCACCGCTCATACCCGCTACGATGTAGCCGCCGCCACCTACGATTTTTTGCGCAGCAGAAACCTCGTGGACGACGATGCCGCCACTCTACTCCGCCTCGCTGACATACGCTACCTGCTCCGAAATTATCCCGATGCCAAAGCCCTCTACCTGAGCGCAGCCGCCGCTACCGGGGCTACCGCTGAACAGAAAAAACTGGCCCAGACCGGGGCTAATAACTGCGACTGGGCTGTCGCCGTGGAAAAGGGTATGCAGGATGTCCTGCTCGACAGCCTGCGCGACTATGTGAACACCCCTTTCGCCGAGTATTCGAATGTGTGGACCGATAACCGCCTGTTTTACTCTGCCTATGGCCATCCGTACAAGGAAGACTCCACCCGGCCCATGCTCCAGATTTTCAGTGCCGAACCTCGCCCGGATGGCAGCATGGACATCCGACGCAGCGATATCAACGAGGAGAAAAAACACACGGCATACGTCACATTCAACCGCGACAAAAGCGTTGCCTATTTTGCCGTTGGCAAATATGTTGACGAGAAAAAAATCCGCTTCGACATGTACCGCCGCACGCGCACCGGCGCCGCCACTTGGGGCCGTGCCGAAAAACTGCCCAAGATAATCAACCCCAAAGGCAGCACCACAACGCAGCCATTTATCTGCACCCTGCCAGGCGAACAAACGGAGACCTTGTTTTTTGTAAGTGACCGCCCCGGCGGCAATGGGAAAAAAGATATTTGGTTTACCAGGATTGAGGGCGACAAGTTTTCGGCACCCGTCAACCTGGCCGCGCTAAACACCGAAGGCGACGATGTGACCCCGTTTTACCACGCCCAAACAGGCACCATGTACTTCAGCAGCAATGCCCGCCAGGGCCTTGGTGGCTTCGATATTTATCGCTCGACTCTTGATGCTGGCAAATGGGGTACCGTGGAGCACTTGGCAATGCCCTTCAACTCCAACGCCAACGACGTTTTTTACTCCCTGTCGGAAAACGGCAGGCTCGCGTTTTTTTCCTCCAACCGAAAAGGTGCGATGAACTTCACGGAGGAAGATTGCTGCTACGACATTTTCAAAACGGGCATGAAAAAACCCGAAATGACTATAACGGCCTGCGACCAAAAGACGGGCGACACCCTGAACTACACCACCATGACCCTGTACGAGATCACGCCCGACGGCCCGGCGGAACGAAGCAGGGTAACGGTTCCGGGATCTACCCACAAGTTTCCGTTGCAAACCGGAAAATCGTACATGATTGTAACTGCCAAGCCGGGATTCGTGGCCGATACCTTCCGCTTTGATGTACCCCAGCGCGTCTGGGATGAAGATATGTCCGCTCGCCGTTGCCTCAAATCTGCCCAGGTGGACTTGGTGGTGAACATCCTAGATGGTGACACACTTCGGCCATTTCCAGGGGCTACTGTCGCGCTCCGAACCTTGTCGTTTCTGCGCCCAGATGGCACACTTGATCAGGGAAGCGACAGCAACGGCCTTGTGTACGAGACCCGTGACCATGCCGACAGTGTGCGCTACAGGTTCCCCTTGCAGTTCCAGCACGAGTACCAACTGACTGGTGCCAAGTTTGGTTTTACCTCGGATACAACGGCGGTCTCCACTGTCGGACTAACGGTGCACGGCGACACAACCATTTACCGCGAATTAAAACTGCGCCGGGGACTGAAACTTGACGTGTATGTGTTTGACGACGTACTCAAGGATCCGCTGACTGACGTTACCATCAGCCTCATTGAATTAAAAACACAAAAACAGTGGATACACCGTACCGGCCCTGACAACAACGACTACCACACCATTATCAATTACGACAGCCGTTACCGGATTGTGGCCAGCAAAGTGGGCTATTCCATGGACTCGGTAGAGTTCCGTACAGATGCCCTGGGCCCCAAAGCCTATCAGCGCATACGCCGGGAATTGTTCCTCCGCCCACTCACGCCAGAGGCATACTTGCCTATCACCTTGTACTTCGACAACGATAAGCCGGGGCCTGGTCGCATCGGTGTCACCAATATTTCTCAAGCATATAGAAGTACCCAGGTCGACTACTACAACC
>JBJXEZ010000123.1:0-3357 GCA_046153695.1 Saprospiraceae bacterium
CGGGTGAGCGGGTGAGCGGGTGAGCGGGTGAGCGGGTGAGCGGGTGAGCGGGTGAGCGGGTGAGCGGGTGAGCGGGTGAGCGGGTGAGCGGGTGAGCGGGTGAGCGGGTGAGCGGGTGAGCGGGTGAGAGAGTGAGCGGGTGAGAGAGTGAGCGGGTGGCAAAATTACGCGATACCTTTGCATGTTTTATTTTCAAATCTTGCCTTGTTATTTTGGAAAAACTGAGCATGGAGGCCTTGGGCCGCTTGTCTGCCAATGAATTTGCCGGAACTAAAAAACTCCCGCTCGTACTGGTGCTCGATAACGTGCGCTCGGGCCTAAACGTCGGTTCGGTGTTCCGTACCGCTGATGCCTTCGCCGTCGAACGCATCATCTTATGTGGCATCACTGCCACACCTCCACACCGCGAAATTCTGAAAACAGCGCTCGGCAGCACGGACACCGTCGCCTGGTCCGCCACAGACGACCCGGCAACAGCCGTCCGAGAACTCAAAAACGCGGGCTACCGGGTCTTTGCCGTGGAACAAACCGACCAAAAAACATGGCTGCAAGACTTCTTCCCTGCTCCCAACGAAAAATACGCCTTCGTGTTCGGCAATGAAGTGGACGGTGTGTCCGATACAGTCCTGCCCCTTTGTGACGGTGCTGTCGAAATCCCCCAATTCGGCACCAAACATTCGCTCAATATTGCCGTAGCGGCCGGCATTGTTGTCTGGGAGGTGGTTAAAAAGGTTATAGGTTTGAAGGTCTGAAGGTTTTCTCAATGAAAACCCTCAAACCTTCCAACCTGTAAACTTAAACTTGTGCCGTCATGTACGCCTCTATGGGCGGGCAAACACACACTAGGTTCCGGTCACCAAAAGCCTGGTCAATACGACCCACGGTGGGCCAGAATTTCCAACCCTGACGCAAATAGGGTAGGGGGAAGGCCGCTTTTTGGCGGCTGTACGGGCGGTCCCAGTCGTCGGCCCCGAAGACATCGATTGTGTGTGGTGCATTGTGCAGCACGTTGTCTTCGTGGTTGTACTTGCCTTGGGCTATTTCGTCAATCTCTTCACGGATGGCCAGCAGCGCATCGCAAAAACGGTCGAGCTCAGCCTTGCTTTCGCTTTCCGTCGGCTCGATCATAATAGTGCCTGCTACCGGGAACGACAGTGTGGGCGCATGGAAACCATAATCCATCAACCGTTTAGCCACGTCCTCGGCTCCCACGAGCCCCTTGAACGGGCGCAGGTCCACGATCATCTCATGCGCCGAACGGCCGTTTTCGCCGGAATACAAAATTTGGAAAGCGCCTTCCAATCGAGCCTTCATGTAGTTGGCGTTCAGGATGGCATACTTAGTGGCATCGGTTACACCTGTTCCGCCGAGCATTTTAATGTAAGCGTATGAAATGAGCAGGATACTGGCACTGCCCCAAGGTGCGGCGCTCACGGCGTTGGTACCCTGTGCGCCGCCGATTTCGGCAAAAACGTGGTTGGGCAGGTATGGCGCGAGGCTGGTATTGCAACAAATCGGGCCCATGCCCGGGCCGCCGCCGCCGTGCGGAATGGCAAAAGTTTTGTGCAGGTTGAGGTGGCACACGTCGGCTCCGATAATGGCCGGGCTGGTGAGGCCAACCTGAGCGTTCATATTGGCTCCGTCCATGTACACCTTACCGCCGTGCTGGTGGATAATGTCGCAGATTTCCTTGATCGAAGTTTCGAATACCCCGTGCGTCGACGGGTAGGTTACCATCAGGCACGACAGGTTTTTGGCGTGCTGCTCGGCCTTGGCACGCAGGTCGCTTACATCAATGTTTCCGCGTTCGTCGCAGGCTACTACCACTACGTCCATGCCAGCCATTACGGCGCTGGCGGGATTGGTGCCGTGAGCAGAAGAGGGTATCAGCGATACGTTTCTGTGCCCTTCATTGCGGGCCTCGTGGTAGGCGCGAATGACCATCAGGCCTGCGTACTCCCCTTGTGCGCCGGAGTTTGGTTGCAAAGAACAGGCATCGAAGCCGGTTATCACGCACAGGTACTGTTCCAGTTCGCGGATGATTTTCTGGTAGCCGCCCGTTTGGGAAGCCGGTGCAAACGGGTGCATATTCGCCCATGCCTCCCAACTGACGGGGATCATCTCCGAGGCCGCGTTCAGTTTCATGGTGCAGGAGCCGAGCGTGATCATGGAGTGCATGAGCGACAGGTCGCGGTTTTCCAACCGCTTGATATAGCGCATCATGTCGCTCTCGGTATGGTAGACGTTAAAAACCGGGTGCGTCAGGTAGTCGGTTTGGCGTTGCAGCGCAGCAGGAATAGCCGACGTTGAAACAGGGGTAACGGCCTTGGCACCAAAAAGTCCGGCTATTTCCGTCAGGTCATTTTCTGTGGCGGTTTCGTCCACACTGATTTGCAGGCCGGTTTTGTCGTAGAAAAAGTTGAAACCCGCGTTTTCAGCCTTTTGCCGCAAGGCGGTGAGCTGGTCGGCGGGAAGGTCGACCCGGATGGTGTCGAAGAAATGTTTGCTGGCAACATGTAGCCCTGCATTTCCCAATGTAGCGGCCAATGCTTTGGCCATTTCATGGGCGCGGCTGGCGATGCCGCGGATACCCGCCGGGCCGTGGTACACGGCGTACATGGCGGCTATATTGGCCAAGAGTGCCTGCGCGGTGCAAATGTTCGAAGTCGCTTTTTCGCGGCGGATATGCTGCTCGCGTGTTTGAAGAGCCATCCGCAGGGCACGGTTGCCGTGGCGGTCCACCGACACACCGATGATACGGCCAGGAATTTGGCGCTTGAAATCTTCCGTAGTGGCAAAGTACGCTGCGTGTGGTCCGCCAAAACCCATTGGAACACCGAAGCGCTGGGTGTTGCCTACAGCACAGTCGGCACCCCATTCACCGGGCGGGGTGAGCAGAGCGAGAGAAAGGATATCGGCCGCCACGCAAACGAATGCGTTGTGCGCCTTGGCTTTTTCCACAAAAGCGCGGTAATCTTCTACTGCGCCAGTGCTGTTGGGGTACTGGAGCAGTACGCCAAAGGTCTGGTCAGAAAACTGGTACGAGCGCCAGTCGCCAACCACAAGCCGGATGCCGATCGGCAGGGCGCGGGTGCGCAGTATATCGAGTGTTTGCGGAAAAACGGTGTCGGCAACGAAAAACTCCATGGCCTCTTCGCCAGCGTTGGCGCGTTTGTTTTTTTCAGCAAAAAACATGTGCATAGCCTCGCTGGCAGCGGTGCCCTCGTCGAGCAGGCTGCCGTTGGCGATGGGCAGCCCCGTCAGGTCGCTGACCATGGTCTGGAAATTGAGCAGGCTCTCCAGGCGACCCTGCGCAATCTCGGCCTGGTAGGGCGTATACTGGGTGTACCAGCCGGG
>JBJXEZ010000343.1:0-18959 GCA_046153695.1 Saprospiraceae bacterium
GTTTGGCACAAACCTCAAAGTCACGCGCTTGGACACCAAAAAATCGGTCATCGTACGGGTAAACGACCGCGGCCCGTTCATGGACGGCTACGTAGTGGACCTGTCACGCACGGCCGCCGAAAAGATCGGGCTTATCCGTGAAGGTGTCACAAAAGTCAAGATCGAAGTTGTAAACGAATCGGCTCCTGCCAATGTTAAACCACTTACCTACTCCGCTCCGACCAAAACATTGCCTGCGCACCTGGAGCCAGTATCGTACTCCAGCACCTCGCGTGTTTCTTCGGCTTCGGATGCAACCACCCAGTTGGTGAAGCCGGTAAGGCAAAATCCGAGTGGTTCCGCTGTCGTGCCAGCCACCTATTCCACCGTGCAAGGCCCGCAAGCGTTGCCAGCCAGCCCGGGCAAAGCCACTGCCCAAGTATCCGAACTGTACCAGATTGAACTGAAACCTGTGCAGAGCCGCGGATTTGGTTTGCAAATGGCTGTACTGACCGATTCCGAGAACTTGTTTCAGCAGATTGAAAAATTACAAAAAATCTGGCCGGGCAAAGTGATTGTAAACCATGAAGAAAGCGCCCTGTCAGCCAAATACAAACTCATTCTCGGGCCGTTTGCATCAAAGAAAGAAGCCGAAGCACAACAGAAAAAAGCCGCTGGCAAAGGCTACAAGAAAACATTCGTGGTTGAGTTCGAATAAGGAACACGGACGAAACAACGTGCCAATTTCGGGAAGCCGATTTTGCTCCTCAAAATTGGCACGTTGCTGCGCTCGCATTTCCTAGTGGATAAACCTGCCGCTGCGCCGATCGCCGTTTGGCCCAATCAAGGTCAAAACGTACACACCTGAAGCCCAGCCTTCCGGCAACTGAAACGTTAGCACCTGACCCGGTTGGCTTACCTTTTCGTCGAGCACTGATCGGCCCAAAGCATCAACAACCAACAGGCGCAACGGCTGGTCCGCCCAATCGCCCAAGTCCGCCAGCAAGAAATCTGTTGCAGGGTTGGGATACAAATGCAAGTCGCTCTTTGGTCCCTGACTCAACGATTCGCTGGAACGATTTTCCGTTACAAATAGCTCGTCCTCGGGCCTGTTGGCCGTTTGTACCACACACCCGAATACATTGAGGTGGGTTTCCACAAAAACCTGCGGCGCAAGGCGCACGGAAGCATGGATAAACGCCGGATCGGCCTGGGCAGGCAGGGTATATTCAAATATATCGGACTGCCCATTAGCAATGCCTGAGCCTATAACCTTGAACCGCACGGACTTGTACGAGGCGGCATTCCGAACTTCGTACTGCCGACCGGAAGGAGCCGTATAAACCGAGCCGTTGGCTGGTGCCTTGGCTGTCATGCTGTTCGGCAACTGGTAGGCCACATGTTGCATTTCGTTCGGGCACTTGTTGGTCAAGCGCATTCGGTAGGTCTTCTGTTTTTTTGCGTTTTGGCTGATGCTCAAAATCTCGAAACGCACGCAAGGGGTCTCCTTCACGTCGCATGGCTCGCCGTTGGGATCAAGCGTTTGGGTTACCGTGACGGTGAAACAACAAGACGCTGTCGTATTGCAACCGTCTTCTGCCATGTAACAAACGAGTGTTGGGCCTACAGGAAAAAACGCTCCGCTGGCCAAACCCTGTGTCCGGGTCCAGACCGGTGGAGCACAGGGGCAGTCGCTGCTCGTCGCCGGGTCGGCGTAGGTGGCCACAGCCGTTTGGGCACCAGGGGCAGTTTGCACGGTTTGGTTAGGTGGGCATGTGATTTTTAGGCTACTTGGCCCGTAAAGCACGCTCACGGTAAACGTATCGCGGAGTTCGCAGCCGTTAAAATCGCTGGCGAAGAGCGTGTATGAGGTGGTAGTTTGCGGCGCAGCCGTCACCGTGGGGCAAGTGGTGCAACTCAGCCCGATGGCAGGTGCCCAGGTGTAGGTGGTGAACCCGGTAAGGCTATAGGTCACCGTCTTGCCGGGGCAGATCAAGGTGTCCCCAAAGCGCGTGTCAGGAAGCAGGCTAAAGGAAAAAAACACGGAATCGCGTTGGATTTTTCCGCACTGGTCGGCCACTTCCACCCAGTACGTGCCGGGGTCAACGGCCGTAAGCGTCGGGGCTGTGCTGCCGTCGTGCCACAGGTAGGAAACAAAGCCCGGCCCGGCATCAAAAACGACGGTTTTGTTTTCGCAAAGGATCACGTCCGGCCCTAATTCAAGTACGGGAGCGGTTCGCACGCTCACAGTAAACGTGTCGCGAAGTTCGCAACCATTGGCATCGTTGGCGAAAAGCGTGTATGTGGTGGTAGTTTGCGGCGAAGCCGTCACCGTGGGACAGGTGGTGCAACTCAACCCGGCTGCTGGTGACCAGACGTAGGTGCCGTAGCCCGGAACGGCATAGGTCAGCGTTTCGCCGGGGCAGATCACGGTGTCGGGGAAATGTATATCGGGCAGGCCCAGGCAGTCGTTCACCACCTCCTGGCAGATCACCTGTTTTTGTGGAATAAAATTCACCGGCGGTGCCACGGGCATATCAAACAGCAGGGTCGGGCTGGCGGTAGCCGCTGGCATTATCACCCAATTTTCCTGTTCGGGAATATGTGTGGTGAGTACCGGTGTCTGCTGATAGATCGGGCAGGTCGGGGCGGTAGTACTCTTGCCATCGGTTTTCAGTACAAACGAATGTTCCGTACCCGGGCCGTTGTTGGAAAAACCCGTGGCGAAAACAAAACTACCCATGGCTATCATCTGGCCCTGAGCCGTTTTGATCAATTTGGCATTAGACTCATGTTTGAACTTCCGCACCCAAAGGAGGTTGCCGAAAAGATCAATTTTCATCAGGAAAAGTTCATTGGCCGCCCATTTACGGCCGTATACCATGTAACCGTCCGGGAGGTTCACGACCTCCTCCGCCCATTCGTCGGCCCACTGAGTGAAGTCGTATTCTTTGTGCCAGACGTACGCGCCGTCAATGGTATTTTTTTGCAAATAAACCCTTGTTTGGCCCAGGTCGTTAAATGCCCTGTTTCCACTGTATGCAGCTACTACGGCGGCCCCCTGCACCGTGATACCGCTGCCGTACAGGCGGGCATCCGCGTTCGGGCCAATATGACCCAGCCGTGACCATATTACAGCACCCGTATTCGGATTGATCTGAACAAGCAGGTGTCTGGTACCGTTAAACTGGGTGCCGTCAGCGTAATAGCCTGTGGCGTACAACGAGCCATTGTGCATCGTCATGGCGTGGAAATTGATGGCCGAGCCGGCAGTGTAACGCCACGCTGTGCCGGGCACCATATTTCCCGTACTGCGTTCCAATTGAAAAAACTCGGTATCGCTGCTGGCAGCGGTATTCACGTTGGCGTACACCAGAAAATTTCCCGCGGGACCGTTTTCCAAAACGCCGTGTACCAGCGACTGGTTGCCGCCAAATATTTTGCCCCACAGGGTCTTGCGAAGCGTCGGGTCGTATCGAAAAATGTACCCGTTGCCGAGGCTGTCTTCTCTCAGGTTGCCCGTGATTACGAGCTTACCTTCCGAGTCCACGATCATGTTCGATATGGCATCGAGGCCGGTGTTACCCACATCTATGTACCTCGACGACACGATGTTGGCCTCCGGGGTCATTTCGATCAGCACCATGTCTACGTTGCGCATGCCCGCGAGGTACAGGTTGCCCGTGCCCGTCGGGCAGAGGACGTAGCCGCGCTCCATATCGAGTTGCAGGAAAAAGGTTGTTTGGACGTTGGACTGGGATGTGGCCGTAGTTTGAGCCATCAAATCGGTACAGCAGCAAGCCGTCCCGAGCAGGAGTAAAAAAAGGTAGCGAATCATGTGGAAGTGTTTTTTTTTGAAAAAAGAGTCAGGGCGGGAAAAGCACAACAAATGTACTGGGCCTGTACCGAACTTGGGCGGGCAAATGGTCGTCACGGCAGACAAATACTGGCGATTGGCAGGTATGTGACACCTCTGCACCGTGATGTAACATCGGTGCGCTAATTTCACCCCCAAAAATTGAAAACACCACCTTCCATGCCGGTATTTTTTCTACGCGCTGCACTTCCATTAGTATTCACATTCTGCCTTGCGGCCACCGCTTACGCCCAACCCGACACTGTACGGATCGGCGTTTTCGTGAACGATATTTACGACGTAAACCTAAGTGAAAAGAGTTTTTCAGCCCAGTTCTGGGTTTGGTTCAATTACGCCAACCCGGATCTAAAACCCCTGGAAACGCTCGAACTACCCAACGCCAAGTCGGTGGAGTACGCTCTCGATTTTTTGGAGGAAAAAAACGGCGTTCAGTGGGCAGGCAAACGTGCGACCGCCGTGTTAAAAAAAGACTGGGATATTCGCCGATTCCCCTTCGACGTGCAAAAAATGACCATCGAAATGGAGGAAAGTAACAGCGACATCGAATCCCTGGTGTACGTACCCGATGTCGAAAACACCAAAATTGATACCCACTTGGGTTTGAGTAACTGGTATATCGAACGGTTTGAGATCACCTGCGGCTCCAAAAAATACGACACTACCTACGGCGATCCGGTACTGAAACAGGGCAGCGCCTATGCCAACGCCATCATGACCGTTTTTATCAAACGAAAAACCTGGGGGCTGTTTTTTTCACTTTTCACGGGCATGTACGTCGCGTTTTTCATTTCCTGGCTGGTCTTTTTCATTGACCCTGTGGACGTTGATCCTCGTTTTGGACTCTCCGTCGGCAGCCTGTTCGCCTGTGTGGGAAACAAGTACATCGTGGACTCCATTCTGCCCCAGTCCACCACGTTTACCCTGTGTGACAAACTGCACATCCTCACCTATTTTTTCCTGCTGTTGTGCATTGTTTCGTCGGTGACCTCGCTACGCATTTGGAAAAATGGCCAGCCCGATGCCTCTGCCCGCTTTGACCGGCGTGCCTGGAAAATTATCCTGTTTTTGTACCTGTCGGCCAATGCCTGGATCATTTGGGGGGCCAGCCAAGGGTGAATATTGATTTCAAAAAATCGGCCGGGTAACGCTGTACGACCGAAGGGGCAAGGTGAAAAAACGCGACACGGGCATCCGGGGCCAAACGAATACCGGCAGCCAGCGTCGCTGCCTCGCGCAGCAACCCGGTATCTACCGATTCATACCGCACCAGATCGTCCGGGCGCATGTAGGGCAGGTTGATGTTTGAGGTAGTGCCCTCGGGGTTTTGTATCCCCGGCGGCCCTGATTCGGGTACAATTTTCCACAATTCGCCATCACGGTACACCAGGGCCCAGGCAAAAACGGGCAACGCCACATCGAGCGGGAGCGGGTATTTGGGCGGAGCGCCGTGCAGGTATATTTCGGCTGTCGACCGCTGAAATATGGAGTTTGGTTCGTCCGGGTCGTCGATGTCGCCGGTGTTGTACAGCATAAGCATGCCCCGGTCGGCGGGCGGCACACCGGTGCGGTCGGGAAATTTGTACTGATGCAGGCGAATAGTGGCGCTCAGGCGGGTTTTTGGCGGCAGCCGGTCGCGCATTTTTTTTATGAAAGAAAAAAACGCCACACGGGTGGTTTCCGTCCAGTCACAATCGAATTGGATTTCTGACAGCTGTCTGATTTTCCCGCTGGCAGGGGCAGCAAATTGGTTGCTGGTGTTGGCTATGGCCTCGGCGGTTTTGCCAGCCAGCCAATTCATTTTGTCTTCGGAGATACCCTGAAAAACGCTATTTGTGATAAAAATGCAGGGCACGATAGCCCGATTGGTCAGCCCTGCGGTATCGCGTACCTCCAGCAGGGAATAGGGGCGGATGTTGCCCGTTTGTGGGTCTTTGGCGATGTCGAGAAATTTGACGTACAGTGTTTGGCAGCCAAGTTCGTCGAGCAGGTCGGTTTCAATTTGGGTTAGTGCAAGGCTGTTTTTCCAATGAAAAAAAGCAGGAGAAACGCTCTCGGGCGGGGCGTTGCAGGACAGAAGCAGGAGGAAAAACACGAATTTTTTCATGGGGCAGCGAAGTTCATGGCTGGGCGCCGGGCAACGCCGATCCTTCTCCGACCGACGATTTGCCGCCCTTTTTTTCCACCAGCCGGATGTTCAGAATTTCAATCCCTTTGTCTATCGGCTTGAGCATGTCATAGATCGTGAGCGCCACCACGGAGGCCCCGTGCATGGCCTCCACTTCTACACCGGTGCGGTAAATGGTGTGTACTTCGGTCTCGATCACGATGTCGAGGCCTTCTATGGTATGCCGCACGGCTGCAAACTCTACCGGAAGCGGATGGCAGTCGGGAATCATGTCGCTCGTCCGTTTTATACCGAACAAGCCCGCTACGCGGCTGGCCTCGAGCACATCGCCCTTGGGCACGGTTTTGTTCTGCACGGCATCAATGGTCGCCTGTTTGCTCACGCGCACAATGGCCCTGGCGATAGCGGATCGGTACGTTTTTTCTTTGTGGGTGATGTTGACCATGGCGGTTATTTGTTTTCTTTCCAGGTATAGGTTTCGTCTTCAAAAATCTCTTTGCCCCAAACGGGCACTTCCTGTTTGATGCGCTCTACCACTTCATTGCAGGCATCAATGGCCTCGCGGCGGTGTACGCCTGAGGTAAAAACGAACAGGCTGATTTCTCCCGCGCCCACCCGGCCAAGGCTGTGATACAGGTGCATGCAGGTTAGCGGGTATTTGGCGAACGTGGCCTCCCGGATTTCACTGAATTTCGCCTCCGCCATGTCCAGGTATGCGGAGTACTCGATGGCCGTTACCGTTCGTCCGTCCAACATATCGCTGCGCACCTGGCCCAGAAAAATGCTGTGCGCGCCGATAGTTGTTTTCGCGCTGTGCTTGCCGACAGCATCGCCTACGAACGCCGGTTCGATGGGGCCTTCTACGAAAACCTGCTTGTGGCGGCGAGTAGCAGCCTGGTTCATCTCTTTGTTTTCCATTGGATTATTCCTCCTTTTAAATTTAGAACACGCCCGTGCCCCAGCCGGTCAACAAGTACGTTGGCTGCCGTGATACTTCGCACGCCGGTTTGGCAAAAAATGATAACGAGCCGGTTTTTTTCAATACGGTGCAAGTTATGGCTGAGCTCGGAAAGCGGAATGTGCAGGTGGTCAAATTCCGTCACTCGAGGCGATTCGCCCGCGTTCCGCACATCGATGATGAGCGGTGCAGCGGAGTAGCGCAATTTATCGAACTCGGCAGGGCCAATATCGGTGTACCCGTCAGTATGCCCGCCACAAAACCACGCGTAGTCCATGTTTCGGAAGGCTTCTGCGTTTTCAGGCGCGTGCAACGCCGCCTCCGGATGTGGAAAAACCTCCACTTCGTACATGGAATTGGTCAAAGCGTGGTAGGTCAGCAAGCGGTTGTACAGCGGCTTGCCCGCTCCCGTGACGATTTTGACGACCTCCGCAGCCTGCATGATCCCGATGATGCCGGGCACTACACCGATAACTCCGGCCTGGTTGCAGTCGGCTACTTCGGCGGGGTCGGGCGGCTCGGGAAACAGGTCACGGTAATTGGTTTTGCGGCCCTTATCCAGCACGTTGAAAACGCCCACTTGTCCTTCAAAACGGAAAACAGACCCGTACACCAACGGTTTGTCCAGGAGCACGCAAGCATCGTTGACCAGGTACCGCGTGGGAAAATTATCGGAGCCGTCCAGCACCAAATCGAAACGTGCCAGTATTTCCAGCGCGTTTGCGGTGTCCACGGCTTCGCCAAAAACGTCGATCCGGGTATCGGGATTGAGTGCCTGCAACTGCCGTGCCGCTGCCGTTACTTTGGGCACTCCGATATCGTCTGTCTGGTACAAAATCTGGCGGTGCAGGTTGGACACCTCCACGGTGTCAAAGTCAGCGATGCCAAGACAGCCAACACCCGCAGCAGCGAGGTACTGCAACGCCGGGCAGCCCAGCCCACCGGCACCGATCACCAACACGCGGGCTTCAGAAAGGCGGTGCTGCCCGACCACGCCTATTTCGTTCAGTAGAATCTGTTTTTGGTAGCGGTCCATGGCTGTTGCAGGGTTAACCGCCCGAGAATGGCGGCAGCAGCGCCACTTCAGCGTTTTCAGTGAGTGGCATATCCTCCGTGGCTATTTTTTGGTCCACAGCCATGCGGTAGCGCATGCCTTTCAGGGCAGGAAACTCGGTTTCGAGCCGGGTGCGTACCGAGCCGACAGTTGTTTGCCCGGCCGCCAGTTCCCACTGTTGCGGCAGAAGGATGTCGGTCAGTTTCCCGAATACGAGGATGGTTATATTCATGGTTTCAAATTGAAAAATCACCCGCCAATAGCGATCATACTGCGGTTTTGTAGTTGGTTGGCATCAATCAGTTGGTAGTCCGGCTGCAACTGGCCGCCGAGTTCCGGGGCCTTTTGCCCGAGGCAATCGCGGATCAGCGGCTCCACGTCTAACCCGTTTCGCAGCGGCCCGAGCAGGTCGGTTTCGGTTTTGGAAAACAGGCAGTTTTTCATTTTTCCGTCTGCGGTGAGCCGCAGCCGGTTGCAGCCGGCGCAAAAATGGGCGCTCATGGTCGAGATCAGCGCAAATGTGCCCGCGTGGTTGAGTACGGCGTATTTTTTGGCCGTGTCGTGTACCCCGTCGTGGAGTTTTACAAACTCAAAATCTTCGGCAATCCGCTCCAGCAACTCAGCAGAAGGCACCACTTTTTGGTGTTCCCACTGGTTTCCGTGGAAAGGCATGAACTCAATAAACCGGACGTGGAGCGGCAGGTACCGGGTCAGTTCCACGAAATGGGGCACTTCGTGGTCGTTCACCCCGCGCATGACCACGGTATTGAGTTTGACGTGCAGGCCAGCCTCCAGCAGCAGCAGGATGTTTTGGCGCACCCGCTCGCCGTAGTCCCGTTGGGTGATGGAAAAAAACGCATCGGGGCGCAGGGAGTCCATGCTCACGTTCAAGGAACGGATGCCCGCGCGAAGGAAGGTGTCGAGGAACTCGTCGGCCAACACACCGTTGGTGGTCAGGGTCAGTTCGACGGGGTATTTTGCCAGCCGTTCGATGATCTCGCGGGCTTCCCGGCGTACCAGCGGTTCGCCGCCGGTAAGCCGGATTTTCCGCACGCCGTTTTGCACGAATACCCGTGCCAGCGTATCCACTTCGGCCACCGACATCAGCCGGTTGGATGGCAAACAGGGCGTTTTTTCATCCGGCATACAGTACACGCAGCGCAGGTTGCACGCATCTGTTAGGGCGATTCGAAGGTAATCGTGGATTCTGCCGTATCGGTCTTGTAGCATGGTGGCGGTATTTCGGCAGCAAAGGAAGGGGTAATTATGATAAGCGCCGAGGCAGAATTAATTGATAAAACGAAGCGAAGGGCTTACCCTGCAAATGCAATACATTTGTCCGTCCAAACGAACGCCATGTCCGCTCAGCCACCTTTGGTTTTCATCATTTACGCCCGCGAGGACGAGCCATTCCGCGCCGAACTCAAAGCTCAACTCCTGCCCATGGAGCGCTCGGGCGTACTGCGCGTATGGACCGACCGCGAACTCATCGCCGGCGAGCATTGGGAACCTGAGATCAAAAAAAACCTAAAAAACGCTGACATTATCCTCGTGCTCGTCAGCAGCGACTATTTCCAGAGCGACTACATCCACGAGGTGGAACTGCGCGAAGCCATCGAGCGCCATGACCGCGGCGAGGCCCGCGTGGTGCCGGTCATCGTGCGGCCCTGCGTGTGGGACACCGACCCGGTCGTGAGCCGAACGCAAGTGCTGCCCACCGACGGCGTGCCCGTGAACGACACCCGCCACTGGCACTCCCGCGAGGCGGCCTGGGTAGATGTGGTGCAAGGCGTGCGCCGAACGCTCGCGCAGCTCCTGCAGGAACGCGCCGCCGCCGAAACCGCCCGCCGCGCAGCCGAGGAGACCGAATCAACCCGCCGCGCCGCCGAAGAGCAACGTGCCCGCGAAACAGAGGCCGCCCGCCTGCGCGAACAGCAAGCCCGCGAAACCGAGGCCCAACGCCATCAGGCCGAAGCCACCCGGGCCCGGAAAGAAGCATTCGACTGGAATTTGGCCCAACAAACGGCCACCACGGAGGCTTTCTCCGCCTACCTGAACGCGTACCCCACGGGGGCGTACGCCCGCGAAGCCCGCAAGCGACTCCGGCAAACCCAGAGTAGCAGCAGCGGCTCCTCCCCCACCCTGCGCTACGTCGCTATCGCCGTCGCTGCTCTGGCACTCGCCAGTTGTTGGTCTTGAGTTTTTCCGCGCTCCAGTCGCCCGACAGGCGCTGGTCGCCGGAGTTTTCCCAGTACCAGGCCACGTCGTCGGGGTTGTCGCTGCCGGCGTATTTGGTGGCCCCACCCCGGCCCTCCCCAGCAGGGAGGGAGTGCTCGCCACCGCGGGCGGCGTACTCCCACTCGGCCTCGGTGGGCAGGCGGTATTTTTGTTTGGTTTTGCTGCTCAGCCAGTCGCAGTAGGCCTTGGCGCCGTACCAGGAAACGTACACGACCGGGTGGTTTTCGTAGCCGCTTTGGGCGCGGAAGGCCTTGCCATCGGCCACGATGCGGCAGCGGGCCGCGTCGCTCCATTGGCCGCTGAGGTCGATCCAGGCTACGCCGCCTTCGGTCTGGTTGCCTTTTTCGGAGAGGAAGGCGGCGTATTGGGCATTGGTTACCTCGTGGCGGGCGAGATAAAAATCGCGGGTGAGCGTGACGCGGTGGGCGGGTTTTTCGTCGTCGTAGCAATCGCTGCCCTGCTCGGTGGTGCAGCCCATGGTGAAGGAGCCGGCTTTCACGGGCACCATGTCGGGCATGGGCACAGCAGGTGCCGGTGGCTGGCAGCCGTCGTGCTCGGCGGTGCCTTTTTGGCTTGGGCAGCGGTCGTCCTTGTTCAGTACGCCGTCGGAGTCCGCGTCGGAGTTGTCATGTACACACTGGTTGGCGGCGGCGGCGTGTCGGCCCGATGGGTAGTTTTTGAGGTAGCGTTTGCAGCCGGTGAGGGTGCCCTGGGCAATGTCCCAGGCGGTGTCGTCGGCGCGGGCGGCGGCTTCTGCGGCGGAGGCGGCCTGTTTTTGAGCCTCGGTGGGGCCTGCGGGCTTGGTTATTGGTTTTTTAATCGGAGCGGGTGCCGTTTTTAGTTTGTTCGCCTTGGCGATGAGGCCATTTATTTCCTTGTCGGCACCGGCGGGTTTGGTCCGGCATTCTTTGGCCTCGGTGTATTTTTCTATGGCCTTGTCGTACTGTTTTTCGGCCACGAGTTTGTTTCCGAGGTCGCGGTAGGCGGTGTAGCACTGGGCGGTGGCCAGGGCGGGCAGGGCGAGGAGGAGGAGGAGCGCGAGGTGTTTCATTGTATGTGGGTGTTTTATTTCCTACCGAAACGCCCCCTGCCGCACCGAAAAGGCGATGTTGCGCAGGCCGAGCAGGCTGTTCAGCGGGTTTTCATTCAAAACCAAAAAATTAGATTCATAGCCTTCTTCGAAGCGGCCGATTTTTCTTTTCGGAAAAATAGCCTGCGGTGTGTTGGCGCAAAAGACCCGGATAGCCTGGGCATTGTCGAGGTCTTTGAGCTGGAACCAATAGTTGACCTCTGCCCGCACGGCCCGCTGGGAGTCGTCGGTACCGAGCACGACGTTCACCTCATGGGCCAACAGCCGTTTGAGCAATGCGCCTTGTATTTCCTGGGCATTTGGGCGGGCTGTCCGCGTGAGGGCGTGGGAAAACAAGGCGACCACGGGCGTTTTTTTCTTGGCCAGTTTTTTCAGGTCCTGATCGGTCAGTTCGTATTTGGAGCCGTCGCCAGTGCCGTCCCAGTGGTGTCCTGGCAGGTTAGCGAAGCCGTCCACGTCCAATTTCAGGCCCAGCAGCAGGTCGGCGGCAGTTTCAACATGGGCAAATACCCGCAGGTTGGAGCGGTGCGCTTTTTTAACGACGGCTTTGGCGGCATCAGCCGTCAGGCCCTTGGATTCCTTACCGCCGCTGTTTTGCACATCGAGCAGGTAAATGGAAACCACGCCGGGCGACTGGGCGAGGAAGTTTTTCCAGGTCTGGTCCACCACCTTGTCGGTGTCGACAAACCAGTACCCGTTGCCGAGCATGGTACGGCCCTCCCGGATTTGTGTGTATTTTTTGGCAATGTCCTCCGGGCTGCGGGCACCTTGAGCGGGCGCTTCGTAGTCCAAAAACGGGTGTCCGAGCGTGCAGGTAAAGCCGCCATTGGCGAACACGACTTCGGGGCCGCCGGTTGGCGGCAACAGGGCCGTTGCTTTTTTGCGGTCTTCCTGCGTGTTGGCGAGCACTTGCAGGTAAAACACGCCATCTTCGGAGTAGGAGCGCAGTTGCTGGGCTACAAATGATTTTTCGGCAAGGCTGGAGCAAAACGCGTCGCCGAGCGGCGGCACCACCCAGCGCCAGCCGAGGTCAACCACAGAGTCTACTTTGGCGGGTACTTTTTTGGTGAGTTTGCCGCCCACGCTGTACCAGGAACCTTCCACGAACCTGGAGCCGTCGAACCAATTGCCGTTAGAGAATTGCAAAACAGGCAGGGTATTTTGAGCATGCGCTGTCGACAGGAAAAGGCACAGGCTCAGTGCAAAAAGTGTGATTTTTGTCATGAGTATCAGGTAGGAGAGGAAAAAAGTCCGGGTTTGAGCCGTATCAGTTGGGTTTTCGCGGGGTGTTGGGGTCGTCAAAATCAATTTTCATGCCCCACATGCGCATTTGGCCGATGATCCATTGTTTGCGGTGCCGAACGAGGCCCGATGGCTTGGCCGGATTTCGTTTCATCGGGTTGGGCAGTACAGCGGCTAAAAGGGCCGCTTCCTCCGTGCGCAGGCTCTTCGCGCTTTTTTTGAAATAATACTGTGCCGCGGCCTCCGCTCCGTAAATGCCGTCGCCGAATTCGATCACGTTCAGGTAAACTGTCATGATTCGTTCTTTGCTCCACAGCACTTCGATGAGGAACGTGAAATACACTTCCAATCCTTTTCGTATCCAGGAGCGGGCTGGCCAAAGGAACACGTTTTTGGCTGTCTGCTGACTGATGGTGCTGGCTCCGCGCACCCGCTTGCCTTTTTTGTTGTGTTTGTATGCCTTCTCGATGGCCTGAAAATCAAAGCCATCGTGCTCCAAAAACTCCTGATCTTCGGCGCATACCACAGCCAGTTGCAGCCTAGGCGAGAGTTCCTGGAACGACATCCAGTCTTTTTTCAGGCGCGTTTCACGGGCCGGGTCACTAGCCTGCTCGAACCAGCGAATGACCATCAGAGGAGTCAGCGGAACGGGTACGAACCGGTACAGCAGGGTCAGGCCGATGGTTATGCCAAAAAACCAAAGCGTGATGCGGAACACGATGCGCCGAAAGTACAGGCCCCAGCGCGGGCTGCCCGTTTCCGTTTTGGGCACCGAACGGTACCAGCGCCGCAGTAAATTTTTGATAAATTTCAAGGCTGTACAATTTGATGGCAAATGTAATGCACTGGCTCTTTACCGTATGACAACGTCCTTCACGAATTCCTGCCCCATTTCATCGTTAAGCAGGTCTTTGATTTTATCCTTGGCAAAGGACAGTTCGTGCTTGAGCGGCGCGGACAGGATGGTCAGGTAAAGTACGTTTTTTCGGACCTGGATGTTGGACGTGTATGTGGAGATAGTTTTTCCCATGAGTTTTTCCCACAGCATTTTGACGCGCGTCTCGTTGAGCCGCGGTTCGAGGCGGTATTCCTGAAGCATGGCCTGCATAGCCTCTTGCAGCGAGATGTCATTTTTTTTCTTCATGCCGTTTTGGATTTTTTCTTGTAAAACCGGAGGCCGAAACAGGCTTGCAGGTGGAAAAACTTGCTGCAAAGAAACACAAGTGCGGGTTTAAGAGCGTGTTTAAATTTAACATTTCGGCGTCAGGCCGTCCGAATGTTAAAATTAAACGCGCTCTAATTCGCACCGTATTTTCACGGCGGAAAACGGCTTGTTGATTTTTTTACAGCCGCTACAATCTTGAACAATGGCATTCAAAGAATCTGAACTGATCCTGAACCCTGACGGCAGTATTTACCACCTGAATCTACAGCCCGAACAGGTAGCACCGCTCATCATCACCGTGGGCGACCAGGACCGCGTGCCCCTGGTCAGCCAGCACTTCGACCGGGTGGAACACCGGGTGCAAAAACGCGAGTTCGTCACGCACACGGGCTGGATCGGCCAGCAGCGGCTGAGTGTCATCTCGTCGGGAATAGGCCCCGACAACATGGATATCGTCGTAAATGAATTGGACGCGCTGTTCAATATTGACTTCGAAACCCGGCTGCTCAAGCCGTCATCCACGGCTCTAACGTTTGTCCGGTTAGGCACTGCGGGCGGGCTGCAGGCGGCGATTCCAGTGGATGGCCTCGTGGTTTCTACCGGCGGGATCGGGCTGGACGGGCTGTTGCAGTTTTATGAAGCCCCCGACCAGCACGATCACCCGGTCGTGCAGGCGTTGCGCAGGCACTTCGGTGTTTCCTGGCCGTTTCCGCTGGCACCGTATTTCGCTCCGGCAGATTCGGCTTTAGTCAAGCAGTTTTCGGAGGGCTTGTTTCGCGGTTTTACGGCCACAAACCCGGGTTTTTACGGCCCGCAAGGCCGGCGTTTGCGTGCTCCGGTTCGTGTACCCGATTACCTCGACCGGCTTCAGCAGTTCGAGCACAACGGCGAACACATCCTTAATCTTGAAATGGAAACGGCGGCTCTTTTTGGGCTTTGCCAGTTGCTCGGCCACCGGGCGGTATCCGTGAGTGCCGTCATCGCCAACCGGGCGTTGGGGCAGTTCAGCCGGGATACTGGTGCAGCTGTGGACAACCTGATCCGAACGGCGTTGGAGAAAATTTTGGCGTTATGAATACCGCACCAAGTTTTCACACTTTCCACGGTTTCAGCCGCAACGGCACGAGTTTGAAATGTTGTTTTTGCCCGATATCCGGGTTTAGGAAGGCAAAACCGAGATCAAAGCAGTCGATTGTGGTCGTGATCCGTTCGTTTTGTTTGATTTTTTCCCAGGCCGCAGTCATTTCAGCCGACCAGTACAGATCGTCGAAGACCAAGGCTGTACCGCCGTGGCAATATGGCAGGCAGCGCTCGAAGTAATCCAGCGTAGCCGCCTCGCTGTGGTGGCCATCGAAGAAGATCAGGTCCACCTCGCCGAGCGATTTGAGCGCGGGGGCCAGTGTTTCCCGAAAAGGGCCGCTTCGCACCGCTGCGTTCCGGTGCAGGTTGAGTATTTCCAAATTGGTTTCTGCGATACGAGCGACAGCCTCACTGCCCTCCAGCGAAATGAGGCGGGCCTCGCGGGCGGCCGAAGCAAGGTACATGGCCCCTACCCCAACTGACGTACCGATTTCGAGCAAACGCTGCGGGCGATGCCATTGCACCATTCGGAACAACATCCGCCCCTGTGCGGGCGAACTGGCTGCAACAGCAGCAGCCTGGCGCACTGCTACGCGCCGCTGCACGGGTTGTTCGCCGACAGATACCGCACCGTAATCCTCCACGTTGAGCACAACCGGGCTGGCTAACATTTGGCGGCGCAGCGCCTCAATATCATCGAAAGCATAAAACCAGCGGCGGTCTTCCAGCACTTCGTTCACCCAATCAAACACGAACGGCGAATGCATCTGGTAGCGGGTTTGAGCGGCGAAGTAGAAGCGCAGCAGGGAGCCAAGTTGATGCAATTTGTTTTGCAAAATGTTGTGTGTTAGTTTTTTGCGAAAAATACTCGGCAGCGAAAGTACGGCATTGCTTATATTTACGCCCATGGATTTTGGTAAACTGCACAACGTAGATCACGTCAACTTCGCTTTGCCGACCGAGCCGTGGCAGAACGCCGCGCTGTTGGCTGCTCTGCCTTCGCGCCAATCGGCAGCCGCAATTTACCTCGGTGCCACGGGTTACAACATGAGACCCTGGGTGGGGCGGTGGTACCCGACGGGAGCACGAGAAAAGGATTTTTTGAGCTACTATGGCCGGCAGTTCAACACGATCGAGCACAATACGACACACTACCGCATACCCGATGCGGCCACGGTGGCCCGATGGCGCGAGGAAGTGCCTGCTGATTTCCGGTATTGCCCCAAAATCCCGCAGACGATTAGCCACGCCCGCGACCTGGGACTGAACGGACGGGAAATTCATATTTTTTGTGAGGCGATTCGGGGGCTTGGCGAAACGCTGGGCTGTTGCTTCATCCAGTTGCCACCGTATTTTGCTCCTGAAAACCTGCTGGTGCTGGAGCGGTTTTTAAGCGTTTTTCCCGATGATATTCCCTTGGCTGTAGAGGTGCGCCACCCGGATTTTTTTCAGGAGGATGCCGCCGGTTCGGACTTTTTTCAACTGTTGCAAGAACATCAGGTGGCGACTGTTGTGACCGATGTGGCTGGCCGCCGCGATGTGTGTCACCTGCGCCTGACCACAGGCCGAGTGCTCGTGCGGTTTGTGGGCAACGGCCTGCATTCGACCGACTACACCCGCGTGGCCGATTGGTCGGATCGGCTGGCTCTGTGGTTTTCGCAAGGACTGCGGGAGGCGTATTTTTTCTGCCACGAGCCGGACAACCTGCTGGCACCTGATCTGGCGGCAAGAGCGGCGGCGTTTTTTTCAGAAAAAATGCCGGAAGCACACCTGCGCGGACCTGTGGAACTCGCCGCACCCGCCAGGCAGGGTACCTTGTTTTGACAAGTGCCACGGTGCCCAGGGGTGTTGCTTTGAAAATTAACACAAAATTGCCACTGCGAAACCCTGCGAATACGCACATTTGCCACCCACTTGCTCAACTACCCGCTTTCTCAATGATCTTTTTTCATCGCGATATTTCCTGGTTGTCGTTCAACTACCGTGTCTTGCAAGAAGCAAAAGATCCGGCGGTGCCCCTGTTGGAGCGGTTGAAGTTTTTGGCCATCTATTCGTCCAACCTCGACGAATTTTTCCGCATCCGCGTGGCCAGCATTCGCAACCTGAAAAAAGTGGGCAAAAAAACCAAGGCAGAACTGGACTTTGTGCCCCGTGAAGTGTTGCGCGAGATACACGAGATCGTGAACCGCCAGCAAGAAGAGGTTTCGCAGATTTTTGCCAAGCAAATCGTGCCAGAGTTGCGCAAGCAAAACGTCTATATTTTGCGCCGGATGGACCTCAACGCTGAGCAGCGTTATTTCGTCGAGACCTATTTCCACAACAACCTATTGCCCTTCGTGATGCCGGTGCTGTTGATCAAACAGCGTATTCGAGCCTTTTTAGCCAATGCCCACCTGTACCTGGCCGTGCATTTGCGCCCGCAAAAAAAACCGCTGGCATCAAGCGAGTATGCCCTGGTAAAAATTCCGTCCGACCAATTGCCGCGTTTTATCCCATTGCCATCGGTGGGCGGACGCCACGATCTGATTCTGTTGGACGACATCGTGCGACACTCTGTATCCTGGCTGTTTCCGGGATATGATATCCAGGACACCTACTCAATCAAACTTACCCGCGATGCCGAACTGTACATTGACGACGAGTTTTCGGGCGACCTGGTGCAGAAAATCAAGGCCAGCCTGTCCAAGCGGCAGGTCGGTCCAGCCAGCCGTTTTGTATTTGACCGGGAAATGCCCGATCACCTGCTGGATTACCTGAAGGACACTTTCGGTCTTGGCAAAAATGATATGCTGCCGGAAGGGCGCTACCACAACAATTTCGACTTTTTCAAATTCCCTGACTTTGGACTGACGTACCTGAAAAACAAGCCATTGCCGCCACTGCCGCACCCGTTGCTGCATGACACAGACGATCCGTTCAGCGTAATTCGGCAAAAGGACCAGATGGTGCATGTGCCCTACCAATCGTACCAGGCGGTAGTCAATTTCTTCGAACACGCAGCCCAAGACCCCGCCGTGACCCACATCAAAGTGATCCAGTATCGGGTGTCCAAGCGCAGCAAAATTTTGGAGGCGCTGATGGATGCCGTGCGCCACGGCAAGCAGGTATCGGCGTTCGTGGAGATCAAAGCCCGCTTCGACGAGGCCGCCAATCTGGAATGGGGCGAACGGCTCGAACAAGCGGGTGTGCGTGTCCACTACTCGTTTCCGGGCGTAAAAGTACACTCCAAACTGGCCCTCGTGCGCCGCATAGAAAATGGCAAACCCCGCCTGTACACCTACCTTGCAACTGGCAATTTCCACGAAGAAACAGCACTGGTGTACTCTGATTTTGGCGTTTTTACCGCCGACACCCGGATCACGACCGAAGTCAGCAATGTATTTTCGTTTTTGGAAAACATCAAACCGCCACGGCAGGAATTCGAGCACCTGTTCGTGGGCAAGTTCAACCTGCGGCCCGCACTGTACGCATTGATTGACCACGAGATTGCCGAGGCCACGGCAGGCAAACAGGCCTACATCCTGATAAAAACAAACAGCCTCGAAGACCGGGAGGTAATCAAAAAACTGTACACCGCATCGCAAGCGGGCGTTCGGGTGGACTTGATCGTGCGCGGCATTTGTTGCCTGGTGCCCGGAATCAAAGGCGTAAGCGAGAACATCGAAGTCATTAGCATCGTGGATCGGTACCTCGAGCACGCCAGGGTGTTCCTGTTCCACCACAGCGGTGAAGAAAAAATGTACCTGTCCAGCGCCGACCTGATGCAGCGCAACCTCAATTTTCGCATCGAAACGGCGTTCCCGGTGTACGATGCAGATTTAAAAGCGGAAATACGGGCACTGATCAACCTGCAGTTGGAAGACAATGTGAAGGCCCGCATTATTGACTTGGAGAGCCGGAACGAATACCGCCGCAGCGATACCGACATACCTGTTCGGGCGCAGTTGGAGACGTACTTCTACTTCAGGCGCAAAAACGAAAAAGGGGAGGAAAGTCCGGGTCAATAAATTTTTAAAAAAATTTACCGAACAAACGCTTGCCACTTTCAAAAGAGCTGATCTATCTTTGCACCCGCTTTCAAGGCATAACGTTTTAAGCGAAATACGCGGAAATAGCTCATCTTGTAGAGCGCAACCTTGCCAAGGTTGAGG